>NZ_JAURWA010000189.1 GCF_030655195.1 Patulibacter sp. | reverse complement strand
CGGCGACCGGCGGGCGGGACGCGGCGCGTCCGCGGGCGCCCGGGGCACCCGCCGGTGACGGCGGCGGGCCGTCGTCCGCGGCGGGCCGCCCCCGACCCCGTCGTCGAGCACCGCGCCGCCACCCCGGGCACTAGGCTGGGGTCCCGCCGATGACCGACGTCCCCCTGCCCGCCACGATCGACGCCGCCGCGCCACCCCTCGGCAAGCGGGAGGCCACCAAGGCCGCCAACCGCGAGGAGATCCGGGCCGCGGCCATCGAGGCGTTCTCCGAGCTCGGCTTCGGCGCGACGACGGTGCGCGACATCGTCCGGCGCACGTCCCTGGCCTCGGGCACCTTCTACAACTACTTCGCCGACAAGGACGCGATCCTGGCGGAGTTCGTCGGCGAGCACGTGGCCGAGGCGGACCGGCGGATGACCGAGGCCCGGCAGGCGGCGACGACGCCGCGCGAGGCCGTCGAGCTCGGGGCGGCGGCGTACTTCGGCCTGCTCATGGAGCGCCAGGACCTGCTGGCGATGTTCCGGCGCAACGCCGGGACGATCCGCGCCTACGCGGCCGGCGACGTCATGACCCACGTCGTCGCGAGCTTCCGCGAGGACCTCGACCGCCTGCTGGCCGACGTCGGCGGCGCGGACCTCGACACCGAGCTGCTCGCGTCCGGGGTGATGGGGGCGGGGATGGACATCGCGATGCGGTTCGCGGAGCGCGGGGGCGAGGATCCGGCGGTCGCTCTCGGCGTCCTGCGGGCGCTGCTGGTCGACGGGATCCTGGGCCGCGCCGAGCGCTGAGCGGCCGTGGGCCTCGTGCGCGGTCGGCGTACGCGGGGCGGGCGCCCACGGCGGCGCCGCGACGGTCGGCGACCAGGGGCGGAGCCGGCCACGGACGGCCGTCCCCGCTGACCTACACTCGGTGGGTGTTCTGCCGTCATGGTCGCCGTGAAGACCGCTGCATCGTCTGTCTCGGGGAGAAGCGCCGCGCGCGGGAGGCCGCGGGCAAGAAGGCCCGCAACCCGAAGATCACGAGCTCCAGCCGGGCCGCCGGCTCACGCGCCGTGTCGCGCACCGCGGCCGCGGGTGCGGTCGGTGCCCGCCGTCCCGCCGCGTCGGGCGTGCGCGTCAAGAAGCTGACCCGCCACGCCGAGGACGGCTGGAGCCACGACCTGCTCCCCGGCCTGCGCTCCAGCGGCGAGGCGCTCGACCTGCTCTCGCACCTGTCCCGTGCCCGGGTCCGCCTGGACCGGATGGCCACGGACGCGCCCGGGCCCTACGCGACGGCGCGCGCGCTCGCCGGGGGCGAGACGGACGACCGCGAGGAGGCCGCCTGGATCCTCTTCCAGGTCGCGTACTACGGGCCGCTCGAGGGCGACGAGCCGTTCCGCGAGATCGACCGCCTGCTCGTCCGGCGCGACGACGCGCTGCCGGCCGCCGACGCGCTGCGCGACGTCGCGGTCGGCCCGCGCGGGGCCCACGCGCACGACCGGGGGACCGCGACGCTCCAGGGCTATCGCGACTGGGCCGCCCGGGTCGGCGGGCAGCTGGCCGGGCTCTCGGCCGGCGGCACCGACCCCGCCCGGCGGTTCGACGCGGCCTACCGCGCCCTCGCGCTGCCGGGCCTCGGACGGGACGCCCGCTTCGAGTTCCTCGTGTCGCTCGGCGCCGTCGGGCTGCTGGACGCGGCCCCGTGGTCGCTCCTGCTGGACGCCGGCCGCGACCCGGTCTCCGTGTCCGCCAAGCGGGCGTTCCTGACCGGCGACGCCGTGCTGCTGCAGCGGCGCTTCGGCGCCTTCGCACGGGCCGTGGGCGTGCCGGTGGCGGCGTTCGATCTCGGTCTGCGCAACTGGGACCTGCGCCCCGGGCCCTCCGTCCCGCTCGGGTACCTGCAGGGCGGCGTCCCGTGCGAGCCCGACGCCGACGAGGTCGCGCTGATGGCCGCCGAGCTCGGGCTGCAGACGGAGGAGCAGCCCGCCGCCGGCGGCACGATCGAGGGCTGACCCCCGGGCGCCACCGGCGTACGTCGTGCGCGCGGTGTGGCGTCACGATCAGGGGGGTGATTTGATGCGGGTCCGAGGGTCCTCCGGGTGAGCCGCCCTCCTCCGGCTCCGCCCCATGCCCGAAGCCCAGCCGCCAGACCTGCCCCGAGCCCCCGAACGGCCGGTCGTCCCGCCGAGACCGCTCCCCCGACCGGGGCTGGACCCGGCCCGTGCCCTGACCGAGCACGAGGGCGTCATGTACACGAGCGCCCGTCGCGTCTCGCTCTGCGACGACGACGCCCACGACGCCGTCCAGGCGACCGCCGAGCGCTTCCTGCGGCACCAGCACCGCGTCGACCCCGAGACCGTCGCCGGCTGGCTCGCCGTCGTCGCCCGTCGCGAGGCGCTGCGGGTGCGGGAGCGCCGGGTCCGCACAGGCGCGATCGACGAGGACGACCACCGGTTGATCCACCTCGGCGACGGGCCCGCCGACCTCGCGGCGCGCGAGGAGGACGTCGCCCTCGCCCGTGAGGCGCTGGCGCGGCTGAAGCCGCAGGAGCGCCTGGCGCTCTGGATGCAGGCGGAGGGCCGCAGCTACGACGAGATCGCGGAGGAGCTCTCCTGGACCCGGACGAAGGTCAACCGCAACATCACCGAGGGCCGCGCCCGCCTGCGCAAGGCCCTCACGGGCATCGCCCTGGGGGAGGGCTGCGCGGCGGCCGGCCCGCGGATCGACCGCCTCGCGGCGGGTGACGCATCGCCGGCGGACCTGCAGGAGCTCCGCCCGCACCTGCGCCGCTGCGCCGGCTGCCGGGGCCGGCTGCGGCGAGCACGTGGCGGTCGCTGGAGCGTGCTGCCGCCGATCGTCGTCGCCTGGCTCCCGTGGGCCGGGCGCGGTCCCGCGGCGGGCGGCGCGCCGTCGCCCTTCCGCACGCGGGTTGGCGAGGTCGTGGCAGACCGGCTGGCGCTCGTCCTGCCCGCCGGTGCCGGTGCGGTCACCGAGGCCGGGCTCGCGCTGACGACCGGGCTCGCCGTGGCGGCGCTCGGCGTGGGCGTCGTGGCGGGGACGGCGGGCGGGGACGACCCGCCCGCTCGCGGGGACGATCGCCGCGCGGGTGTGGTGCGGCCCACCGCGGCCCCGGCGGGGCCGGCGGCGCCGGCGGGCGGGACGGTCTCCGCCACGCCGGTCGCCGCGGCGCGTTCGTCGCTGTCGCAGGTCGTGGCCTCGTGGTCGTCGGCGGACCGGCGCGAGGCGCTGGCCCGGGAGCGCGCGTCCGACCGGCGGGCGGCGGAACGCCGGGCCGAGGCCCGCCGCCGTGCCGCCGCCCGG
>NZ_JAURWA010000185.1 GCF_030655195.1 Patulibacter sp. | reverse complement strand
GGCAGGCCGCGCCGGTGGGGCCGCGGTCGCCGGTCCCGGCGACCCGTCCCGCGTCGGGGCGGGACCGTGCTCCGTCAGCCGGCGGCGGCGATCGCGGCGTCGGTGAGCGCCGCGACGTAGGGCAGGTTGCGGTAGCGCTGGGCGAGGTCCAGGCCGTAGCCGACCGCGTAGCGGTCGGGCAGCTCGAAGCCGGTGTAGCGGATGGGCACCTCGACCTCGCGGCGGCTCGGCTTCGTCAGCAGCGAGCAGACCTCGATCGACGCGGGCCCGCGCGAGCGCAGGTTGCGCATGAGGTACTGGAGCGTCAGGCCGGAGTCCACGATGTCCTCGACGATGAGGACGTTCTTGCCCTCGATGGACGCGTCGAGGTCCTTGAGGATCCGGACGACGCCGCTGGACCGCGTGGCCGAGCCGTAGGACGAGACGGCCATGAAGTCGACCTCCACGGGCACCGTGACCTGCCGCATGAGATCGGCGACGAAGAGCACCGCGCCCTTCAGCACGCAGACGATGAGGATCTCGCGACCCTCGTAGTCCCGGCTGATCTCGGCGCCGAGATCGGCGATCCGGGCCTGCAGCTCGTCGGCCTGGATCAGGATCTCACCGATGTTCGGGTCGCGCACGGGGCGGGAGTGTAGGCGACGGCCGGGGGGCGGTGGCCGCCGCCGCCCGCGCGTCAGCCCTCCCGTGGCGGCGACGCGGCGCAGCGCAGCCGACCGGCCCGGACGAGCACCCGCACCCCGTCGCCCACGTCGAGCGCCGCGGTCCCGCCGCCCTCCGGTCGGAGCGCGAGCACGTCGGGCAGCCGGGCCCCGACGCGCGGACACGGTGCACCGACGGCGTCCTCGGCCAGGCGCCGGAGCACGCGGCGGCCGACCGCGACGGGCGCCGCGCCCAGCGCCCGCAGGGCGACGTCGCCCTCCGGCCCGACCAGGGCGCTCGCGGCGACCACCAGCGCGTCGTCGTCCTCCCGCGCCAGGGCCGCGGTGCGCCCGAGCGCCGCCACCGCCCGCGCGTCGATGCGCTCGAGCTGCGGCAGGAGCGCGCGGACCCGGCCCCGCGGCGTCCCGGGGTTCGTCGGGTCGTCCCTCCAGCGCAGGCCGCGGGCCGTGCACCAGTCGCCCGCCTCCCCCCGCGTCACGCCCGCCTCCAGCAGCGGCCGCAGCACGCCGCGGCGGTCGTCGCGCGGGGCGATCCCCGAGAGCGACCGGGTCCCCGGGGAGGAGACGGCCCGCAGCAGCACGGTCTCCGCCTGGTCCGTCGCGGTGTGGCCGACGAGCACCCGCGTGCCGGGACCGGCCCAGGCGTCCGCCGCGGCACGGAGCGCCTCGCGCCGGGCGTCGCGGGCCCACCCGACCGGGGAGGAGCCGGAGGCACGCAGGGTCCCCGGCACCGTCAGCCGACGGACGCGGACGGCGGCGCCCACCCGCCCGGCCGTCGCCGCGGCCGACACGGCGTCCCGGTCGGCGTCGGGCCCCCGGAGCCCGTGGTGGACGTGGACGGCGAGCACCGCGCCCGGACCCGCCAGGCCCACCGCGACGTCCAGCAGGCAGAGCGAGTCCCGCCCGCCCGAGAACGCGACGACGACGGGCTCCCCGGCCCCGAGCAGCCCGAGCGCCGCGACCCGCCCCGCGACGTCGGTGCTCACGCCGGCCCGGAGCCCGCGCGCCGCCGGGCGACGTAGAGCGCCGTCGGCGCCTTGAAGCCCTTGAGCCGGACGTCGCCGATCGGGTCGTAGGCGACCTGCCGCACGGGGTGCGCGGCGATCGCGTCCGTGACGAGGACCTCGCCCGGCCCGGCGCGCGCGACGACCCGGGCGGCCCGGTTGACCTCGCGGCCGAAGTAGTCGCCGTCGCGGAAGAGGACCTCGCCCTCGTGGATGCCGATCCGGGTCCGCGGGCCGGCGGGCTGGCGGGCCTGGAACTCGACGGCCCAGTCCACGAGGCCGGCCGCGGCGTCCGCGATCACCATGACCTCGTCGCCGATCGTCTTCAGGATCCGGGCGTCGTCGGGCAGCGAGGCGTCGACCGCGTCGACGAAGCGCTCCACGGCGTCGACGGCCTCCTCGTCGCCCTGCTCCTCGGTCAGGCGGGTGAACCCCGCGAGGTCCGCGAAGGCGATGGTGACCCGCAGCCGGCCGAGGCCCAGCAGCGCGTCCTCGTCCAGCGCCTGCTCGACGAGGCTGACGGCGTCCTGCTCGATGAACCAGTGCAGGGACCTCCGGTGGACGTCCTCGATCAGCCGGTCGGCGAGCGGCATGACGTGCGAGGCCAGCTCGGCGACCGCCTCCGCGGCCTCCAGCGCCGACGCGTTCTCGCGGATCAGCGGGTCGCGCACGTAGAGGCGGAACATCCGGACCTCGGCGTCGGCGACGCGACCGAGGGCCTGGCCGTAGATCCGGGCGAGCTGCAGCAGCGCCACCAGCGGGAAGCCCGCGTCCAGCGCGGTGGCGACGTGCTCGAACAGCCGGACGTCGTCCGCCGCGATCCGCTCGACGCTCTGGGCGCTGAAGCCGAAGGCCTCCCCGACGCGCCGGACCAGCGCGGGCTCCAGCCCGGTCCGCTCCGCGACCTCCTCGGGCGTGACGTGCCGCGTGGCCGGCGCGAGCAGGCCCCCGAGGTAGTCGAGGACCGAGCCGTTGCGCTCGGCGACGAGCGCGATGTCCGACAGGGAGCGGCCCTTCGACCGCAGTCGTTGGACGACGCGCGCGTGGTTCAGCGACGCCGCCGTCCACGCGCCGTCCTCCAGCGGGACCAGACCGAGCCCGACCCAGCGCCGCAGCGTGCCCTCCGAGACCCCGACGAGCTCGGCGACGCGGGCCCGGCCGAGGTCGCGGGGATCGTCCTGCGCCTCGACGTCGGGCCCGGCCTGCGAAGTGTGGCGGCGGGACCCTCTCGGGCCCCGCCGCCCGCGGGTGTCTCGACCCGCATCGTCGGCCCTCGGCGCTCGTCCCAGGAAGGGGCGGCGCCTCGCAGGTGACTGCTCACCCACGTTCTGGCCGGAGGCTCTGTCGTCGGTGTCAGTCATACCCGCCCGACGCCCGCGGCGTCAACCCGAGTCGCCTCACGGCGTCGCGGAGGGGCCGGCACCGCGCCCCTCCTCGCCCTCGATCCGGTCCAGGCGGGCCTCGATCCGGGCGAGCCGCTCGTCGAGCCGGCGCAGATCGTCCCCGGTCGCGGGGCGCACGTCGTCGAGGGTGCGCCCGAGGCGACCCACGACCTGCTGCACCTCGTCGGCCAGCACGCCGGCCTGCGAGGTGCCGGCGGCGCTGAGGTCCTCGAGCGCTCCACGCACGCGCGTGACGACGGAACCCAGCTCGTCCGCGAGGTCCTGGGCCCGCGCGCGCGTGGACGCCGGGGCCCCGGCGGTGGCCTGGAGCGCCTGGTCCATCGCACGCCGGACGGCCTCGACGCGCGCGGAGCGGCTGGTGCCGGGGTCGCCCGGGCCCTCGGGTGCGGCACCGGGCACGGGCGCCGGGTCGATCGCGTCGCTCGAGGGGTCCGTGTCCACGCGGCCAGTCTATCCTCGGCCGCGCCCGTGACCCCGACCCGAACGCTTCCGCCGCTGCTCCGCGTGGGCCATCCCGTCGCGGACCGGGCGATCCTCGTCGGCGACCCCGGGCGGGCGCTCGCGCTCGCCCAGGTCCTGCTCGCCCGCCCACCGCTCATGAGCAACCACGCGCGCGGCCTGTGGGGCTACACCGGGACGGCGTCCGACGACGCGCCGCTCAGCGTCCTGTCGACCGGCACGGGCGGGCCGAGCGCCGCCGCGGTGCTCCGCGAGGCGGTCGACGCAGGAGTGCGCCGCGTGGTGCGCGCGGGCTCCGCCGTCCCGGCGGGCCCCGGCGTCGCTCCTCCGGGCCCCGGGGGGCGCGGAGCGGACCCGACCGAGGAGCCGGCCGAGGAGCCGGCCGCGTCCGACGCGGCCACGGGTCCCTCGTCCGCCCCGGCCGCGCTCCGGGCCGTCTCCTTCGCCGTCTCCCACGACGGGACGTCCGCGGCGCTCGGTCGGTCGCCGGGCGAGGAGGTGCGCCCGGACGGGGGCCTGCTCGATCGCCTCCGCGGGCTCGGCCTGCGGGAGACCGGCGTGGTGTCCGTCGACCTGCTGCCCGCCGACGGCGGCCCGCCGCCCCCGCTCCACCGGGGAGCCGGGGCGGTGGACCGGCAGAGCGCGGCGGTGCTCGCGGCGGCGGAGCGCCTGGGCGTGCCCGCGGCGGTCGTCCTCGCGTTCCCGCACGCGGACGAGGAGGAGGAGGCCCGGGGCGCGTGGTGGCGCGCCGTGGGCCTCGCGGCGGCCGCCGCGCTCGGCGTCGAGGCCGTGGCCCGGGACTGAGGTCCGCCCGGCCCGCGAGGCCGCGGGCCGGACGCACCCGCAGGGCGACCCGGCGGGGCGGACGCACGCTCCGGGCGCGGACCCGCCTCCGGCTCAGCCCTTCTTCTGGTCCTTCGCGAGGGCGTCGATCGACGACTGGATCGCGTCGAGGCGCTTCGCGAGGTCGGCCAGGGCCTTCTCGTTCGGTGCGCCGGGATCCTTGTCGGCGATCGAGCCGAGGCGCTCGTCGACCCGGTCGACCGCGTCCTCGATGGACTCGAGGCGCTGGGCGACGTTGCGCACCCGGCGCGTCAGGCGCTCGATGTCCGCCGCCGTCGGGACGTTGAGGGCGCCGAACGCGGCCTCCTGGGCCTGCGTCGCGCGCTCACGGACGTCCATGGCCCGCTGCACGGCGCCGGTGACGATGGGGTTGCCGAGCAGCTCCTGGGCGAGCTTGCCGATGGTCTCCTCGCTGGCGCCCCTCACGCGGTCGCGGAGGTCCTTCGAGGACGGGGACTGGTCGTCGGTCATGCGCGTGCGGCCTCTGCTGTCGGGCGTCGGTGGAGGGGCGGGCGGACGGGGTGGCCGTCCGCAGGGTCGCCGGGTCCCGCACCCTAGTCCATCGTCTCGTGCGCCCGGACACGTCCGCGTACGTCGTCGCGCGGCCCCGCCCGGCAGGCCGGACGGGCCCCGCCGCGGTGCGCGAAACGCCGGAAACCCGTGGTACTGTGCGCGAATCTGTGTCGCGCCGCGGCGCGCTGAGGAGGCCGGACCGCACCATGCCGTTGTCGACACGCAAGCTCCTCGTCGGGCTCTCCGCCGCCGGTGTCGTCGCCGCGGGCTTCGGCGCCACGGTCCAGGCCGGCGCCGAGGCGCGCACGCTGGACGTCACCCTCGCGGGCGGCCGGACCGTCGTGGTCCAGGTCGACGTGCCGCCAGGCACCCCGGTCGAGCAGATCCCCCTGCCGGACCTCGGCGCTCCCGTCGTCGCCGTGCGCGACGCGGACGCCGCGACGGCTCCGGCCGCCGCCCCGACGGACCCCGCCGCCACGACGACCACCGGGCCGGTGCCGCCGGCCGGCACGACGACCGCCCCGACCGCGGCCGAGAAGGCCGCCCTGGCCGACGACTCCGTCGGCGACGACAGCGGCGGCAGCGGCCGCGAGGCGACCGAGAAGGCCCAGGAGGCCGCGGCCGCGGCCGAGCGGAAGGCCCGCACGGACGGCCGGAAGGTCACCCGCGCGAAGAAGCGCCGCAGCACCGCCGCGACGCCCGCCCCCACCGCGGACCCGACCGACGCCTCGGGGTCCGATCGCGCCGCCGACCTGCCCGACCCGTCGGACCCCACCTTCTCCGAGGTCCTCCCGGGCGCCGCGCCGGTCGGCGTCCCGAACTTCTTCATCGACAAGTTCCGGATCCCGCCGTTCCTGCTGCCGATCTACCAGGCCGCCGGCATCGAGTACGGCATCCGCTGGGAGGTCCTCGCCGCGATCAACGAGATCGAGACGGACTACGGTCGCAACCTCTCCGTCTCCTCCGCCGGCGCCCGGGGCTGGATGCAGTTCATGCCGTCGACCTGGAAGGCCTACGGGGTCGACGCCAACGGCGACGGGAAGGCCGACCCGTACAACCCGGTCGACGCGATCTTCGCCGCGGCCCGGTACCTGCGGGCCGCCGGGGGCCAGAAGTCCCTGCGCAAGGCCGTCTTCGCCTACAACCACGCCGACTGGTACGTCGACCAGGTCATGCTCCGGGCGCGCCTGGTGTCCGGCCTGCCGGACGACCTCGTCGGGTCGCTCACCGGGCTGACCCAGGGCGTCTTCCCCGTCGCCGCGAAGACCCAGTACGTCGGCGACGACAGCAACCGCAAGGCCCGCACGAGGACCACCGGGGGCAACGCCGCCAAGGCGGTCGAGTCCGACGCCTCCCGCTCGTCGATCGACCTGTTCGCGAAGGCCGGGGCGCCCGCCGTCGCCGTCCAGGACGGCACCGTCACGCAGATCGGCCGCAGCGCGCGGCTCGGGCGCTTCGTCCGTCTGCGGGACGCCTACGGCAACACCTACACGTACGGCAACCTGAAGAAGGTCTCGCCGCTGCACCCCGTCGCCAAGGAGGACACCACCACCACGGCGTCCGACCTGGCCCGGAAGGCGGCCGCGGCCGCGAAGGACCCGGCGCCGACCGAGGCCGCGTCCGCCGGCCGCCAGGCCGCCGACAGCGCCGGCAGCTCCGTCGCCCGCGACCCCGCCGTCGCCGCCCCGCAGGGGCCCGTCGCACCGACCGCCGGCGGCGAGCCCGTGTTCGCCAACCCCGGCCGGCCCGAGGCCCGAAAGCACGGCGGCGCGGACCAGCTCGACCAGGCCCACGCCGACGACGCGACCTTCTCGAGCTACCTCTCCACGCTGCACGGCCTGACGAAGGACGACGTCCAGCTCGAGCGGCTACGCAAGGGCTCGCGCGTCATGGCCGGCACGATCCTCGGCCGGATCGGGAAGACGGACGCCGAGAGCTCGCCGCACCTGCAGTTCGAGGTCCGGCCCGCCGGCAAGGGCGCCCCGCGCGTCGACCCCAAGCCGATCCTCGACGGCTGGAAGCTCCTCGAGTCCACCACCGTCTACCGGGCCAAGGCCTCCTCGGCCCTCTTCCGGACCACGGACGGCGCCTCCGCCGGCCAGATCCTGCTCATGAGCAAGCAGCAGCTGCAGGAGCGCGTGCTCGCGGACCGGGGTCTCGACATCTACGAGGCCGGCCGCCGCCAGATCGAGGCCGGGGCGATCGACCGGCGCGTGCTCGCCACCCTCTCGTACCTGACCGCCAGCGGCCTGCGCATCGGCGTGTCGTCGCTCGCCCGCGCCGGCGCGATCACGTCGTCGGGCAACGTCTCCGAGCACGACTCGGGCAACGCGGTCGACATCTCGTCGGTCAACGGCATCCGGATCACGAAGGACACGCAGGGCCCCGGCTCGATCACCGAGCAGACCATCCGGATCCTCCTCGGCCTGCAGGGCACGCTGGAGCCGCACCAGATCATCTCGCTGATGACCTTCCAGGGTGCGGACAACACGATCTACATGCCCGACCACGACGACCACATCCACGTCGGGTTCCGCCCGACGGTGACGGGCGGCGGCGCCCTCGGCGCCCAGGTCGCGCAGGTCCTCAAGCCCGGGCAGTGGATCAAGCTGATCGACCGCATCGCGGACATCGACAACCCCACCGTGCTCGAGACCCCCTCGAAGTACGCGGTCAAGGCGCGGGGCCCCCGCGCGGCCGGCGACTGAGCGTGGCCGACCAGGCCGAGGCCGAGGTCGAGCTCTTCCGGATCGTCCAGGTCGAGGTCCCGGGCGAGGTCGACCTCGGCGACGGTCGGTGGACGGTGCGCGGGCACGCCAACCGCGCCCGCGCGGTGGTCGTCGTCGAGACGACGGAGCGACCCCGCCGGCGCTTCCGGCGGATCCGGGGCGCACCGGACGAGGAGGCCGTCCAGCTCGCCACCAAGCTGACGGTCGTCGACGCGGACCCGCTCGAGGCCCGCGACCCGGAGCGCTGGCTCGCCCGGGCCGACGGGTCCGCGGCGGTCACCGAGGCGCTCGAGGTCCTGCGCCGCCTGCTGCACCTCGCCGCCGTCGCCGCGGCCGACCCCGACGCGCGGATCGTGCGCCCCCGCGACCTGACGCGCGCGACGATCGCGTTCGGGACCGGCGCCGAGGGCGCCTACGGGCGCTGGACGTCCGGGCGCACCGTCCCCGTCGGGCCGGGGGGTGCACCCCGGCTGCGCCGCGCCGCGACGGGCACCAGCTCGGACGAGCGCCTCGCGGAGCTCCTGAGCGGGCGGGACGCCGTCCTGGCCGCCGAGGTGCTGACCCTGCGCGCCCGGCAGGACCTGACGGACGGCCGCGTGCGCGAGGCCGCCCTCGGCCTGCGCATGGCGCTGGAGGCGGCGATCGCCGAGCTCGAGCCCTGGCGCGCCGCCCCGCACCTGGACGAGGCCATCGCGGGGCTGCGCCTCGCGCGGCCCGAGGTCGCCGACGCGGCGTCCGCGGCCGTCCGCGGCGGGCTCGACGACGCGCAGGACGCCGTCGTCCGCGCGGTGCTGCAGGCCGTCGCGACGGCGCTGGCCCGCAGGGCCGGCGGGCGCCGCGTCGGCGAGCGGCTCGGGCCGCTGCCGCCGGGCTGACCCCGGGTCGACCGACCGTCGGGGCGTACTGCCGCCGACCAGCGGCGGATCCGGCCGACGTCCGGGTCGAGGGTGCAGCGGCGCGCGGCTCCGGCCGCGCCCCGGCCGCGGCTCAGGCTCCGAGGCGGTCCAACGCGGCGAGCAGCCCCTGGAGCTCGTCGACCACGTCGCCCCCGAGGCGCACCGCCGCCGCGTCGTCGTAGGGCGTCGCGCTCGCCGTGACGATCGCGACCGCGCCGCCGGCCTCCAGCGTCCGCTCGGGCAGACCCGCGACGGGCCAGACCTGCAGCGAGCTGCCGATGCACAGCAGCAGGTCGCAGGTGCCCGCCAGGCTCCGCGAGCGGTACTCGGCATCGACGGGCAGCATGTCGCCGAAGAGCACGACGTCGGGCTTCAGCACCCCCGCGCACACGGCGCACCGGGGCACCCCGTCGTCGGCGTCCGCGATCAGCCGCAGGACCGTCTTCAGCGGCTCGCGCGCACCGCAGGCGGGACAGTGGCACCCGGCGATCGAGCCGTGCAGCTCGACGACGTCGGTGGACCCCGCCCGCTCGTGCAGCCCGTCGATGTTCTGGGTCAGGACCGCCTGCAGCCGGCCGCGCCGCTCGAGCTCCGCCAGCGCCCGGTGCGCGTCGTTGGGCTGCACGCCGCCGAGGCGGGCGAAGCGCTCGCCGTAGTAGGCCCAGAACCGCACGGGGTCCGCGCGCCAGACGTCGACGTGGGCGATCGTCATCGGATCGACGTTCGCCCACAACCCGGTCTCGGGGCTGCGGAAGTCCGGGATCCCCGAGGGGACGGAGATCCCGGCCCCCGTGAGCGCCACGACCGACCCGGCGTCGGCGACGAGCCGCGCGAGGCGGTCGTGCCCGTCCGTGCCGGTCGTGGTGCTCATCGCGGAGCTACTTCCCGGTCCAGCGGGCGTCGCGCTTGCCGAGGAACGCGCTGATGCCCTCGGACGCGTCGTCGGTGGCGAAGATGTCCGCGAACGCGTCCTTCTCCGCCTGGATGCCGTCGACGAGGTCGGCGACGTCGGAGACCTGCTTGATCTTCTCGACCGCCAGCGGTGCCTGGCCGGCCAGGCGGCGCGCCCAGTTCAGCGCGACGTCGAGCAGCTCGTGGTCGGGGACCACGGTGTTGACGAGGCCGTGGGCGTAGGCCTCGTCGGCGAGGATCGGGTCGCCGACGAGGTTGAGCTCGAGGGCCTTGGGCTGGCCCACGAGGCGGCGCAGCCGCTGCGTGCCGCCGAAGCCCGGGATCAGGCCGAGCTTGATCTCGGGCTGGCCGAAGGCGGCGGACTGGGCGGCGATCCGCACGTCCATGGCGAGCGCCAGCTCGGAGCCGCCGCCGAACGCGATCGAGTTGATCGCGCCGACCGTGACGATCGAGGAGTGCCCGAAGCGCCGGAAGACGTTGTGCGCCTGGTCCATGAGCTCGCGGCCCTGGTCGGCGTCCATCTGCGTGAACGCCTTGATGTCGGCGCCCGCGGAGAAGACGGCCGACATCGGCGAGGCCGAGGCGAAGACGACGGCGCGCGTGGTGCCGTCCTGCTCGACGTGGTCCCAGACCTTCTGGAGATCCTGGACGACCGCCGGCGAGATCGAGTTGACGGGCGGGTTGTCGAGCCAGGCGATGACGACGCCGTGCTCGCGGGTCTCGAGCTTCACCGTCTCGGCGACCTGCGTGTCGTCGTACTGCGGGTAGGCGTAGAAGCCCTGGCCGGACTTCTGGCCCAGGCGGCCCTGGGCCACGAGGCGGCGCAGCGTCGGCGGGGCGTCGAAGCGGTCGCCGTGCTCCTCCGCGGCGGTCTCGAAGCGCTCGAGGACCACGTCGAGGCCCTCGACGTCGCACTTCAGGAGCGGCGGCATGATGCCGCGCTTGGGGTCCAGCCCCGTGCCGGCGGCCATGCCGAGGTCCACGTCGCGGACCGTCGCGTCGCCGTCCTCGATCAGGAGCAGCGCCTCGCGCACCATCGCGAGGTGCGACAGGTTCACGAGCTGGTCGATGTCGGGATCGGCGTCGCCCTCGACGTTCGACGAGCCGTCCTTCTTGTAGAAGCCGTCGCCGGTCTTCGCGCCGAGGTCGCCCTGGGCGACGAGCTCCGTCTGCCGGGCGTGGTTGAAGAAGCGCGCCGACGTCGACGTGTCGCCCTCGTCGACCTCCTCGACCATCTGCTCCTGCAGGTGCAGGGACGGGTCCAGGCCCAGCGAGTTCATCAGGAAGAACGGGCCCATCGGCAGCGCCTTGCCCTTCAGGCCGTCGTCGATCTTCTGGATCGAGAGGCCCTGCTCCTGCTGCGCGCGGAAGATCTCCGACATCGAGGCGGCGAGGATGCGGTTGACCGTGAAGCCCGGGCCCTCGCCGACGACGATCGGCTGCTTCTTCGTGGCCTGCGCGAAGGCGTAGGTCGTGGCGATCGTCTCGGGGGAGGTCAGGTCCCCCTCCACGATCTCGAGCAGCGGCATGACCGACGCCGGGAAGAAGTAGTGGGTGCCCACGACCTTGTCCGGGCGGACGGTCGCGACGGCGATGTCGGAGATCGCGAGACCCGACGTGTTCGAGGCGAGGATCGCGTGGCCGGGCGTGACGGCGTCGAGCTCGGCGAAGACGGCCTGCTTGATCTCGAGCTTCTCCGGGACGGCCTCGATGACGAAGTCCACGTCGCCGAAGGAGTCGTAGCTCAGCGTGCCCTCGATGCGGCCCACGACCTCGGCGACGTGCGCCTCGGCGTCCTCCTCGGAGAGCTTGCCCTTCTTGACCAGGCGGCCGACCTGCTTCTCGGTCACCCCGGTCGCGACGGCGATGCCGTGGTCGACGAGCTCCTGCTTGACGTCCTTGAGGACGACGTCGATCCCGGCGGCGGCGATCGTCTGCGCGATCTGCCCGCCCATCGTGCCGGCACCGACGACGGCGGCCTTGAAAACGAAGGACATGGCGGCTGGACTGCTCCTGAGCTCGGATGCGGGGGCCGGGGGCGCCGCTGGGCGCGCCGCCGGAGGCCAGGGAGCCTAGCGGGGCCCCTGCCCGATCCGTCGGCCGCGAGGGGCCCCGGGACGGGCGTCGGAGGGCCTCACCCGGTGAGCTCGCGACGGAGGCTCGCGACCGCGTCGGCGACCTCGTCGAGCGTCGGCAGCACGTCGTCGCGGAGCGTCTCGCGCTCGGCGGCCCCGGCGTCGGTGATCCGGTAGAAGCGCCGCGACCGCCGGACGGGGTGCTCCCACTCCCCGACCGCCAGGCCCTCGTCCTCCAGCCGGCGCAGCAGCGGGTACATCGTGTTCGGGTTGACCGTCACGAGGCCCCCGGAGAGCTCGCGGATGCGCTCGATCAGCCGGTTGCCGTAGGCCGGCTCCTCGCCGTCCAGGAGCTGGAGCACCAGCAGCCGGACCAGTCCCGCGCGGCGCAGCGCGCCCGAGAGCGGGTCGCCGGGGCCCGCCGGACGGCCGCCCCGCCCCGGGGTCGACTCCTCGGCCGGGGCCTCGGCGCCCGGACCGACGGCCTGGCGCGCGGCCTCGCGGGCCGCCTGGCGGGCCTGCCGGCGACGCTCCGTGGTGGGGGTGTCCGCGGCCACGGACCCAGCATCGCAGGCGCGGGCGCCCTCCGACCAGGGTCCGTCGCGGCCGGATGCCCCCCGGCGGCCCCTCCGTGGGGCACACTGGACGGGTGCAGTCGGCGTTCGGCATCGTGATCTTCTCCGTAGTGGCCATCTCGGGCCTGATCGCGATCGGCACGTTCATCTTCGGGGGCGCGCCACCGCACAGCTCGATCGGCGGCAACGCGTTCACCGCCTCGACCGGGGATCCGGGCGTCGAGACGCCCGAGATGCGCGAGGACGAGGTGCGCCAGATGCTCGAGGCCCGCAACCGCCGGCGGATCGCCCGGGGCGAGACGCCCGGCGACATCGACGCCGAGATGCGCGACCTCCTGTCGGCCTCCAGGCGCACGGACGTCGACACCGAGGTCCGGGCGGAGGTCGAGGCGATCGTCGGGGCCCGGCAGGCCCGGCGGCGGCGCAAGGGCCAGCCGGAGGGCGACTTCCAGGCCGAGGTCGACGAGCTGATCCGCAGCATCGCGGACGCCTGAGGCGCTCCTCCGGGGCGACCTCCGCGGGCGGTCGGGGGCCGCCGGGGCACGCGCCGGGAGCCCCGCGGGTCCGGCCACCGGCGCAACCGAACCTGCGCGGATGCCCGAGGCGCGTGCCTACCATCGCTGGTCGTGTCCTCCCCCGCACCCGCCCGTCGCCGGACCGTCCCGGCGGTCGCGGCCGCCCTCGTCCTCGGCGTCGCCGCACCGGCGCTCCTGCCCGGTCCCGGCCCGCTCGGGGCCGCCCCGGCGGACGCCGCCACGAAGAAGCCGTCGGCGAAGAAGCCCGCGAAGAAGAAGCCGAAGAAGCCCAGGTACACGGTGGAGGGCGAGCTGCGCAAGCTGCAGCTCGCCGGGGACATCACCGCGGCGCAGCGGTCGGAGTGGCGGACCCTCTACCGCGACGTCGTCGCCCGGGCGAAGGCCGCCCCGAAGGGCACCGCGAGGACCGAGCTGCAGGGCGTCGCGCAGAACACCGAGACGATCGCCGCCGAGCGCGACCTGACCGCGTCGCTGGCCCCGAGCGTCTTCCTCACGCTGCAGGTCAACCGCGAGTGGTGGGCCACGAAGGCCGCGCCCGGCGACCGCTCGCGGCCGATCGTCCCCGGCAGCCCGCTGACGTGGCAGTACTACAAGGGCGAGGGCCTGCAGATCCAGTGGCTCGCCACGTTCGGGCTGGCCAACGCGCTGGCGACGACCACGACGCCCGCCAAGCTCGAGCAGCTCCGCGCGATCCAGGACGAGGCGCTGCGCCTGGCGTCGGACCGCGCCGGCGGCCCCGCGTGGCAGTACCTCTTCGACTTCGGCGGCGGCAAGCCGCCCTGGGGCTCCGGGATGGCGCAGGCCACCGCGATGCAGTCCCTCGTCCGCACGACCACGAAGCTCGGCGACCCGAAGTACCGCGACACCGCCCTGCGGTCGGTCGGGCTGCTGCGTCGCAGCACGCCCACCGGCGCGCGGCTGAAGGGCACCGCCGGCGACCACCTGCTGCTCTACACGTTCGCGAAGACGCGGGTCCTCAACGCGTTCTCGCAGACCGTCTCGGCGCTGCACGAGGTCGCAGCCGCCACACAGGACGGCAAGGTCAACGCGCTCTACGTCCGCGCGGAGCGGCAGCTCCGGGCCGAGCTGCCCTCGTACGACCTGGGCACCTGGGCGCGGTACAACGTCGGCGGGGCGAAGGAGACCCCGAGCTACCACCTGCTCTCCCGCGACAACCTGCGCGGGCTGTGCAAGGTGCTGACCGCCGACGCCGGGGCGTTCGCCGCCGGGCAGCCCGTCGCCGGGGCCCAGCCCCCCGCCCCGGCCGCGCCGTACTGCGCGATGGCCGACCGCTTCACCCGCGACCTGACCCTGACCCCGAGCGGTCCGAAGACCCGCGCGAAGCTCTCCGCCCGGTCCGCCGAGCGCGTCCGGGGGGCGGACGACGCGACGCGCGACACCGGCGCGGCGGTCGCGGATCCCGCGGTCAGCCAGCCCTGATCGCCCGGCGCAGCGCATCGGGTCCGTCGGTCGCGGGTACGCTCGCGGGCCGATGGCCACGCGGATCGTGCTCTACACCGGGAAGGGCGGCGTCGGCAAGACGTCGGTCGCCGCCGCCACCGCGCGGCGGATCGCCGCGGACGGCCGGCGGGTGCTCGTCGTGTCGACCGACCCGGCCCACAGCCTCGCCGACGTGCTCGGCGCCCCGATCGGCGCCGCCCCCACCGCGCTGGCCCCCGGCCTCGACGCGCTGCAGCTCGACGACCGCGCCGAGCTGACCCGCCACTGGAGCGCGGTCCGCGCGTGGGCGTCCCGCACGCTCGTCGGCCGCGGCGTCGACCGCATCTCCGCCGAGGAGCTGAGCGTGCCGCCCGGACTGCAGGAGCTGCTGAGCCTCCTGCGGCTCGTCGAGCTGCGGGAGGCGGGGACGCACGACGTGATCGTGGTCGACTGCGCCCCGACGGCCGAGACCCTGCGGCTCCTGTCGTTCCCGGACCTCGCGCACTGGTGGCTGCACCGGGTCGTCCCGCGGCAGGAGGAGCTGCTGGGCACCGTCCGCCCGCTCGCCCGTGCGCTCCTGGACATCACGCTGCCCGACCGCACCGTGCTGGACGAGGTCGGTCGCCTGATGGAGAGCCTGCTGCAGATGCGCGCCCTGTTCCTGGACCACGAGCACGTGTCGATGCGCCTGGTCACGACCGCCGACAGCGTCGTCGTCGCCGAGGCGCGGCGCACCTACACCGCGCTCGGGCTGCACGGGGTCGCCACGGACGCGGTCGTCGTCAACCGGCTCTTCCCCGACGACGTCGGGCCGTACTTCGCGGGGTGGCGGGCCCAGCAGCAGGAGCAGCTGCGCGAGATCGAGGAGGCCTTCGCGCCGCTGCCCATCCTGCGCGCGCCGTTCTTCGACCGCGAGGTCGTCGGCACGGACGCGCTCGACCGGCTCGGCGACGCGCTCTACGCCGAGCACCGTCCCGAGGCGGTCCTGCACGCCGGCCTGGCCCAGGAGCTGCAGATCGACGAGGACGGGGCGCGGCTGCGCATCGCCGTGCCGCTGGTGGACCGCGACGACGTCGCGCTGCGGCGGTCCGGCGACGAGCTCGTGGTCGAGGTGGCCGGCCGCCGGCGCGCCGTGCTGTTGCCCCCGGCCATCGCGCACTATCGTCCGACGGGCGCGACGCTCCGGGACGGGGTCCTCGACGTGACCCTCCGTCCCCCGCCGAGCACCGAGGCCCAGTGACCGACCCCGCCGCCACGATCCCCTCCCCCGACGACGACGCGGCCTCCGCGATCGCCGACCTGCGCGAACGGATCCTGGCGACGAAGGAGGCCGCCGAGCGCCTGCACGCGCAGTCCGAGGAGGCCCGGGCCGCCGCGTCGGACGGCTCGACCCCGCCCAGCGGCTGGGCCACCCCCGAGGACCGCGGCGCGCGCGCCGACGAGGTCCACGCGCTCGCCGAGCTCGTGCGGGCGCTGCGCGAGCTCGTGCCGGACGAGCTGCGCGGCCAGGTCACCGAGGTCCTGCGTCAGCTGCTGCTGCTCGTCCGGGCGATCATCGACTGGTGGGTGGACCGCCTGGAGCTCGAGACGCCGGCGGGCCCGCGCGCCGCCGCCGCCGGCGCGCCGCCGGTCCCGCGGGTCGAGGACATCCCGATCGGCTCGTGAGCTCCCCCGCCCCCCGATCCTCGCGCCGGCGGCCGCCCGCCCGCTCCGGCCTGGTGCGGTCGTTCCTCGACCTCGGCGCGGCCCAGCAGCGCACGGCCGCCGCGGCGCTCGTCGTCCTGGTCAGCCTGGGTGCCCCCTGGTACTCGACGGAGGTCGCCTTCCCCGCCACCCGGGGCCGTCCCGCGTCGGTCGTCCAGGGGACGATGTCCGGCATCTCCGCCTTCTCGTTCGTCGAGGCCGCCGTGCTGCTCGTCGCGGCCGCGGTGCTCGCGCTCGTCTGGGCCCGCGCGACGGAGCGCAGCTTCAGTCTCCCCGCCGGCGACGGGACCGTGGTCACGGGGGCCGCGGGGTGGCTCGGCCTGCTCATCGTCTACCGGCTGTTCGACCGGCCGGAGGGTGGGACGGACGGCGCCACCGCGACCCTCGTCGGGCTCTCGTGGGGCATCTTCGCGACGCTCGCCGCAGTCGGGCTGCTGCTCGCCACGGGCCTGGACCAGCGGCGTCGCGACGCCGAGCGTCGGGTCGCCGCACCGGTGGTGCCCGACGGTCCCGTCGTCGACCCGGCCGACGTCGTCCCGGTGACCGACCGGCCGACCTGGGACGGGCCTCGCGGTGCCGGTGCGCAGGCCGGAGAGCGCGAGCCGTCCGCCGTCGCGGAGCGTCCCGCCCGGTCCGGCGTCCCGGTGCCCTCGCCCGACGCCGTGCCGGACCCGCGCCCCGGCGGTGACGCGGCTCCTCGCGAGGCCCCGTCGCGGGCCCGGTCCTGGTCGTTCGACGATCCCGACAGCCCCGAGCCCGCCCCGCCCCGCGATCCCCCGTCCCGGCGGCGCCCCGTCCCCCCGGAGGCCCCGACGCGGGCGATCTCCCGGGACCCCGGCCCGGCCGGACGCGACGACGGATCCGCCCCGGACGACGTCGGTCGCGACGCCACCCGGCAGGACGACGTCCGCGGTCCCGACGCGGCCGACGATCCGACGCGCGTCGCGTTCCGGCCCGCCGACACGGGTCCGGGTCGTGCGGCCGGCTACGTCGCGGAGGAGCGGACCCGCGCGGACGGCCGCCCCGAGGACGACCCGACCCGGGTCCTCGGCACGGACCGCACCGCCGGCCGGGACGCCGCGCACGTCGTCTCCTGGGACGGCGCCGCCGACCCGACGCGCGCCCTGCCGCCGGCCGCCGAGCGGGACGCGGACCGCGACGACACCGACGTGACGCGCCACCACGACGTCCCGCAGCGGGCGCCCGAGGGCGACCGGCCGCGGCGCGGCTTCAGGCGCCGTCGCGACGGCTCCTGAACCCCGGTCGGGCGGGCGCTCGCCCGACCGCTCCTCGGGTCAGGGCGTCTCGTCGACGCGGCGCTCGGCGTCCTCGCGCGCGTCGCCGACCGAGCCGCCGTCGAGCGGCAGCTGCGTCGGGCGGAGCGTGTCGGGCGCCGGGCCGGGTGCGTCCTGCCAGGCGCCGAAGCCGCCGAGGATCATCCCGAACGTCGCGACGAAGAGCAGCAGGATGCCGGTGGCCAGCAGACCGCGGACGCGCGTCATGTGGCCGAGGACCGCGAGCACCATCGCGACGGCCATGAGCACGACGACGGTCTGCGCGGGGATCGAGACCGCGAGCGGGAGCCAGGACACGCCCCGAGGATCCCACAGGAGCCGGGGCACGTGCGACGGGCGTGCGTGCGGCGTCCGTGGCGGGCGCGGCGGGGCCGTCGGGACTCAGCGGGCCGACGCCCTCGAGCCGTCGTCGGCCGTCAGGGCACCGGCGTCAGCGACCAGCGCCCGCCGCCCGCCGGGCGGGCGACCAGGTCGCCGCTGCGGGGCCGCGTCAGCGCCGCGGGGATCGACTCGTGCAGGGCCTCCGCGACGAGCGACCGCAGGTCGGCGGAGCCCGACCGCACCCGGGTCCCCCGGGCGATCCGGTCCGGCCCGCCACGCTCCTCCACCGCGTCGAACAGGCCGCGCCGGAGCGCCGCCCGGTCGTCGAGCGCCTCGGCCTGCCCGCGGACGTCCCCCACCCCGGTGACGAGGAGCGCCAGGACGACGAGCACCCCGGCGACCGCCCGGCCGGGGACCGCGGACGGGAGACCTGGGAGCCGCAGCACCCCGTCCGGCGGCACGACGGCCACGACGGTGCCGGCGACGGCGCCGAGGAGGACGAGCCCCGGGACGAGGTAGCGGGGGTTGCCGGCGAAGCCGACCTGCGCCATCACGGCGACCAGCAGCGCGTAGGCGAGGACCAGGGCGAGCCACGCGACCGGGCGGGCGGCGAGCGGCACGGGCGTCCCGGCGCCGGCCCCGTCCTCCCGGTCTCCGCCGGCCCCGGCGACCGCGACCGCGCCGGGACGCCCGCGGCGCACCGCCCACGCACCGGCCAGCGCGGCGACGAGCCCGACCCAGGGCGCCTGCTCGCCCAGGTCGCGCAGGACCGTGCCGAACGGGAACGACGTGTTGGCCGCCGAGCCCGCGCTGGCCGTCCCCGTCGCCCCCGTCGTGGAGTCCAGCCCGGAGGAGAGGAGGTCGGGCACGACCCAGAGCGCCAGGACGCCCACCCCCGCGCCGAGCGCCGGGCCGAGGCGCAGGTCCCCCCGGCGGATCAGCCACAGGGCGTGCGCGGCGACGAACGGCCACGCCTCCGGACGGATCAGCGCCCCGGTCGCGGTCAGCAGGAAGGCGGTCCGCGGGCGTCCGTCCTGCGCGAGGAGGATCGCCCAGACGACGAGGGCGCCGAGGATCGGGTCGGCGTTGCCCAGCGCGCCGTTGAGCAGCCACCACGGCGAGAGGACGAGCGTCGCGACGGTGACGAGGCCGGCCCACGGCCCGGCGGCCCGGGTCGCCAGGCGCGCCGCGCCCACGACCGCGAGCAGCGCACCGGCGCGGGCCACGACGAGCCAGGCGCCGGCCGCCCCGTCGCCGAGGAGCGCGAACGGGGCCGTGAAGAGCACGGGGAACGGCTTCCAGGACGGCCCGGCGCCCGTCGCGAGGTCGAGGCTCCAGACCTCGCGGCCCCAGACCACCCACGCCGACGCGTCGAACGCGAGCGCGTGCCCGAGGGGCAGGGAGGCCGCCCCGAGCACGAGCGCCGCGAGCACCCACCACCGGGCGGGCCCCTCGCGGAGGAGGACGGCGCGCACGGCCGGAGCATTCCACAGCGCGCCGGGGGTTCCGGGCGCGCCCGCGTCGCCCCGGGCCCCCCTGTCGTCCCACCGGCCGCGCGCCGCGGGCCGGGACCCCGGGGCGCGGGTCCTATGATGCGGAGGATCGTGACCGCCGCCCCCGAGACCGTCGACGAGCTCGCCTCCGCCCTGCGGAGCGTCGGGTACCTGCCGGGGACGCGCACCGCGCTCGTCTCCCACCTGGCGGTCCAGCTCGACAAGCCGGTGCTCGTCGAGGGCCCCGCCGGCGTCGGCAAGACCGAGCTGGCCAAGGCGCTGGCCGAGGTCCTGGGCCGCGACCTCGTGCGGCTGCAGTGCTACGAGGGCCTCGACGAGGCCAAGGCGCTCTACGAGTGGAACTACCGCAAGCAGCTGCTCGCGATCCAGGCGCGGACCGCCGCGGGTCCGGGTGTCGAGTCCGAGGCCGACGCCCATGGCGACGTCTTCGGGCACGACTTCCTGCTCGAGCGGCCGCTGATGCGCGCCATCGCCAGCCCCACCCCGGTCGTCCTCCTGATCGACGAGATCGACAAGACCGACCAAGAGTTCGAGGCGATGCTGCTCGAGCTGCTGTCGGACTTCCAGATCACGATCCCGGAGCTCGGCCGCATCGAGGCGACGTCGCAGCCGATCGTGCTGCTGACCTCGAACAACTCGCGCGAGCTGACCGAGGCGCTCAAGCGCCGCTGTCTCTACCTCTGGCTGGACTACCCCGAACTGGAGCACGAGCTGGCGATCGTCCGCGGCCGGGTGCCCGGGCTGTCGGCGTCGTTCTCGCGCCGCCTGGTCGAGGTGATCGCGGAGATCCGCGCGCTCGACCTGAAGAAGCCGCCGTCGATCGCCGAGTCGATCGACTGGGCCCGCGCGCTGCTCCTGCTGGGCGCCGACGACATCGACCAGGACGTCTTCCGCGACACCCTGTCGGTGATCGTCAAGCACCGCACCGACCTCGACCTCGTCGCCGAGCGCGTCGGCCTGCGGTTGCCGCAGGCCTCCGCGAGCGCCGGCTGAGGCCGGCGGCCCGCCGGCCGCCGTGCCACGCCCGAGCCCCTCGTGCCTCCCCCGCCCAAGCCCCCGAAGGCCCTCACCCCGCGTCAGCTGCGCCGCGCGGCGATCCACGCCGACGTCCCCGACGGCCAGGTGCCCGGCGGCCTCGCCGGCCAGCTCGTCGTCTTCACGGAGGAGCTGCGCGGCGAGGGGATGGCGGTCGGCACGAGCGAGCTGATCGACGCCACCGTCGCGCTGGGTGCGGTGGGGTGGGGCGACCGCGAGGCGTTCCGCGAGACGCTCTCCGCGACCCTGGCCAAGTCGCCGGAGGACCGCCACGTCTTCGAGCTCGTCTTCGACCGCTTCTTCTTCCGCGCCGCCGAGCTCGAGGCCGTGCGCCACGCGTCGGGCGCGCCCGACGAGGACGCGGAGCAGTCCGGTGACCAGGAGACGGGCGGGGACGGCGAGGGCGTCGACGGGGACCAGGCCGGCGACGGTGACGGCGGCCCTCCCGACCTCGACGCGGTCCGCGACCTGATCGCGCGGGCGATCGCCGACGGCGCGAGCGGGCAGATGGGCGACCTGGCGTCCCTGGCGATCGGCAGCGTCGGCGGGCACGTCAACGACACCGGCGTGGTCGGCGTCGACGTGCAGCGGATCCGGCGTGCGCTGGACCTCAAGCCGGACGCGGACCCGGAGGCCCCCGAGGACGACCCGCGCCGCAAGGGCCTCCCCCGCGAGGGGATCCGCGAGTTCGAGCAGGCGCTGCGCCGCGAGCTCGAGCGCCGCCGGATCGAACGGCTCGGCGAGCTGCCGCCCGCCCGCGCCCTGAACCAGATGGACCGCGCGCTGCCCACGGGCGCCGGCCAGTCGTTGGCCGACATCCATCGCGTCGTCCGCCAGCTCAAGCGGCGCCTGAACACCCAGGGCCACGAGCTGCGCGGCCAGCGCCGCCGCACCCAGGTCGACCTGCGCGCCACGATGCGTGCGTCGCTGCAGACGGGCGGGGTCCCCGTCGTCGTCAAGGAGCGCGCGATCCGGCCGCGGCGTCCCGAGATCTACGTCCTCTGCGACGTCTCGACCTCCGTCACCAGCGCGTCCCTGTTCTTCCTCTCCGTGCTGCACGCCCTGCACGACGCGTTCCGCAAGATGCGCTCGTTCGTCTTCGTCGAGCGGATCTCCGAGGTCACCGAGCTGTTCGAGCGCGAGCGCGAGTTCGAGAAGGTCTCGCAGGCCATCGGCCGCGACGCCGGGGTCGCCGACGTGACGGGCTACACGGACTACGGCCGGGTCTGGCGCGAGTTCCTCGAGCAGACGCAGGACGACCTGAACCCGCGCTCGACGGTGATCGTCCTGGGCGACGCCCGCACGAACGGCCGCGACCCGGCCGAGGCCGCCTTCGCCCAGATCGCCGACCGCGCCGGCCGCGCGTTCTGGCTGAACCCCGAGCCCGCGCTCTACTGGGACTACGGCGACTCCGTGATCTCGCGGTACGCGCCGTACTGCGAGGTCCACGAGTGCTGGACGAGCGACCAGCTCGAGGCCTTCGTCACCGCGCTGACCACCAGCGCGGTCACCGGGCAGCGGTAGGCGGAGCGGGCCGGGCGCGGCCCGCGCGGCAGTCCACGGACGGGCGGTGGCGCGGCACCGGGCGCGGGGCCGCCCGCCGG
>NZ_JAURWA010000177.1 GCF_030655195.1 Patulibacter sp. | reverse complement strand
GCCTGGGCCGCGACGCCCGCCGCGACCCGCGCGACGATCGCCGCCGACACCCGCCGGGCCGCGCGCAAGATCAACGCCGACGTCGGACCCGCCGACCGGGTCGGCCGCTGGTCGCCCACGCGCGTGGACCTGCCGACGTGGGCGATCAACGCCGCCGTGCTGCCCACGGGCGAGGTCGCCTACTGGGGTCGCGGCGCCCTGGCCACCGGCGCGAACGGCACCCGCGAGAACGCCGCGCCGTTCTACACCTGGGACCCGGAGACCGGCCGGTCCACCCGCCACGACCTGCCGCCGGAGACGATCGACCTCGACGGCGACGGCTCCGCCGACGACATCGCCCCGGCCCCGATCTTCTGCTCCGGCCAGTCGCTGCTGCCGACCGGCGAGCTGTTCGTCGCCGGGGGCAACGCGTTCTACCCCGAGTACGGCGCGCAGAGCGGTGGCGGGCACGCGGACTTCGGCGGCTGGGCCGGCACCTACTCCTACGACCCGTGGGCGAGGCGCTGGACCCGCCAGCCGCGGATGCGCCACGGCCGGTGGTATCCGTCCCAGCAGGCGCTCCCCGACGGACGGACCGTGATCGCCGCCGGCTACGACGAGGCCGGGGGCGGGCGGAACAACGACGACCTCGAGGTCTTCACGCCCGGGCGGGCCCGCGGCCAGGTCGGCACGATCGCGGCGTCCCCCGCGGACGCGCGCCGGACCGAGAGCTTCTACCCGCACATGCAGACGCTGCCCGACGGCAAGGTCGCCTACGTCGGCCACTACCGCCGCGACACGCGGATCCTCGACCCGTCGCGGCTGTTCGGCGCGGGTGCGTGGACCGACGGGCCGTACACGCGGTCCAACCAGCGCTCCGGGGGCAGCGCGGCGCTGCTGCCGGGGACGAGCCGGATGATGACCCTCGGCGGCTACGGCGCCGACTGGGACGACCCCGCGTCCGCCGACCGGGCGGTCGACCCGGCGACGGCCTCCGCCGAGTCGGTCGACCTGACCAGCGGCGACCGGCAGTGGACCGCCGACGGCTCGGACCCGGTCCCCGACCTCGACCGCCCGCGGTCCTACGGGCAGCTCGTCGGACTCCCCGACGGC
Source organism: Patulibacter sp. (assembly GCF_030655195.1). Classification (GTDB taxonomy): domain Bacteria; phylum Actinomycetota; class Thermoleophilia; order Solirubrobacterales; family Solirubrobacteraceae; genus Patulibacter. The sequence goes on along the minus strand of NZ_JAURWA010000177.1, from coordinate 39,945 downwards.
GGCTTCGCCTACGTCGGCGGCGCTGCCGGCTTCCGGCGCGCGAACGGCCTGGCGGGCAACAACGCGACGGAGGGGCAGCAGGAGCTGAAGTCGGTCGCGCTGTGGAAGCCGGGCGAGTCCGGCTGGCGCACCGGCCCGGCGCAGGCGAAGTGGCGCAGCTACCACTCGACCGCCGTCCTGCTGCCCGACGGCCGCGTCCTGTCCGCCGGTGACGACTACTGGAACTTCGCCGACGTCCCGGCGCAGGGCCGGGCTCCCGCGGGGCGCCCCCAGGACCAGGGCGAGATCTACGAGCCCGCCTACCTCTTCGACGGCGACGCCCGTGCGCCCCGGCCGACCGTCACGGCGGGCCCGTCCGCCGTGCGCTTCGGCGCACCGTTCGGGGTCGGGGTCGACGAGGTCGCCGGCCGCCGCATCACCCGCGCGACGCTCGTCGCCCCGGACGCCGTGACCCACGCGACGAACATGAACCGCGCGTTCGCCGAGCTGCCCCTGGACCGGGTCGCCGGCGAGGGCGTGAACGTCCTCGCACCGACCGGGCGGGGCCTCTCGGCGGGCTGGTACATGCTGTTCCTCTGGGACGCCGCGGGCACGCCGGCGGAGGCCCGCTGGGTCCAGCTGCGCGGCGACGCCCCGGACGCTCCGCTGCTCGGGACGACGGGGTGGCCGGGTGGCGCGACCGGCGGGAACGGCGATGGCGGGAGCGGTGGGTCCGGCGGCGGGAACGGTGCCGGCGGTGGCACCGGGAACGGCGGGGACGACGGCGACCGGGGCGCGGGGACGAGCTCCGGGCCCGTGCCGGACCCGGGCGCTCCCGCGCCGTCGTCGGCGATCCGCGACCGACGCGCTCCGCGAGCGGTCGTGGCGTCGCCGCGGCCGTCGCGCCGGGCCGGGGTCGTCCGCCTGCGGGTCGGTGCCGACGAGCCGGGCCGGGTCGTCGTCCGTGTCCGCGCCCTGGGCCGCGAGCAGCGCCGCACGCTCCGCCTGACGTTCCGCCGCCTGAGCGGCACGGTGACCGTCCGCCTGGACACCCGGGCCCGGCGCGTCCTGCGCGCCGGTCGACCGCTCCGCCTCCGGGTCCGGGCCACGGCGACCGACGCGGCGGGCAACGCGGCGACCCGGACGACGGTCCTGCGCCTGCGGCCGACGCGGCGGTGACGCGCCGGGTCGGTCCCCGACCCCGCCCCGTGGCGGGTCGGGGTGCGGCTCCGGCCCAGCTCAGCCCAGGTCGTCCCCGAGCGCCCGCCGCACCGACGCCACCTGGTCGAAGAGCGCCGCGCGGACGGCGGTCGTGCGCGGCAGCGGTCCGTCGCCCTCGAGGTGGCGCTGCATGACCGAGACGCTGATCAGCGTGCGCTCGGGGACGAGCCACCGGCGGTAGGCGGCGGCGTCGGGGTCGCCCAGGATCTCGATCGTCGCCTCGAGCGCCTTGTGGCCCATGCGGTGCTGCGCCGCGACCGCCTGCTCCAGCCACGTCCAGTAGTCGCGCATGGCCCGCACCTCGTCCGGGCCGCCGACGGGCCCGTGGCCGGGCACGATCGTCCCGGCGTCCAGGGCGAGGATCGCGTTGAGCGCGGCGATCCAGCTGTCGACGGGGCCGGCCCACATCACCGGGGTGACGCCGACGAACAGCAGGTCGGCCGCGTAGAGGACACCGGCGTCGGGGACGTGGACGATGAGGTCGCCGACCGTGTGCGCGGGACCGAGCATCCGCAGCTCCAGCGCACGACCGCCGACCTCCTCCGTCGCGGAGCCGTGGAAGCTGTCGTCGGGCAGGCGGAGGTCGACGTGGCGGAAATCGAACGGCTCGAGCATGCCGCGCACGTAGCGGCCCATCTCCCCCGCCCGCCCGGGCAGCCGGCCCGACAGGCCGGTCAGCCGCCGCAGCCGGGCCATCCCCCGCGGCGTCTCCTCCTCGTCCATCGCGGTGCGCGCCTCGCTCGAGGTGGTGATCCGCGCGTCCGCGGGCAGCTCGGCGTTGCCCCACCAGTGGTCGCCGTCGGCGTGCGTGTTGATCGCCAGCCGGACGGGGGCGTCGGCGGTCGGTCCGGCCATCGCGGCGAGCATCTCGCGGCAGCGCCGCTGGTCCCAGAGCGTGTCGATGACCGCGGACGCGCCATCCCCGACGACGAGGCCCGCGTTGGCCTCCCCCCACCCCCCGTCGGGCTGGATCCAGGCCCACGTGCCGGACCCCAGCGGACGCAGGCCGCCCTCGAACGCGGAGGGGGCGCCGGCGAGCGTGGTGTGCATCCGTCGGACGCTATCCGGGACGGCCTTCGATGTCGTCGGCCCGTCGGTACTGGGGATCCGTCTTGCACTCCTGTCTTGCACTCCCGGCGATATGTGCCATGCTCCCTCCCGTAAGTGCTGGGCCATCCGGTCCGGCGAAGCAGTGCCAGCGTTCGCAGTCGTTGCATCAGCACCCTCCGCGCCGTTGCACAACACAACACCCCACGGAGGGACATCACATGGCCACAGGCACCGTTAAGTGGTTCAACGAGGAGAAGGGCTTCGGGTTCATCACGCCCGATGAGGCCGGCAAGGATCTCTTCGTCCACCACTCGGCCATCAACGGCACGGGCTTCAAGACCCTGGCCGAGGGCGCGAAGGTCTCCTTCGACGCCGAGACCGGCCCCAAGGGCCCCAACGCCACGAACGTCGACGTCATCTAAGACGCCCGACTTCGTTCCGTCTGGCGCTCGCGCCTGACGGACAGCAGGATCAGAAGGCCCGCCATTCGGCGGGCCTTCTGCGTTCGGTGGGGCGGGGCATGACGACTCGGGCGGAGCGCAGGCCCGACATGCGTCGGCCGCCACTCGACGGGTGCCGCGGGCGCGAGTGGCGGATCACGCACGCCCTACATGCATCCGACGCCACTTCGCGAGAGCCGCGCGCTGGAATGGCGGATGGTGCACGTCCACGGCGACTCCGACGCCGGAATGTGCGGCCTCACGGCACGAACCTGCGTCGGGGGCCCGAGCCCGGGCGGCGACGCAGCGACGCGCGGCCCCACGGCACGAACCCGCGTCGAAGACCCGAACCCGCCCGGCGACGCAGCGACGTGCCGCCCCACGGCACGAACCTGCGTCGGTGGCCCGAGCCCGGCCGACCGCCCCGCACCACGGGGTCGCCCTGCCCACCGACGCCGATCCGCATGCGCCCGCCGACGTGAGATCGCCCGCACGGCCGGGGATCCCGACCGCCTAGCATCGACGGATGGCCCGCTCCATCGCCGCCCAGGCCCTCGTCCCCCGCTTCCGGCGCGCCGCCGGGGCGACCGACGACCACGTCGTGGTCCCCGAGCCGCCCGTCGCGCTGCCGCCCGGCCGCCTGCTGCACGTGCCCGGCCGCGGCGAGTTCTTCGTGCGGGACACCGGGCCCGCCGAGGGCGGGACCGACGCCGGCACGGTCCTGCTGCTGCACGGCTGGATGTTCGCGGCGGACCTCAACTGGTTCACGACGTACGACGACCTGCACGCCGCCGGGTACCGCGTGATCGCGATGGACCTCCGCGGCCACGGTCGCGGGCTGCGCACGCCCGAGCCGTTCCGCCTGCAGGACTGCGCGGACGACGCGGCGGCGGTGCTCGAGGCGCTCGACGCGGGCCCGGCGATCGTCGTCGGCTACTCGCTCGGCGGCGCCGTCACGCAGCTCGTCGCGCGCCACCACCCCGGGATCGTCACCGGGATCGTGCTGTGCGCCACCGCGAACGACTGGTCCGAGCGCCGCCTGCGGCTGCTCTGGAGCGGCATGTCGGGGCTGCGGCTGCTGCTCGGCCTCTCGCCCGAGGGGATCTGGCGCCGCGTGATGGTCCTCATGGGCGAGGAGGGCGGCCGCGGCACGGACTGGCAGGCCGCCGAGCTCGGCCGCGGCTCGTCCGTGTCGATCGCCGAGGCCGGCCGCGAGCTCGGCCGCTTCGACGCCCGTCCCTGGAACGGCTCGCTGACCGTCCCCTCCGCCGTCGTCGTCACCCGCGACGACACGACCGTCCCGCCGCGCAAGCAGCACGCGCTCGCGAAGAGCCTGGGCGCCCCGACCTTCGAGGCCCCCGGCACCCACGGCGCGGTGACGATGCTCCCCGAGAGCTTCAATCCCGTGCTGCTGAAGGCCCTGTCGACGGTCGCCGCGGCGGCCGAGCGTCGCGAGGCCGCCACGGCCTGACCGAGGGCGGCCTGACCGAGGGCGGCCCGAGCGCCACGGCCGGACCGCCACGGCCCGACCGGAGGCGGCCCGCCCCGACCGCCCCGCCCCCTCAGCCCGTCGCCACCGCGCCCGCGAGGCCGGTGCGGTGGGCCACCGCGGCCGCCTCGGTGCGGCTGCGGACCCCGAGCTTCGCCAGGATCCGCGAGACGTGGACGCTCGCGGTCTTCTCGGCCATGAACAGGGCCGCACCGACCTCGCGGTTCGTCGCCCCGCCCGCCACGAGCGCGAGCACCTGGCGTTCGCGTGGGGTCAGCCCGAAGGGATCGTCGGAGGGCGCGTCGGCCGCCGGACGGTCCGGGGCCGGCATCCGCAGCCGCGCCCGGGCGACGAGCCCGCGCAGCTCGGCGGCGAGCCACCGGGACCCGAGGCGCTCCGCGACCGCCAGCGCCGTCGCGGCCGAGGTGGCCGCGGCCTCGCGGTGCCCGGCGTCCGCCTCGATCTCCGCCGCCCGCCACAGCGCGCACGCCTCCGCGTAGGGGTACTCGAGCGCGCGCCAGGCGTCCGCGACCGCGTGCCAGTCCTCCGGCGAGCCCGTCCCGCGGGCGCACGCCAGCTCCGCCCGGGCGACCAGGCGGCTCGCGTCCTCGACCGGTCCGCCCGTCGTGGCCGCCGCCTCCACCCGCTCGGCCATCGACTCGGCGCGCGCGATCGCCGGGGCGTCGTCCTCCCGTCGGTCGCCGGCCGCCCGCGCGGCGTGCGCGGCCACCCGGACGCCCCAGCAGGCGACGTGGACGATGCGCCCGGTGTCCTCCGTGCAGAACTCGATCCGCTCGAGCGCGGTCCCGATCGCCGACCACGCCGCGTCGTGGTCACCGGCCCGCAGCTCGAGCGCCGCCCGGGCGACGCCGATCGGGCCGTGGAACTGGGGCTCGTCGCCGCCGTCGGCCAGCGGCTCGGCCTCGTCGAGCAACGCGCGGGCGAGCTCCTCGTCCCCGCGGCCCAGGGCCAGCTCCGCCCGCCGCAGCGTGACGTTCAGGCGGCCGTTGTCCCACATCCAGCGGTCGGTCGGGGCCAGGAACGCGTCGGCGGCGTCCCAGTCGCCCAGCGCGAGGGCGCACTCGGACATCGCCGCCTCGATCCACGCCCGCGAGTGCGTCCGCGGCCGCGTCAGGTCACGGGCGTCGCCGAGGACGTCGAGCGCCTGCCGGGTCCGGCCGGCCATGTGCATGACCTCGGCGAGGTTGACGTACGCGCTGGAGCGCCGGACCTCGCGGCCCTCGAGGTCCGCCAGGTCGATCGCCCGGCGCAGCTCGCGGGCCCCACCGTCCGGGTCGCCCGTGCCGGCCAGGGAGATCCCGAGCGCGTTGCGGGCGAAGAACTCCGCGACCGGGTCCTGGTTCTCCGACGCCAACATCAGCACCTGGCGGGCGACGTCGACGGCCTCGCGGTAGCGCCCCTGGAGCATCCGGGTCTTCGCCCACCACCCCAGCAGCCGCGCGCGCTCCACGCCGCGGTCGTGCTCGAGCAGCGCGAGTCCCCGTCGGGCGGTCTGGAGCGCGACCTCCGCCCGCATCTGCGCCCACTGCACCTGCGCCAGCCGGCCGAGGGCGCGGGCGGCCAGGCGCGGGTCCTCGGCCTCGTCGATCTCGCCGATCGCGAGCTCGAGCAGCGCCTCGGCCCGTGGCAGGAACCCCACGCTCTCGTGCGCGCGGGACGTTCGCAGGACGATCTCGACGTGCGACGCCCCGGCGCGCTGCTCGGCGTCGGGGACGCGCGGCCACAGGCCGAGGGCGCGCTCGAGCAGGTCGGCCTCCTCGCCGTGGGCGCGGACCCGCTCCGCGGTGGCCGCCGCCCGGACCGCGGCACGGAGCGCCTGCGGCTGGCAGTCGGCCTCCTGGAAGTGGTGCGCCGCGGCGCTGATCGCGTCGACGTCGTCGCCGATCTGCGCCACGCGCCGCTCGAGCGCCTCGGCCAGCAGCCGGTGCAGGTGGGTCCGCTCGCCCGGCAGCAGGTCGTCCTCGACGACCTCGCGCAGCAGGGCGTGCCGGAACGCGTAGCGCTCCTCGTCGTCGACCACCAGGACGTGCGCGGCGACCGCCTCGCGCAACGCGGGGTGCAGCTCGCCCGCGTCCACCGCGGAGACGTCGGCGAGCAGGTCGTGGCCCAGGCGCTGGCCGACGGCCAGGATCCGCAGCAGCTCCTGGGCGGTCTCGGACAGTCGCTCGATCCGCAGCATCAGCGCGTCGCGGAGCGTCGGCGGCAGCGCGCCGCGCCCGTCGAGGTCGGCGGCTAGGAGCTCTTCGCTGAACAGCGGGTTGCCCTCCGCCCGCGCCCACAGCCGGCCGACGAGCGCGTCGTCCGCCGGGCCGCCGAGGATCTCGCCCAGCAGCTCGCCGAGCTCGTCGCGGTGCAGGGGCCGCAGCTCGATGCGCCGGGACCGCGACTCGCGCTCGACCTCGGCCAGCAGCGGGCGCAGCGGGTGGCGACGGTGCAGCTCGTCGGGCCGGTAGGTCGCGACGACGAGGACGCGCTCGTCGCACAGCGACCGCGAGAGGAACGACAGGAACGCCCGCGTCGAGGTGTCCGCCCAGTGCAGGTCCTCGACGCTCAGGACGAGCGGGCGGTCGTCGGCGAGCGCGGCGACGACCGCGAGCAGGGCCTCGAAGAGCCGGGCCTGGTCGGCGTCGGGGCCGGGCGTGCCGGTGACCGGCGGCGCCGCGGCCGGGGCCAGGCCCGGGACGATCCGCCCGAGCTCCACGCGGGTGGCCTCCGGCAGCGCCGCCAGGACGGGATCGCCGTCGCGCGCGAGCGGCCGCAGCGCGGCGGCCAGCGGGGCGTAGGGGAACTCGCCGGAGCCGAGGCGGATGCAGTCGCCGCCGATGACGCGGGCACCGGCGGGCCCGCCGTCCGTGCGGGCGGCGTGCTCGAACTCCGCGAGCAGCCGGCTCTTGCCGACGCCGCTCTCGCCCGCGACGAGCAGCAGGGAGGGCCGGCCGGCCGCCGCGTCACGCAGCGCGGCGTGCAGCTCCGCGAGCTCGCCGGTGCGCCCCACGAGGCGCGCGCTGCTCACGCGGGAGGCCATGCCCGGAGTATGCCGTGCCCCGGGGAGCGCCCCGGTGGAGGACGCGGAGCCCGGCGTCGACCCACCCGCCGGCGCGGCCGGGGGCGTGCGCGGCGACGTCGGCGCGGGTGGCGACGGCCGCGGCGCGGTCGAGGTCCTGGTTGCGGGTGGAGACGAGGTGCTGGGTGAGGAGCGAGCCGGACACGAGGGGTTCCCGTCGGTCGAGGTGGTCACGGTCTCCAGCGTGGACCACCTCGGCGCCGTACACATCGGGCGATCGGTGCCTCCTGCGGGGTTCGACCCCTTACCTCGACGGGCCCCGCGACCGGGCACCCCTTACCGTCGCCGGGAGGTGCCTCAGCACCACCTGCCGCCGGACGGCGGTCCGCGACGCCGGGCGCCCCGGCCCCGCGGCCCGTCCGGCGCTCAGCCCCGCCGCGTCACGCCCGTCTGGGCCGCGTCGCCGGCGAGCTCCCGGGCGACGGCCTCCGTCAGGGCGACCGCGCGGGCGATCGTGTCGTAGTCGAGGTTCTCCGGGACGTCGGTGACCAGGTGGTAGTGCGGCATCGCCTTCGCGCGGTCGAACGAGACGAGGCACGCCGTCGGGTAGCCCGCGCGGGACGGGACCACCGCGTCGGTGCTCGACCGGGCGCGCATGCCGCGACGGATCGGCAGGCCGTCGCGCCACGCGACGCGCTCGATCAGGTCGCGGAAGGAGCGCCAGGAGTAGTCCTCCATCACGACGGGGCCCTCGCCCTCGATCGACACGAGCTCGGGCGAGCCGATCGTGTCGAGGTTGAGGAACCAGGTCGTCTCGCGGTCCAGGCGCGGGAACCACGACTCGGCGAAGGAGTGGATGCCGCCCTGGATGACCTCCTCGGCGCCGCAGGAGACGAGGAGGACGCGGACGCCGACCCCGTCGCCGCGGTCCTCGGCGTCGCGCAGCCGCTCCGCGAGCCCGACCAGCGCCGCGACCGCGGAGAGGTTGTCGTTGGCACCGGCGACGATCGGCGAGCGCGCGATGTCGGCCATCGCCGCGACGCTGCCGGCGCTCATCGCGGCCCCGAACAGGCCCAGCCCGCGACGGCGCAGCCCGGCGCCGAGCGCGGCGAGCACGGGGCCGCCGACGACCGGCCACCAGACGGGCACCGCCGTGTCGGCGCGCTCGAACAGGCCCGGGAGCTTCTCGTGCGCCAGGCGCTGCAGGGACTGGTCGAAGATCGCGCCCGACGGCGCAGCGTCGTGGTGGGCCATGACGACGAGCGTGCGCTCGGCGTCCCGGTCGCCGGCCTCGGCGACGACGTTCCAGGTCGGGGTCGGGCGACGCGCCGCGCGGCGGGCGATCCGCGGCCCGTTCGAGACGTCGTCGACGATCGCGGCGGCCGCCAGCGCGCCGGCCACCATCGCCAGACGCCGACCTGCACGGGTCTGTCCGACCACCCCGGCGGCCGCGCCGATCGCGGCGAGCCCGCCGATCAGCGGCGCGTAGCCGTCGAGGAACGTCGCGTCCTCCACGTGCGCGGGGGCGCCCGCGCGCGTCAGGCGCTCCGCGATCCAGTCCGCCGCGCGGTGCTCGTCGGCGGACCCGGCGCGCCGCACGAGCGGCGCCAGCGTCTCGACGACCTCGCGCAGGACCGCCCGGTCGACCCCCGCCGCGGCGCTCACGTCGCGACCGGCAGTCCGGCGACGAGCGCGGCCCGCTCCTCGTCGTCGATCGGCCGCGACCCGCGGCGCTCCGGATCCCACGCCACGAGCACGGTCGTGCCCTGCGCGACGACGGTGCCGTCGAGCTTCACGACCCGCGAGCCGATCCGCAGGCTCTTGGCGCCGACGTGCTCGATCCAGGCCTCCGCCGCGACCTCGCGGTCCTCCAGGCGGACCTCGTGCAGGTGGTCCAGCTCGACGCGCGCGAGGACGTAGTCCACGACGCCCGTGCCGAGCAGCTCGAGGACCACCGCCGTCCGTGCCTCCTCGATGAACACGTGGTAGAGCGACTGGTTCAGGTGCCCCAGCGTGTCCATGTCGCGGTTGCGCAACAGGATCGGGACCCGCGTCACGTGGCCACGGTCGGTCGTCATGCCCGCGACGGTAGCGGGCGGGGTCGGAGGTCGCGATCCGCACTCCGGGGCACCGCGCGGGACGTGGCGCCTTCGAGGTCGGACGAGCGGTAGCGCGCCGCTCCCCGACCTCGCGCCACGGGGCGAACGACGTCGTGTCGCGGTCCCGTGCCCGGGGCGTCGACGGTCCCGTCGCGGGGGCGCCGCGCGCCGCCGATCCGCCCCGCGCCGCGATCCCCGACCTGCACGCGGGGCCGTGGGGGTGCGCTACCGTCTCTGGACCCGCGGGCCCCCTGCGTCCGCGCGGGCGTCCTGCGCCCCGCCCCGACCCGGCCGCTCCGACGGCCGCCGCCCGGTCCCCGAGGCCACCCGCCATGAGCGCCCCGTCCGACCTCCGCCCGCCCCGCCCCGGCACGCAGTTCGCGCTGCGGATCCTGCTGGCGTGCGTGATCGTCCTGACCGTCGCGGGCGTCGCCGTCGCCACGACGATCAAGCGCGAGTCGGACCTCATCGTCAACGCGCTCCCCGAGGAGACGGTGGCGACGAAGAAGGCCAAGGAGGCCCTCGACGACGTCGACCCCGGCAAGCCGCAGACGATGCTGCTCGTCGGCGACGACGCGCGCAAGGGCGAGGCCAGCGGCCAGCGGTCCGACACGATGATCCTCGTCCGCCTCGACAGCAACGCGAAGGTCACGTCGATGCTGTCGCTGCCGCGCGACCTGATCGTCGCCGGCGGATCGAACGTCCGCCTGAACGCCGCGTTCGCCGGCGGCCCGGACAAGCTCATCGACCGCCTCAAGGAGCTGCTCTCCACGCCGGAGGAGACGTTCGAGATCCACCACTACGTCTCGATCCGCTTCACCGCGTTCTCCGCCGCCGTCAACGCGTTCGGCTGCTTCTACACCGACGTCGACCGCCGCTACTTCAACGACAACAACCCGCCGGTCGGCGACACCCAGCCGTACGCCTCGATCGACGTCAAGGCCGGCTACCAGCGGCTCTGCGGCGAGGACTCGCTGGACTACGTCCGCTTCCGCCACCTCGACAACGACGTCGTGCGCGAGGCCCGCCAGCAGCACTACCTGTCCGAGGCCCGCGGGCAGATCGCCACGTCGAAGCTCATCTTCGAGGGCAACAAGCTCGCCAAGACGATCCTGAAGTTCGTCGACACCGACATCCGCACCTCGCGCGGCCTGCTCGGCGTCGTCAAGCTCGGTCTGGGCGTGGTCGGCAACCCGACCAAGCGGATCCAGCTCGACACGACCGACACGAACGAGGGCGCGCTGCAGACCACGCCCGCCGGCCTGGCCAAGGCCGCCCGGCAGTTCCTGCACCCCGGCTCGCCGCGCAAGGTCAAGGCCTCCGACAACGACGCCGAGCCCTCCCGGACCTCGAGCGGCCGCAAGCGCCGCTCCAAGACGCCCAAGACCCCCGCCACGCTCGGCGACGGCCTGGCCGCCGCCAAGACCAACGTCGCCAACAGCGGCATCGCACGCGACTTCACCGCCGCGCCGATCTACGTCCCCAAGCTCGTCCAGAACGGTGCGGTCTACCGCGACAACGACTCCCGCGGGTACGAGATCGCCTCCGCCGGCGGCCGGGCGTTCCCGTGGCAGGGCTACCGCCTGGTCGTCGCGGTCGACGGCCAGCGCGGCGGCATCGGCCAGTACTACGGCATCCAGGGCACGTCCTGGAAGGACCCGCCGGTGCTCGACATGACCACGGACGAGGTCCGGCTGGCCGGGCGCACGTTCCGCATCGAGTACGACGGCGCGCGCATCCGTCGCCTGGTGTGGAAGACGCCCAACGGCACCTACTGGGTCAACAACAGCCTGAAGAACAGCCTCACCAACAGCGAGATGCGGGCCATCGCCCGCAGCCTCACGCCGTACCGCGCGGGCTGAGCGGGCGCCGGTCGGGCGCCCTCGCCCTCGCGGGGTCGCCGACCGGCCGTGAACGACGCCCTGCACCCGGCGCCCCCGTCCTCCGCGTCGGGCATGCTCCGGTCCGTGCGGCGTGTGGCCCTCCTCCTCGTCGTGCTCGTCCTGGGCCCGGTCCTCTCCGGCTGCGGCGGCGGCTCGGCCACCGCCCAGGCGGGCTCCGGGCCCGACGGCGAGGACGCGCCCACGGTCCAGCGCACGCCGCTGCAGGGCGTCAACGGCCCGCCGTCGGTCGCCCCGCTCGCGGTCCCGCTGAAGCTCCAGGCCGCCGCCCCCGAGTTCGCCGCGCCCGGCTTCGTCAACCCGCTGCGCAAGCAGCCGCGCGCCGGGCTGGTCGCCGACCTCGACACCGGCAAGGTGCTGTGGGCGCACTCCGCCACCCGCTCGCTGCCGATCGCCAGCGTCACGAAGCTCATGACCGCGCTGGTGGTCGACGGCAACAGCCGCCCGACCGAGCGCGTGCGGATCTCCCGCAAGGCGGTCGCCGCGCAGGGCTCGCGCGTCGGGCTGCTCCCGCTCTACAAGAAGGTCCAGCTCGAGACGATGCAGTACGGCCTGCTGCTGGCCTCGGGCAACGACGCCGCGGTCGCCCTGGCCGAGCACGTCGGCGGGACCGTCGAGAACTTCGTGGCGATGATGAACGCCCAGGCCCGTGCGCTCGGCCTGACGTGCACGACGTTCGCCTCGCCCAGCGGCTTCGAGGAGACCCGGACGCAGCGCGAGGCGAAGAACCGGTCGTGCGCCACCGACCTGGCGGTCCTGGGCCGCGCGGTCCTCGACCAGCCGCGGCTGGCGAAGATCGTCGGCACGAACCAGGCGGTCCGGCCGTTCCCGATCAAGGGCCGCAAGCTCTTCCTCCAGAACCACAACCCGCTGCTGAAGCAGGGGTTCCCCGGCACGATCGGCCTGAAGACGGGCTTCACGAACGCCGCCGGCAAGACGTTCGTCGGCGCGGTCTCGCGCGGCGGCCACCGCCTCGTCGTCGTCCTGCTGAACACGCCGGACATCCCCCGGCAGGCCGAGGCGCTGCTGAACCGCGGGTTCCGGGCGCTCGGCGTGCGGGCGCGCTGAGACCCGCCCGCAGCCGCCCGAGGTTGCGTCCTGCAACCATCGACGGGTGAGCGCAGCGCCAGCAGCCCCCGACCCCGCCGCCGACCTCTCCCCCGCCCCGGGCGAGCGGATGGACCGCCGGCTGGTCGTCCTGCTCGCCGTGACCTGCGGCGTGGCGGTGACCAACCTCTACGTCGCCCAGCCGCTGCTGGACACGATCGCGCGAGCGTTCGGCGTCGGCGAGTCGACCGCCGGGCTGCTCGTCACCGCGGGCCAGGTCGGCTACGTGCTGGGCCTCGCGTTCCTCGTGCCGCTCGGCGACCTGCTCGAGCGGCGGCGGTTGGTCGTCGGCCTGCTCGTCGTCGCCGCGGCCGCCCAGGTGGTCAGCACCGTCGCGCCGAGCTTCGCCGTCCTGGCCGCGTCGCTGGCCGCGGTCGGCGTGGCCTCGGCGGTCGCCCAGGTCGTCGTCCCGCTCGCGTCGTCGATGGCCGGCGAGGAGGAGCGCGGCCGCATCGTCGGGACCGTGATGAGCGGCCTGCTCGTCGGCATCCTGCTGGCCCGCACCCTGTCGGGCCTGCTCTCCGAGCTCGGGGGCTTCCGGCTCGTCTTCGCCGTCGCCGCCGGCACGATGCTCGTCCTCGCCGCGGTGCTCTGGCGGTTCCTGCCCGTCGCCCCGCCGCCCGTCGGCCCCGACCACGGCGTGGCCGGCCGCGTGCGCTACCGCCGCCTGCTGCGATCGGTCCTCGCGCTGATCCGCGAGGAGCCGGAGCTGCGCCGGCGGATGTGGCTGGGCGCGACCGGCATGGCGATCTTCAGCGTGCTGTGGACCGCGGTGGCGTTCCTCCTCGCCCGCGAGCCCTACGGCTACGGCGACGGCGTCATCGGCCTGTTCGGGCTCGCCGGCCTGGCGGGCGCCCTGATGGCCCCGGTCGCGGGACGGATCAGCGACGCCGGGCACGGTCGCGCGGCCACGACCGGGGCCCTCGTCACGCTGCTCCTCTCGTGGGTCCTGCTCGACCTGGGCGGCACGAGCGTCGTGGCGCTCGTCCTGGGCATCGTCGTCCTCGACTTCGCCGTCCAGGGCCTGCAGATCACGAACCAGAGCACGATCTACGCCCTGCGCCCCGACGCCCGCAGCCGCATCACGACGGCGTACATGGTCGCCTACTTCCTCGGCGGCGTCACGGGCTCGACCGCCTCGTCGGCCGTCTGGGGCGCCGGCGGGTGGGACGCGGTCTGCGTCCTGGGCGGCGCGATCGCGGCCGTCGGCCTGGCGTCGTGGATCTGGTTCGGGTGGACGGCGCGGCGGACGGGGGCGGTGGCGCTCGACCGGGGGTGAACGTCGGCCGGGTGGCGCCCGCCAGGTGGCGCCCGGTGGGGCGATCGCAAACGAATCGCCCCATCCGAGCCGGCGGGGCGTACGGTGCACGCATGAAACGGCACCTGACCTACTCCAACATCGTCGCCACGCTGGCCCTGCTGCTCGCCCTCGGCGGGGGCACCGCGTACGCGGCGTCCGTCATCACCAGCAAGAACATCAAGGACGGCACGATCCAGACGAAGGACCTCGCGAAGAAGACCCGCTCAGCCCTGAAGGGCGCCAAGGGCTCGGCGGGGGCCGCCGGGGCGCCCGGCACGCCCGGGGCGAAGGGCGAGACCGGGCCGTCCGGAGCCGCGGGCCCCGCGGGGGCCAAGGGCGACACGGGCGCCAAGGGCGACACCGGCGTCGCCGGCGCACCGGCGGTCATCGCGCGGAAGGTCCTGACGGGCAACACCTCGCAGACCGACACGGCCATCACGAACTCGAACTTCAAGAAGGTCAAGGACTTCGGGACCTTCACGAAGACGTCGGCGACCTCCGTCGTCCGACTGACGAGCGGCACCGTCGTCAGCCAGTCGGGGGGCGCGAGCTTCTGCTCCTTCCAGCTGCGGGTCGACGACCTGGCCTCCGGCGGGGGCACCGGCTTCGACGGGTTCGACGCCACGACCACCGCGACCACGGCCGAGTCGGCGACGATCGAGTCGCTCTTCGCGGGCGTGCCGACCGGCGACCACACGGTCTCCCTCTGGGTCCGGGGCGCCGGCGGCGCAGGCACGTGCACCCAGAACACCGGCACGTTCGACCGCCGGACGATCGTGGAGGAGCAGAGCTAGCCCCTCCGAGCCCCGTGGTCCCGGCCGGATCGCGGGGAGCCGGGCACCGCGCCGTTCCCGGCCGGGAACGGCGCGGCACTCAGCCGAGCAGCCCCTCGGCCCTGAGCCACTCCTCGGTGCGCGCCATGCCCTCGTCCAGGTCGACCACCGGGGCGTAGCCGAGCAGGCTGCGGGCCTTCTCGATCGAGTAGGTGCCGGTGCGGGCGAAGTACCGCATCGAGATCGCGTTGACCTCGGTGCGACGGCCGCGGGCCCGGCCCGCCCGGTCGGCGGCCGCGGCGAGGCCGACCGCCACGGGCGTGGGCAGCCCGAGGGGGCCCTTGCGGCCGAGCATCCGGTAGAGGTGGCCGAAGTACTCGTCGCACCGCACGCCGCGCGGTCCCGCGATCGTGAAGACCTGGCCGGCGGCGTCGGGATGGGTCGTCGTCAGGACCAGACCGGCGACGAGGTCGTCGACGTAGACCGGGCTGTGGATGCCCCTGCCCATCGCGGGGAGCAGGAACTGCCGGGCGCGGATGGCCTCGAGCGGCAGCAGCACCCACGGCCGCGAGCCGGGGCCGTAGACGTCTCCGGGCCGGACGACGACGGTCTCGATCTCGCCGGCGGCGTGGGCCTGCAGGACGACCTGCTCCGACGCGATCTTCGTGTCGACGTACGGGTTGCCGTCGGGGCGGACGGGGTGGTCCTCGGTGACGCCGTCGGGGAACCCGAGGTCCGAGAACGCCCGGATCGACGACAGGTGGACGATGCGCCGCACCCCGGCGTCGCGCGCGGCCTCGACGACCCGCCGCGTGCCGAGCACGTTGACCCGCCACTGCTCGTCGACCTCGACGGCGTTCGAGACCACCGCGGCGGTGTGCAGGACGACGTCGCAGCCCTGCAGGGCGGCGGCCCAGGGCCCGGGGTCGGTCGTGTCGCCGGCGACGACGCCACGGGCCGGGTCCGCCTCGCGGTCGACGCCGACGACCTCGATCCCGTCGGCGGTCAGCCGGTCGGCGACCGCGCGCCCGATGAAGCCGAGCGCCCCGGTGATCAGCACGCGGCGGACGGGAGGCGCGGCGGGGTCAGGCATCGAGGTCCTCGGTCGGGGTGGTCGGGGTGGGGGTGGTCCCGGGGGAGCGGTCGTCCACCGGCGACGGGACGGCCACCGCGGTGGGTGCCGCAGGGGCCGTCGGCCGCGGGTTGTCCCTCGCCCACGCCCGCTGGCGCCGGTGGGCGAGCCAGACGATGCCGCGCAGGCCACGCGCCGACAAGCCCGGCGTCGCGGCGTAGAACCGGGCGGCCAGACCGCGGCGGCGGGGGATCGAGCGCACCGGGCTCGGGCGGTCGAGCAGCTCGACGGCCGCGGCGGCGACGTCGTCGGGCTGCAGCATCGTGCCCGACCACGACGGCCAGGCGTCCGGGTCGTCGACGTGGTCGAAGAGCATCGGCGTCCAGATGCCGTCGGGGCACAGCGCGCTGATCCGCACGCCCCGCTCGCGGCGCCGGGCAAGGTCGAGCTGCGTGCCGACGGAGAACGCCAGGGCCGCGTGCTTCGTCGCGCCGTAGATCGTCTCGTCGGGCGCGGGCACCAGGCCGGCGAGCGAGACGACGTTGATCACGTGCCCGCGGCGGGCGGGCCGGAAGACCTCCAGCGCGGCGGTGGTCCCGTTGATCAGGCCGTGGACGTTGACGTCGAACAGCCGCCTCCGGGTGGCCTCGTCCGTCGACCAGCCCGGGCCGGTGGCGAGGATCCCCGCGTTGTTGACCCAGACCACCAGGTCGGGCGTGTCGGCGACGAGGGCGCGGCACGCCTGCGCGTCGGTGACGTCCAGGCGGCGGGCCGTCCCGCCGGTGGCCGCGGCGGTGCGCTCGGCGCCCGGCAGGTCGATGTCCGCGGCGACGACGTGCAGCCCGCGGGCGGCCAGCCGCGCGGCGATTGCGGCACCCAGCCCCGCCCCCGCGCCGGTGACGACCGCGGTGCCCGACGTCGGACCGGGCCGGCGACCGATCACGCCGACGCCCCGGTGGGAGCCCCGCCGACGTGCCCGCCGGCCGGGGCCGGGGCGACCCGGGCCACCGTGGCGATCACGCCGACGTCCCGGCGAGCGACCGCACGCGTCGCGCGACCCGCTGCACCCGCCGCAGCGGGCCCACGGCCTCCGCCGCCGCGGGCCCGAGACGCCGCTCGCGGGCCAGGAGCCGCAGGTAGTCGTGGAAGTCGACCTGGATCGTGTGGCGCTTGGACGAGAGGTACTGGCGGTTCATCGCGGCCTCCTCGTCGGCGATCGCCCGGCGCATGGCCTCGGGCGACGGGAGCGTCGTCTCGCCCGTCAGCAGCGCGGCGATCCACTGCGACTGCGCCTCGGCCAGCGGCATGACCGCCCCGATCGGCTGCAGCAGGCCGACGAAGAACAGCCCCGGCCGGTCGGGTGCGACGACGCGCCGGTAGAGCGGCACGTGGTTGTCGGCCGTCGGGACGACCGACTCCGCCAGGAACGGGAACGAGATGCGGTAGCCCGTGCAGTAGACGACGAGGTCGAGCTCCTCCTCGGTGCCGTCGACGAACCGCACCGTCCGGCCGCCGACGAACGCCTCGATGTTCGGCTTGACCCCGATGTCGCCGTGGCCGATCCGACCGAGCAGCTCGGACGAGATCGTCGGGTGGGCCGCGAGGATCTTGTGGTCGGGCTCCTGCAGGCCGTAGTCGGTCATCCGGCCGACGGTCAGGCGCAGCAGGAAGCCGGCGCTCACCCGCTGGACCGCCAGCGGCACGTGGACCTTCGACGCCAGGCTGCCCTGCAGCTCGTCCATCGGCGTCCCGAAGACGTACTTCGGGATGACGTAGGCGCTGCGGCGCATCGCCAGGAACGTCCGCTCGGCGATCCGCGAGGACTCCACGGCGATGTCGGTGGCCGAGTTGCCGATCCCCAGGACGAGCACCCGCTTGCCGCGCAGGGTGTCGGCGGTGTCGTAGGTGTGGGCGTGGACCTGCTCGCCGGCGAAGTCGTCCTGCCCCGGGAAGCCCGGCTCGGGCCAGCGGGCGTCCCAGTGGTGGCCGTTGGCGACCACCACGGCGCGGTAGCGGGTCGTCGACTCGGGTCCCGCGGGCGCGGGCGGCTCCGGGACGCCGGTGTCGTCGTCGGGGGCGACGGGGGCGACCGGCCGCGTCGTCACGTCCCACGAGCCGTCGCCGACGGGCTCGACGCGGAGGACCTCGGTGGCGAAGCGGATGTGCTCGCGCAGGCCGAAGTGCTCGACGTAGTCGTCGAAGTACGCGGCGATCTGGAAGTGCGACGGGAAGTCCGGCAGGTCGTCGGGCATCGGGAACTCGCGGAACTCCATGACCCGCCGCGAGGTGTTGATGTGCAGCGACCGGTACGCCGCGGACTGCCCGTTGTCGTTGCGGTAGCGCCAGTTGCCGCCGACCTGGGTGCCCTTCTCGAAGCAGTCGTAGGGGATGCCCTTCGCGCCCAGCGACTGACAGGCGGCGATGCCGGAGGACCCCGCGCCGATGACGCAGACGCGGTCGACGGTCGTCGCCGGGCTCATGCCGAGACCCCGCGGGAGGTCGTGGTGGCGGCGCCGGCGGTGGCGGCCGTGGCGGCGCCGGCCACCCCGTCGACCTCGTAGGTCACGCCGAAGTCGGCGAGCGCGTCGAGCGTGCGGCGCGCGTCGAACGCCTGGGCGGGGGCGAGGCCGCCGCGGGCGGTGACCGCGCCCGAGCCGAGCGCCTGCGCGGCGTCGGAGATCGTGCGCGCGGTCAGGCCGTAGATGTCGGGGCCGCGCACGACGCCGGTGCTCGAGCCGCCGTCCTCGGCGGTCGCGGTGACGAGGATCGTCCAGCGCACGGCGCGGCGCTCGTCCTCCGGCGGGCCCTCGGGGAGCCGCTCGATCGCGCGGTCGATGAGGCCCTTGAGCGGCGTGCGCAGCAGCCGGGCGACGACGGGGGTGGCGTACGGGACGAGCGGGGCGGCCGGCCCGGGGGCGATCGACACGGTCGAGATGCGTGCGGCGATCGTCCGGACGTCGAGGTGCTTCGGGGCCGTCACGACCTCGCCGGCGGGGTAGCGCCCGACGGTCCGGCGACCGATCGGGGCGGGGAACTCGACCGAGGCGCGCAGCGGCTTCGTGCCGCCGGGCTTCAGCGCCCCGTCCTCGTAGACGACGTCGCGGCCGTCGAGCATCTCGAGCGCCGAGCGCTGCGTCCCGCGCGTCATCCCGAAGCCCTCCACGTGGTAGGCCACGTCGAGCCGCCGCAGCGGACCCAGGGGCGCCCCGACGACGTTGCAGAGCAGGTCCCCGGGGAGGTAGTCGAAGCCCATGCCGGGCACGGCGGCGACGTCGGCGGCCCGCAGCTCGGCGTCGTGCTCGCCCAGCACCCGGGCGATCCAGTCCTGCTCGCCGGTCGTGTCGACGTAGTGGGCGCCCGCGGCCGCGGCGGCGCGCAGGACGGCGGTCCCGGTGCGTGCGAACGGCCCGGCGCAGTTGACGACGACGGACCCGCGGCCCGCGGCGCCCTGCAATGCGGCGTGGTCGTCGATCGGGGCCTCGACGATCGCCTCGACCCCGTCGGGGAGCGTCGCGGCGACGGCCCGGAGGCGCTCGGCGCTGCGCCCTGCGAGGACGAGCGGCACGCTGCGCGCCGCCAGCTCGGCGACGACGAGCTTGCCGGTGTACCCCGTGGCGCCGTAGACCACGACGGTGGGCTGCGGGGTGCTCATGAACGATCGCTCCGGCGGGGCATGGCCGCACCCTACGTCCGGTTCGGGGGTCAGCGCTGTGGTCGGACCACAGCGGACCTCCGCAGACCGGCGTCCGGGGACGGTCGACGGGGGCCGGCGGACCGCGCGAAGCCCGTCGCCACGGCGATCCGCCACGGCGGACCCACGGATCGTCGGCGTGGACCCCGGACGGTCGTCCCGCGGGACATCCGTCCGTCGCGCCCGTCGTCCATGCGCGCCGTCGGCCCGCTCCGTCACCATCGACGCCGACGCGCCGGTCCCCCGACCGCGCCACCCCCGACCCCAGGAGCACGCATGACCCGCTCGTTCATCGACCGCACGTGGAAGCTGCACGGCGACGGCTCCCGCGTCCGACCAGGCGAGGTCGTCCGTCCCGACGAGCGCCTCAGCACGCCGATCATGCTCGGGCTGGGCATGCAGCACGTGCTCGCGATGTTCGGCTCGACGGCGCTCGTCCCGGTCCTGACCGGGTTCCCGGTCTCCACGACGATCTTCTTCTCCGGCATCGGCACGCTGCTCTTCGTCCTGCTGACCCGCAACCGCGTGCCCTCCTACACGGGGTCGAGCTTCGCGTTCATCGCGCCGGTCACGGCGGCCCAGACCGACGGCGGCATCGGCGTCGCGCTCGGCGGCATCGTCGTGGCGGGCGTGGTCGTCTTCCTCATCGGGCTGCTCGTCGACCGGGTCGGGACCGCGCCGCTGGACTGGCTGCTGCCGCCGGTGGTGACCGGCGCGATCGTCGCCCTGATCGGCCTGAACCTCGCGCCCGTCGCCAAGGGCCAGTTCGAGTCGCAGGCCGGGATCGCGCTGGTCACCCTCGTCGCGATCGTCGTCATCGGCGTCGCGGTGCGCGGCTTCGTCTCGAGCCTGTCGGTGTTCCTCGGCGTCGTCGTCGGGTACGTCTTCGCCGCGATCCTCGGCAAGGTCGACTGGTCCGGCGTGCACGACGCGGCGTGGATCGGCCTCCCCGACTTCGCCACCCCCGAGTTCCAGTGGCGGGCGATCCTGCTGATCGTCCCCGCCGTCGTCCTCGTGCTGCTGGCCGAGAACGCCGGCCACGTGAAGACCGTCGGCGCCATGACCGAGCGCGACCTGGACGGCGACATCGGCCGCTCGTTCATGGGCGACGGCCTGGCGACCACCGTCTCCGGGCTCTTCGGCGGCTCCGCGACGACGACCTACGGCGAGAACATCGGCGTCATGGGCCTGACGCGGGTCTACTCGACGCTGGCGTACGTCATCGCCGGCCTGACCGCGATCGCACTGGGCCTGCTGCCGAAGTTCGGCGCGATCATCCAGGCGATCCCGACCGGCGTCCTGGGCGGTGCGGTCACGGTCCTCTTCGGCCTGATCGCCGTCCTCGGAGCCCGGGTCTGGATCGACGCGCGCGTCGACTTCCGCGACCCGGTCAACCTCATCACCGCGGCGGTGGCGATCACCGTCGGCGCCGCGGACTACACGCTCAACTGGGGCGACTACTCCTTCGCCGGCATCGCGCTGGGCACCGTCGCGGCGATCGTCACCTACCGCGTGCTGAAGACGCTCCAGCACGACGACGACGTGCCGCCCGCGCCGGGCCTGCCGCCGGTGGGCCCGGCGGACCCGGTGGCGACGCCGCGGGGGTAGGTCGTGGCGGGGCCGACGGCGCCGTCGTCGACGGGACTCAGGCGTCGTCGTCGCCGGACCGCGCCCGCGGGGCGTCGGAGCCGGCCGCACGCCGGTCCGCCGCGTGCCGCTCGTCGGCCTCGTACTCGTCCCGGAGGTCGGGCGGGATCAGCGAGACCTGCGGCCGGTCCCGCAGCGCCTCGGGCCTCGGGTTCCGGCGGCGGAGTCTCCGCCTCGGCTCCGGCGGCCCGGTCTCCTCCTCGGGCCCCGGCGGCGGGGTCTCCCCCTCGGGCTCGGGCCCGTACCAGAGCACCAGCAGCCAGCCGCACAGCGCCTGGGCGAGCACCGCGCAGGCCATGGCCCCCAGCACCGCCGGGGGCTTCGACCAGTCCAGCTCGGCGAACGCGACGACCGAGCCGATCATGACCCCCCAGGTGACCACGTGCAGCCACCACGGCGTGCGGTACGGGTCCCGCCGCCGGGGGCCGGTCCAGTAGATCCACGGGACGTCGCGCGCCCGGAGCGGGGGGTTCGGACGCTCGCGCATCGGACGGACGCTACCCGGGAGGTGGGGCCCGCCCGCCTCTACTTCCGCACGAGCGGCATCAGCGTGCGGATGACGTCGAAGTAGCGGTTGGGGATGATCCGGCTCAGCGTCACCATCGCGACGGCGTCGGGGCCCACGAGGATCCGGTCCTTGCCGCGCTCGACGCCGGCGACGATCGTCCGCGCCGCCTTCTTCGGCGTGGTGCGGGCGATCTTGTTGAAGTCCTGCTGCAGCTTGGCGTGGTCCGTGCCGCCCTGGTCGTCGACGTGGAAGCGCGCGTTGTCGACGATGTGGGTGCGGACGCCGCCGGGGTGGATCGTGATCGCGTTGACGCCGGTGCCCTCGAGCTCGATCCGCAGCGACTCGGTGAACCCGCGGACGGCGAACTTCGACGCGTTGTAGGCGCTCTGGGTCGGCCAGGCGATGATCCCGAACAGGCTCGAGACGTTCACGATGACGCCCGAGTCCTGCTTCTGGAGGATCGGCAGGAACGCCCGGGTGCCGTTGACGACGCCCCAGAAGTTGACGTCCATGACCCACTCGTCGTCCTCGGGCGAGCCACCGGTGACCGAGTTCGAGACGGTCACGCCGGCGTTGTTGAGGACCATCCCGATCGGCGCGGGCGCCCACTCGGCGACCTCCGACGCGAACGCGAGCTGCGCCTGGCGGTCGCGGACGTCGAGCTTCCGGTGCATCGACGGCCCCGGCAGCGACGCGGCGGTCTCCTCGAGCCCGTCCTCGTCCCAGTCCACGAGCGCGACGGGGCAGCCCATGGCCGACAGGTGCTGCGCGACGGCGCGGCCGATGCCCGACCCCGCTCCGGTGATGACCGCGGTGCGGCCGGCGACGACGTTCCTGGAGCCCATCGCGCCATCCTACGGGTGCGTAGGCGCACGGTGCCCGTCCGCCGGGACGCGTCCGTGCTCGCCCGGGACGTCGGGCAGGGCGGCCCGCTCCTCGCAGAACGCGACGACCCGGTCGACCCAGGGATCCGCGGGCCCGTGCCCGGTCGCGGCGACCACCACGGTGCGCACCTCGCCCCAGGCGGTCCACGTGCCGCCGTCGATGCGCGCGGCGTAGGTGTGCAGACCGCCGACGCGGTCGACGCGGAGGATGCCGCCCTCGGGGGTGTGGAAACGCATCTGGACCTTCGGGACGGGGGGTGTCAGGGACGGCGACGACCCGCGGGCGCGCGCGTCGCACCCGGAGTACGGACGGACGGACCCGTTCGTGACGTCGGCTTCGTCGCACACTGGAACGACGGGTCCAGTCCCGGCCGATTCGGCTCACCTACCTCGCGCCCCGGACGACCGGCGCCCGTCGGGCGGGGGCTATCCCCCCGCGGTCCGGGTGGAGTGCGCCCCCGAGGCGGCCCGCGCCCTCGACAAGAAGGGCCCGGGCACGCCACACTGTGCCCCACCGCTGCTGTGTTCCCCGTCGACCGGGGTCCTCGAACCCGATCCCGGCGGACCATCCATGAGCTCCACGATCGCCCCGCCCGTCCCGGCCGCCCCGCCCGGGCCCGAGAAGAGCGCCTGGAAGACCGAGCTCGCGCCGTACGCGCGACCCGACGTCCGCAAGAGCGTCCTCGACCTGCTCACGTCGGTCGTCCCGTACATCGTCGGCTTCGTGGCGATGTACCTGCTGTTGGACGTCTCGTACGTCCTGACGCTGCTGCTGTCGATCCCGACGGCCGGCTTCCTGCTGCGGACCTACATCGTCTTCCACGACTGCGCGCACGGCAACTTCATGCCGACCAAGCGCGGCAACCAGATCGTCGGCGTCTTCACCGCGCTGCTCGTCTACACGCCGTTCTCGGCCTGGCGCCACAGTCACGCGATGCACCACGCGTCCGCCGGCGACCTCGACCGCCGCGGCGACGGCGACGTCCCGACGATGACCGTCGCGGAGTGGAAGTCCGCCTCGCGCGGCAAGCGCCTCGAGTACCGCTTGACCCGCAGCCCCTGGATCATGTTCACGATCGGGCCGTTCTACGCCCTCGTGTTCCAGCCGCGCCTGTGGAAGAAGACGGACCGCCCGCGGATCCAGAACAGCATCAAGCTGACGAACATCACGCTGGTCGTCGCCGTCGCCGTCCTCTGCGTCGTGATGGGTCCCGTGGCCTTCCTCGCCGTGCAGCTGCCGCTCGTCGTCCTCGCCGGCGGCGCCGGGATCTGGCTCTTCTTCGTCCAGCACCAGTACGAGGACGCGTACTGGGAGAACTCGGACTCCTGGGACTACGCCGACGCTGCCCTGCAGGGCAGCTCGTACCTGAAGCTCCCGAAGGTCCTGCAGTTCTTCTCGGGCAACATCGGCCTGCACCACGTGCACCACCTCAGCGCGAAGGTGCCCAACTACCACCTGCAGGCCGCGCACGACGGCACGGACCTCTTCCGCGACGTCCCCGTGCTGAGCCTGGGCACGGCCGTGCGCTCCATGCGCCTGAAGCTCTGGTGCGAGGACCGCAAGCGCCTCGTCACCTGGGCCGAGGCCGCGCAGCCGGTCCCCGCCGCCGCGGGCTGACCTCCGCGCCGGGACCGATCGTGCCGGGGACCCTCGACTCGCTGAACGTCGGGCTCCCCGAACCGATCGGCGAGCACCGCGGTCGGCCCGTGTTCAGCGGCTTCCGCAAGTCGCCCGTGGCCGGGCGCCTGGCCACGGCGGGCGACAACCTCCGGGGCGACGATCAGGCGGACCGGTCCGTGCACGGCGGGCCGGAGAAGGCGATCTACGCCTACGCGGCCGAGGACCTCGCCTGGTGGTCGGCGGGGTTCCGCCGGCCGATGGAGCCCGGCCGGGCGTTCGGCGAGAACCTGACCACGTCCGGGGTCGACTGCTCCGGCGCGGTGATCGGCGAGCGCTGGCGCGTCGGCTCGGCGCTCCTGGAGGTCTGCCAGCCGCGCCTGCCCTGCTTCAAGCTCGGCCTCGTCCACGACGACCCGCGGATGCTCCGGCACTTCGCCGGGGCGTCGCGGCCGGGCGCCTACCTGCGCATCCTCGAGCACGGCGAGGTCGGGGCCGGCGACGCGATCGAGGTCCACGACCGGCCCGACCACGGCGTGACGATCGCCCTCGTCGCCGACGCCCTGCTGCTGGACCGCTCGCTCCTCCCCCGCGTGCTCGAGGCGCCGCAGCTGGCGGGCACGCTGCGGGCGCAGCTCACCGGCGGCTGAGCGCCCCGTCCGCGCACGGGACGGCGTCGGAACCCCTGACGTGCAGGCACGATCGGCCGTGTGACCGCGCACGGAGCGCGTCCCGTGGTGCGTACGGGGTAGGGGCACCACATGGCTGAAGAGAACACGTTGGGCGGGCTCGCCGGCAAGGTGGCCGGCAAGGTCAAGCAGACCGCCGGGAAGGTGCTCGACGACCAGGACCTGCAGCGCGAGGGACGGCTCCAGGAGGAGTCCGTCGACCAGGCGGCGGACGCGTCCGCCGCCGCGAAGGAGGCCCGCCTGGAGGGCGAGGCCGCCCAGAGCGCCGAGGAGCGCGCGGCCATCACCCGTCGCCGGGAGGAGCTGGAGGCCGAGCAGGCCGCCGCCACCCGCGACGAGCGCATCGAGGACGAGCAGCGCACCGCCGCCGCCCGCGCCGAGAAGGCGGAGGAGGCCGAGCAGGAGGCCGCCGCCGAGGAGCGCCGCAAGGCCGCCGCCGAGGCCGGCGCCACCGAGCGCGCCGGTGCGGAGGAGCGCGGCGAGCACCTGAGCGAGGCCCAGCGCCTCGAGCGCCAGGCCGAGCAGGCCGAGCGCCGCGCGGCCGCCGCCGACCCGGAGGCCGGACGATGAGCCGCCTGACCGCCCTCCCCGTCTTCGCCGTGCGCACCTCGCTGAAGGTCGCGCGCCTGCCGCTGGACACCGCCCTGAAGCTCGCCGGGCGCTCCGGCACCCCGATCGCCGACCAGGCCGAGGGCCGCGTCAAGCAGGCCGCCGGCTCGGTCCTCGGTGACGAGGAGCTGCGCCAGGAGGGCACCCGCACCGCCGTCGCCGGCGACGAGCGTGCCGAGGCCGAGGCCCTGCGCGCGAAGGCCGCCGCCAAGCGCGAGGAGGCCGATCAGGCCGCCGCCGCCAAGGCGAAGGAGGCCGAGGCGAAGAAGAAGCAGGCCGCGGCCCGCGCGAAGGCCCGCCGCGAGAAGGCCGCGAAGGACAAGGCCGAGGCCCAGGCCAAGGCCGACGAGGTCGCCGAGCAGCGCCGCAAGGCCTCCGAGAAGGCCGAGGAGGAGCAGCGCAAGGCCGGCGAGGCCGAGGCGCGCGAGAAGGAGCTTCAGGCCCTGAAGGCCGACGAGGAGGCGCTGGACAAGAAGGACGAGGCCATCACCGCCAAGGACGAGGCCAAGCGTCTGCAGGACGCGGCGGCCCGCGCGAAGGCCGAGCGGACCTCCGAGGACTGATCCTCACCGGGGGCGGGACGGCGCGGGAGGCGCCGACCCGTCCCCGCTCACCCGCCGTCGTCCTCCCGCGACGCGACGGCCGCCGGCCTCAGCGCCCGCCCTTGCGCAGCTTCCGCAGCTCATCCCACGGGCGGGTGTTGGCGACGTCCGCGGCCGACAGCCACGCCCGGCGGGCGGTCGCGATCCCCCACCGCAGGTTCGGCAGCGTGTCCGGGCCGTGCGCGTCGGAGTCGATCGTCAGCAGCACGCCGGCGTCGCGGGCGGCCCGGGCGTGCACGTCGTGCAGGTCGCGCCGGGCGGGCGAGGCGTTGATCTCGAGGAACGTGCCGGTCCGTCGCGCGGCGTCGATCATCGCGTCGACGTCGAGGTCGTAGGACTCGCGCCGGCCGATCAGGCGGCCCGTCGGGTGGGCGATCACGTCGACCAGCGGGTGCTCGCACGCGGCGACGATCCGGCGGGTCGGGTCGCTCTGGAACGCGGTGTGGATCGACGCGACGACCCAGTCGAGCTCCTCGAGGACGTCGTCGGCGTAGTCGAGCTCGCCGTCCGTGCCGATGTTGACCTCGGAGCCCGCCAGGACCGTGATGCCGTCGAGCTCCTCGTCGACGGCCCGGACCTCGGCGATGATCTCCCGCAGCTCGTCGGGCTGCACGTCGTCGCCGAACCCGTGCGTGGCGGAGTGGTCGGTGATGCACACGTACTCGTGGCCCAGGTCGCGCGCGGCGAGCGCCATGTCGCGCACCGACGCGCGACCGTCGGAGTGGGTGGTGTGCATGTGCAGGTCGCCGCGCAGGTCCGCCAGCTCGATCAGCGACGGGGCCTGGTCCAGGGCCAGCTCGCCGCGGTTCTCGCGCAGCTCCGGCGGGATCCACGGCAGGCCCAGGCGCGCGTAGACCTCCTCCTCCGTGGCGAACCGCTCGGTCTTCCCCGTCTCGTCGTCGAGGATCCCGTACTCCGAGATGTGCAGGCCGCGCTTGACCGCCGACTCGCGCATCGCGACGTTGTGCGCCTTGCTGCCGGTGAAGTGCTGCAGCAGGTTGCCGAACTGGTCCGGGGCGACGACCCGCAGGTCGACCGACAGGCCGGAGTGCAGGACGCCGTGGGCGCCGTTGTCGCCGGACGAGCCGACCTCGGCGACGAGCTCCGAGGTGCGGAAGACCTCGAGCAGCGCCGCCGCGTCGTCGGCGGTGGCGATCACGTCGAGGTCGTGGACGGAGTCGGCGCGGCGGCGCGCGGAGCCGGCGACCTCGACGCGGTGGACGCCGGCGTCCCTGCCGCGCTCGCGCAGCTCGTCGACCAGCGCCTCGGCCAGCGGCAGCGCCTTCGAGAGCAGGACGCGCTGGGGCCGGTCGATCTCCTCGCCCGCCGCGTCGAGCAGCTTGAGGTACTTCTCCTGCGTCTTCTTGCCGAACCCGGCGAGCGTCGAGACGCGGTCGTCGGCGATGGCCGCCCGCAGCGCGGCGGGCCCGTCGACGCCGAGCTCGTCGAACAGCTTGCGCGCCTTCTTCGGCCCCAGGCCGGGGAGGTGCGTCAGGGTCAGGAGACCCGCGGGGTACTTGTCGCGCAGCTTCGTCAGCGCCGGGATCTCGCCCGTCTCGAGCAGCGCC
Source organism: Patulibacter sp. (assembly GCF_030655195.1). Taxonomy (GTDB): domain Bacteria; phylum Actinomycetota; class Thermoleophilia; order Solirubrobacterales; family Solirubrobacteraceae; genus Patulibacter. The sequence goes on along the minus strand of NZ_JAURWA010000177.1, from coordinate 12,673 downwards.
TTGAACTTCTCCTCGAGCGTCTTGCCGATCCCCGGCAGCTCGGTGACGGTGCCCGCCCGCGTCATGCCGGCGACGGACCGCGGCGCCTCGAGCACCGCCTTGGCCCCGTTGCGGTAGGCGAGCACGCGGTGGACGACGGCGCCGTCGAGCTCGTACCGGTCGCCCAGCTCCTGCAGCAGCTCCGCGATCGCGGTGTTGGACGGGTCCTTGGGGGCGGGGGCGTCCTCGGCGGCCATGCGACGAGGCTACCCCGGTCGGGGCGCGGCCAAGAGCGGGGGCCGGGCAGAGCGATCCCGGGCGCCGTGTGCCGACCCACACGCGACGTGGATGCCTCACGTGTGCTTCACTTTTTGGCGTGGCTCAACCTTGGACACGCACCCGCCGCATCCTGCGCCGGTCGGCCGTCGCCCTCGCCTGTGCGACGGCCGCGGTGGCCGTGTCGGGCTGCGCGAACGCCGAGGACCTGCGCGCGAAGGACGGCCGGCTGATCGTCCTGACGACCTTCACCGTCATCGCCGACATGACGCGCGAGGTGGCCGGCGATCGGGTCGAGGTCGCGTCGATCACCAAGCCCGGCGCCGAGATCCATGGCTACGAGCCGACCCCGTCGGACCTGAAGAAGGCGGCGCAGGCGGACCTCGTGCTGGAGAACGGGCTGGGCCTCGAGCGCTGGTTCGAGCAGTTCATCGACCGCGCCAGCGGCGAGTCCGCCACCCTCACCGAGGGCGTCCGGTCGATCCCGATCGGCGGGGGGTCCGAGTACGAGGGCAAGCCGAACCCGCACGCGTGGATGTCGACGGACAACGCGGCGATCTACGTCGAGAACATCCGCCGCGCGCTGACGCGCCTGGACCCCGCCGGCGCCGACGAGTACCGCCGGCGCGCCGGCGACTACACCGCGCGGCTGGCGCGGGTCGGCCGCGAGGTCCGCACGTCGCTGGCCGCCGTCCCCCGGGATCGCCGCGCACTGGTGACCTGCGAGGGCGCGTTCTCCTACCTCGCCCGCGACCTGGGGCTGCAGGAGGCGTACCTCTGGCCCGTCAACGCGGAGCAGGAGGGAACGCCGAAGCAGATCGCCGCGACCGTCGAGTTCGTCCGCGACCGCGACGTCCCCGGCGTCTTCTGCGAGTCGACCGTCAGCCCGAAGGCGCAGGAGCAGGTCGCCCGCGAGTCCGGCTCGCGCTTCGCCGGGAAGCTCTACGTCGACTCGCTCTCCGCCGCCGACGGCCCCGTCCCCACCTACCTCGAGCTGCTGCGCCGCGACGCCCGCACGATCGCCGCAGGCTTGACCGGCGGGTCGACGCGATGAGCGTCGCCGCCGGGCGCCGCACCGCCCTTCCCGACACCACCGACGGAGCCCGTAGATGAGCCCGAACGACACCGCGCTACGCGCCGCCACCCCCACCACGGTCCCGGCCGCCGGACCGCCCGTGGTCACCGTGCAGGACCTCGTCGTCTCGTACGGCCCCACGCGCGCGCTCGAGGGGGTCGACCTGACGATCGGCGCCGGCCGCGTCCACGGGCTGATCGGCATGAACGGGTCCGGCAAGTCGACGCTCTTCAAGGCGCTGATGGGGCTCGTGAAGCCCACATCGGGGACCGTCTCGCTGTTCGGCGACGACCCGCGTGAGGCCCGCCGCCACGGCCGCGTCGCGTACGCGCCGCAGGACGAGGACGTCGACTACGCGTTCCCCGTGTCGGTCCGCGAGGTCGTCGCGATGGGGCGCTACGGCCGGCTGCGGTCGACCCGGCGCCTGCGCCCGGAGGACCGCCTCGCCGTCGACGAGGCGCTCGAACGCTGCGAGCTGACCGACCTCGCCGAGCGGCAGATCGGCGCGCTGTCCGGTGGCCAGCGCAAGCGCGCGTTCGTCGCTCGCGGCCTGGCCCAGGGCGCGGAGCTGTTGCTGCTCGACGAGCCGTTCGCGGGCGTCGACAAGCGCTCCGAGGCGACGATCACGGCGCTGCTGCGCGGTCTGGCCGCCGAGGGCCGGACGATCCTCGTCTCCACCCACGACCTCGTCGCCGTCCCCGCCCTCTGCGACGAGCTGGCGCTGATCAACCGCCGGATCGTCGCGCAGGGCACGCCCGACGAGACGCTGCGACCCGGGCCTCTCGGCGAGGCGTTCGGCGGCTTCGTCCCCGTCGAGGCGCTCCGGCAGGAGGTCGCCGCATGAGCGTCGTCGAGTGGTTCACCGATCCGCTGGCCTACGACTTCATGCGCCGCGCGCTGCTCGTCGCCCTGGTCTGCGGCGTCGTCTGCGCCGTCCTCTCCTGCTGGCTCACCCTGCTGGGCTGGTCGCTCATGGGCGACGCCGTGTCCCACGCGGTGCTGCCCGGCGTCGTCCTCTCGTACGTGATCGGGGCGCCGTTCGCGATCGGCGCGTTCCTCTTCGGCTCCGCGGCGGTGTTCCTCGTCGGAGGACTGAACCGCACCTCGCGGGTCAAGGAGGACGCGGCGATCGGCATCGTCTTCACCGGCCTGTTCGCGCTCGGCCTGGTGCTCGTCTCCGCGATCCCGTCGCAGATCGACCTCTTTCACATCCTCTTCGGCAACGTCCTCGGCGTCTCGGACGGCGACATCGCACAGGTCGTCGTGATCGGCACCCTCGTGACCGCGGTCCTGCTGTTCAAGCGGCGCGACCTCGTCCTCTACGCGTTCGACCCCACGCACGCCCACGCCGTCGGGATATCGCCCAAGCGGCTGGAGGTCCTGCTGCTCGGCGCCCTCGCCCTGACGGTGATCGTCGCGCTGCAGGCCGTCGGCATCGTCCTCGTCGTCGCGATGCTGATCACCCCGGGAGCGACCGCCTACCTGATCACCGACCGCTTCTCCCGCATGCTCGGCTGGGCCGCCGCCGGCAGCGTCTCCGCCTGCCTCCTGGGCACCTACCTGAGCTACCACCTGGACTGGTCCACCGGCGGCTCGATCGTCTGCGTCCTGAGCCTCCAGTTCGTGCTCGCCTACCTCGTCGCGCCGAAGGGCGTGCTGGCGGGGCGGCGGCGCGACCGGGTGGCGACCGAGGCGGTGGCGGCGGCCTGAGGGTCGGTGGCGGCGGCGTGAGGGGCGGCTGCCCCGCGCCTCACCCCCGCGCGAACCGCCGCGCCAGGTCCTGGACCGCCGGGTCGCCCAGCGTGTAGCGCTCGACGTCGGCCTCGTCGCGCGCCGCGAAGCGGTTCCACAACCAGAAGCCCGCGACGTGGCCCCTGAAGTGGTCGACGGCCTCGGCGATCCGGCGTCGCTGGCCCTCGTGGCCGTCGCCGGTGTCCGCCCGGCTGCCCAGCTCGGTGAAGAGCAGCGGCTTGCCCGTCAGCCGCTTCGCCGTCCTGATGCTCCGGGTCAGGCGGCCGAACGGGTAGTCGCGGTCGGACTCGCCGAGGAAGTAGTCCACGCCGAGGAAGTCCAGCTCGTCGGCCCAGCCCGTCGGGTCGGGGCGGCGATCGCCCGGCACCAGGGAGTCGTAGTTGGCCGCGAAGCCGACCTGGACCCCGGGGGCGTTGCGGCGCAGCTCGCGGACCGTCGTCCGCCACTCGTCGTCCGCGCCCGCCAGGCCGGAGAGCTCGGTGCCGACGACGAACCGGTCGACCGTCCCGGGGTGCTCCGCGGCCAGGCGCGCGAGCGGGGCGATCACGACCCTGCGGTAGGCCTCGAAGAACCGGACGCGGTCCCGGCCGGTCGGGGCGATGTCCCCGCGGAAGATCCCGTCCTCGATGTCGATGTGCGGCTTCAGCGCGACCGACACGCCGTGGCGCGCGGCGTCCTGGATCGCGTCGCGCAGGCTGTCGACCGTGGCGGTCTTCGGCGACTCGGCCGAGAGCTGGCCGGCGTCGAACCGCGAGCCGTAGAACGTCGGGACGAGCACCGCGCGGCTCGCCCCGAGGGTCTCGCGCAGGTGGACCATCGACCCCGTCGACGCGGTCCGCGAGAAGTCCGTGCGGGTGAACCCGACGAGGTTGACGCCGAGCTCGGGGGACGGCGGGGTGGATCGGGGACCGAACAGCCGCACGTGCGGGCTCCTGGGCAGGGGCCCCGATCGTAGACCGGTCAGCGCAGCGGGCGGGCCGCCCACCGCAGGGCGTCGCGGCCCGCGGCCCGGGCGCCCTCCCAGACCGCCCGGAAGCCTGCGGCGCCCGCGCCCAGGAGCAGCGCACCGCGGTCCCCCGGGATCGCCGACGCCACCGGCTCGACGGCGCCCAGCGGCCCGGCGCCCCGACGGACGACGACCCCGGCGACCGTCGGCGGCGGCGCGTCGATGCTCTCGGCCACGGGATCGAACGGCAGCGCGGAGCCGGTGAGCGCGACCACCGTGGTGTCGCCCCGGACGGCGACGTCGCTGACGTACCCCTCCGGCAGCAGCTCGGTCGTCGGGCCGAAGCGCGCGGTGCGGGTCGCGACCGCCGCGCGGGGCGAGGTCGGACCGCCGAGCTCGCCGGTCGCCTGGGTCCACGCGACGGTGGCGCGGCCGTCGTCGTCCATCGCGGTCTGCGGGACCCCGCCGGGCCGCTCGCGGGTGCCGCCCGGGTCCAGCGTCGCGGCCCGGGTGAAGGCGGTCGTGCCGCGGCGCCGGAACGCGCCCCGCACGACGTAGGGGCGGTCGGCCTCCTCGCCCCCGTCCTGCATCCCCCACGCCAGCACCGCGCCCCCGCGGTCGTCCACCGCGACGGAGCCGTTGATGGTGTCGAGCGCCGTGCGGTCCAGCCGCCGCTCGGGGCCGAGGCGGCGGGTGCGCAGGTCGACCGTCCGGGCGAGCACGACCCGATCCCCGGTCGCCGTCACACGCTCGAGCAGCAGCGTCGCCGCGCCGCGGCGGTCGACCGCAGCCGCGAGCAGGTCCGCGCGACCCGCGAGCGCCAGGGACGACGGGCGCGGCCGGCGGCCCGGGGTCGACCAGCTCAGACGCAGGCGCGAGGCGAGCGGCTCCGGCGACTCGTCCTCCGTCCGCCCGCCCGAGCCCAGGACGACCAGGGCGTGGCCGCCGCGTCCGACGGCGAGGCCCTCCGCCCCCTCGCCGGCACGCGCGACCCGGTGGAGCGGGCCGAGCGACCGGGCGCCGAGGTCGGCGAACGACACGCCCTCCGGCCCCCTGCGGCCGGCGGTCCGCAGGAGGACGGCGCGGTTGCCGTAGGCGCCGAGCGCGCTGACGTTCGGCACCCGACGCACCCGGCCGGGCGTCCCGTCGGCGGCCACGGGGAGCAGCTGCGGCGCCCCGCCATATCCGAACGCGAGCGAGGCGCCGCCGGTGCCGACGACGACGCGATCGAGCTCGACGCCGGGCCCGACCGTCCGCGGCGCCGACCACGGCGCGTCGGCGGCGGCCGGACCTGCGAGGGCGAGGCCCAGCGGGACGGCGGCGGCCAGGGCGACGAGCGCCCGGGCCCCGACGGCGGAGCGGGGTGGCCGGGGCGGGAGGGGATGGACGTTCATGCGGACTCCTGGGAGGGGGACACCCGTCGGAACACCGTCGCGGGTCCCGAGGTGCGGCCCGGGACCCCCGTCCGTCGTACACCGTCACCGGACGCTTCGACGATCGCGTCCTTGCAGGGGTCAAGGTCCCGTGCGGGAGCGTCGAACGCAGGGGTGTGAGGTCCTCCTGATGCCCGGCACCGTCCGTCTGATGCCGACCCCCGTCCGGACCCCGCCGACCGAGGCCGTCGCCGCCGCGCGCGACTACGCCTCGCAGGTGCGGCTGGCCCTGGCGTGCTTCGGGATCATGCTGCTCGTCGTCGACCCGGCCGTCCACCCGGTGCCGCAGGCGGCCGCCGCCGGCCTGGCGGTGCTGCTCGCCACGGGCCTGCTGCACCGCCGCGGGATGCCCGACCACTGGCTGCGGATCGAGGAGCCGTTCGCGCTGATGGCCGGCATCTTCATCGTCACCCTCGGTCCGCCCGGGATCGCGCCCCTGACGCTGCTCTGGATCGTCAGCGCCGCGACCGGGGTCGTCGCCCGCGGCGGCCGGGCCAGCGCTACGGGGCGCATCGTGGTCGTCCTGGTGCTCGCGTCGCCGATGCTCCGGAACGGGGTCGGCCCGGACTCGGCGATGGTCCTCTTCGCCGGCTGCGGCCTGCTGCTGAGCGTCGGCACCGTCTCCAACGAGACCCACGAGCTGCTGCGCGACCCGCTGACCGGCGCGCTCTCCCGCGCGGCGCTGCTGGCCGAGGCCGAGCGAATGGTCGCCCGGGCCCGTGAGGAGGAGCCGGTCGCCCTGGTGCTGATCGACCTCGACGACTTCGGCACGCTCAACAAGCGCGAGGGCCACCAGGCCGGCGACCTCGTCCTGCAGCAGGCCGCGCACGCCGTGATGACGTCGATGCGCCGGTCGGACACCTTCGGTCGTCTCGGCGGCGACGAGTTCCTCGTGCTCGCGACGGGCGACGGCGGGACCATCGCGCAGCGGGCCCTCGATGCGCTCGCCTCCGCGGGCGTGGGCGCCAGCGCCGGCGTGGCGTCCGCCCCGTCCGACGGCTCCACCGTCCCCGAGCTGCGGCGCGGTGCGGACGTCGCGCTGCGCGCCTCGAAGCAGGCGGGCAAGAACCGCGGGACCGTGTACTCGGCGGACGGGGATCCGACCGCCGCGGTCCCGGCATACGCCGACGCCCGCGGGGACCGGCGCCGGTGACCGCTGCCGACGGGCCGGTCCTGACGGTCGCCGGTCCGCTGGACCCCACCCTCTTCACGCTGCTCACCCGCAGCCACCTAGGACTGACCGGCGAGCCGCTGGTCCCCGACGGCGCCGGGCCGGACTGGCTCTACGAGGACGCGCCGTTCGGGCTCCTCGCCCACACCGAGGAGCCCGATCCGCGCTTCGTCTACGCCAACCGGACCGCCCAGGACCGCTTCGCGTCGACGTGGGACCAGCTCGTGGGGACGCGCTCCCGGCTGGCCGCCGAGCCCGACGCGCAGGAGGACCGCGACCGGCTGCTGGCCGCGGTGACGCGCGACGGCTTCTTCCGCGGCTACCGCGGTCGGCGGATCGGCCGCACCGGGCGCCGCTTCTGGATCGAGGACGTGACGATGTGGAACCTGCTCGACGAGGACGGTGCGCGGGTGGGCCAGGCGGCGCGCTTCGCGGGCTGAGGCCCCGGGCCGACGGCTACCCTGCGGCCATGCGACGGCGGACGCCCGACCCGGACCTCCTCGCCCTCGAGCGGCGTGCGCACGCGATCGGTGATCGGATCGGCGCGCCGGTCGAGGCGTACCCGCCGTTCGGCGTCCGACGCGACGGGGGCTACCCCAACGTGGACCGTCGCGACGGCGCGTGGGTGTGGGAGGTGCACGAGCGCGGCGAGCTGCTCGAGCGCCGCACGTCGTCCGACGAGGACGACGTCCTCTACTGGATCTTCGTCGACGTCACCCGCTGGATGGGCAGCGACTGGGCGCGCGGCCGGCGGCGGTACGAGCCGGACACGCGGGTCACCTGGGCGGGTCGGATCCTGGAGCTGCTCGCCGAGCTGGACCCGCGGTGGCTCGAGCGGTTCCGCCGGGAGGAGGACTCGTGGCTGTCGACGGTCCGGTGGCCGGCGGGCCATCCGGAGCACACCCCGCCGGGCGCCGACCCCGCCTGAGCCCGGCGGCGCCGCGTCGGACGCCGACGCCGGCTGATCCAGGGACCCCGCCTAGCCGACCCGTCCCGCCACCTGCGGCTTCACGCTCGTGCCCAGCAGCTCGATCGACTCGAGCATGTCGGCGTGGCCGAGGCGCTCGTTCGTCATCTGCAGGGTCACGCGGTCGATGCCGCCGAGGGCGTCGGACATGCGTTGGATCTTCTCCGCGACGAACGCCGGGTCGCCGAGGAAGAGAGCGCCGTCCGGGCCGCGCTGGGCGTCGTAGCTCTGCCGGGTCGGAGGCGGGAAGCCGCGCTCGCGGCCGATGCGGCCGAACATCTGCTGGTGGCCCGCGAAGAAGCGGTTCGCGGCCTCGTCCGTGGTCGGGGCGACGAGGCCCGGCACGTGCACCGACACCTTGAGGTCCTCCTGCGCGTGGCCGGCGCGACGGGCGGCCTCGCGGTAGAGGTCGACGAGGGGACGGAACCGACGGGGCTCGCCACCGATGATCGCGACCATCAGCGGCAGGCCGAGCGCCCCGGCCCGGGCGAACGACTCGGGGCTGCCGCCGACGCCGACCCACACCGGGAACGGGTCCTGCACCGGCCGCGGGTAGACGCCCTGGCCGGTCAGCGCCGGGCGGTGCCGGCCGCTCCACGTCACCGTCTCCTGCTCGCGCAGGCGCAGCAGCAGGTCGAGCTTCTCCGCGAACAGCTCGTCGTAGGCGTCCAGCGGCAGGCCGAACAGCGGGAACGCCTCGGTGAACGACCCGCGGCCGACGACGAGCTCGGCGCGCCCGCCGCTGATCAGGTCGAGCGTCGCGAACTGCTGGAAGACGCGCACCGGGTCCGACGCGCTGAGGACGGTCACCGCGCTGTTCAGGCGGATCCGCGACGTCCGCGCGGCCGCGGCGGCCAGGAGCATCGACGGCGCCGAGTCGAGGAAGTCCTTCCGGTGGTGCTCTCCGATGCCGAACGTGTCGACCCCCGCGCGGTCGGCGGCCTCGATCTCCTCGAGGAGCTGGGCGACCCGCTGGGTCGGCGTCCCGGCGACCCCGGTGGCCGGGTCGGTGACCGTCGAGACGAAGCTGTCGATGCCGATCTGCATGGGACGACCGTAGCCTGCGGCGTCCCGCACCCCCGTCACCACTGACGATCCGGGCAGATGCGTGACGCGTCACCTACTCGCGCGGGTGGCCTGCACGCCGATCCGTGCACGACGATGCAACACGAGGAGGGGTCCCGCGGCTCTCCTCGGTGTGACCGTCCCGAAGCCGTCCCCCACGTCCCGTCCCCGATGCTGAGCGAGGTCAGCACCATCAGCCGCCCGAGCGTCCCCCGAGCGACCACCAGGACCGACCGCACCGCGGTCGCGGCCCACGCGCTGCGGATCGCGCGCCGGACCGCCCTGGGCGTCCTCGGCGACCACGCCACCGCCGACGACGTCGCGCAGGAGGTCGCGATCACCGTCCTGCGCCGGGTCGACGACCTGCGCGACCCCGGCGCCCTGGACGCCTGGATCCACCGGATCGCCGTCCGCCGGGCGATCAAGGAGGCCCGGCGCAGCACCACCCGGCGCGCCGCCGAGATCGCCGGCCACGAGCTCCACGAACGCACCGCGCCGGTCGACGACCCCACCGCGGGCGCCGAGCTCGACGGGGCCCTCGCCGTGCTCGACGGCCTGCCGACGCGCCAGCGCGCCGCCCTGACCCTGCGCTACGTCCACGACCTCGACGACGCCGCGATCGCCACGGCCCTGGGCTGCCGCGCCGGCACCGTCCGCTCGCTGCTCTCCCGCGGACGCGAGGCGCTCCGGGCGTCGCGCGGTCGGGCGGACCCCGCGCGCCCGTCCCCACCGGGGCCGTCCGGTCCCACGACCACCGCCGGCCCCGCCGACCCGTCCCGTCCCGCGACCACGTCCCGTCCCGCCACCTCCCCCGATCAGGAAGACCCCTCGTGCTGACCACCGACGACGCCCTCCGCGACGCCCTGTCCCCCCTCCGCGCCGTCGAGCCGACCGACGACCAGCTCGCCCGCGTCCTGGACGCCACCGCGACGCCCGCGAGCGCACCGGCCCGCCCGGCCGCCCGGCCCGCGGGCGGCACCGTGCTCCGCCGGGCGTGGCGCCCCGCGCTCGTCCTCGGCGCCACGGCGGCCCTGGCGGTCGGCGTCGTCGGTCTGCCCTCCGGGTCCTCCGACGACACGGGTCCCGTCGCCCTGCTGAACGCCACCGCCGCGGCGGCCGCCGAGCAGCATCCCGCCCCCGTCACGGACTTCCGCTGGACCGCGGCGCGCGAGACCTGGGTCTACCGCGACCGCACCCGCGACGGGCGGACCGCCGAGACGTCGTTCACGCAGCCCGTCGAGCGGTGGACCGACCGCGGGCAGCGGGGGATCGAGCGCCGGGGTGCCGTGGAGGACCTGCGACGGACCGGCGACCCGGCACTGCTGCGGCTGCAGCCCCGGAGCTCCGGGCCGACGGGCGACCGCCCGTTCGAGGCCGGGGACACGAACCTCTCCCCCGCGGACGTCCCCACCGACGCCGGCGGCGCGCGCGCCTACCTCGACGAGCGGCTCGCCGCCGCGTACGGCGGCCGCGAGCTGCCGTCCGAGCAGGTGCGCTGGGAGCGGACGCGGTCGGTCCTCGACCTGCTGGGCACCGCGGCGCTGCGGCCGCGGCAGCGCGCCGCGCTGTGGGGCGTGCTCGCGGCGACGGACGGGGTGGTGGGGCCCTTCGACCCGACCGGTCCGCGGTACCGGACCGGGAACGCCGAGGAGGTGCAGCTCGAGTTCCCCGGCGGGACCTCCCGCGTCGGCGACGGCCCGCCGGTGGCGCTGCCCGAGGGCCTGCTGCGCGTGGTCTTCGACCCCGGGACCGCGGAGCTGCTCGAAACGTCGTTCTCGCACGACGGCACCGACGGCAACGTCGGGACGCCCGATCGGGCGACGTTCTTCGAGCGCGCCGGCTGGTCGCCGACCGCGGGGACGCGGCCCGACGGGCGCTGAGCGGGGCCCCCGCCTACGGCCCGACGACCTGCAGGACGAACCCGCGGAGCCCGCCGTCGTCCGAGCGCACGCGGGAGACGCGGAGCTCGACGGGGATCGTCGTGCCGTCGGCGTGGACCAGCGGCGTCCGCAGCCGCCGGTGGTCCTCCCCCTCCGCGGCCAGGTCCAGGAGCAGGCGCTCGGCGTCGGCGCGGCCCTCGGGGTGGGTGACGTCGGGGGCGGGCAGGTTCTGCAGGGTCGCCTCGTCGCGCCCGAGCAGGACGCAGAGCGCGTGGTTGACCTTGGCCCAGCGGCCGTCGGGGGTCAGCAGCGCCTGCGGCACGGGCGAGGCGCCGAACGTCAGCTCGAGGACGTCCGTGGTCTCGATCCCCAGCGCCGTGTCGCGCCGCCGGTCCGAGACGTCGCGGACCACGAGCAGCACCCCGTCGACCCGCCCCTCGACGAGGACGGGGCTGCAGGTCGTCTCCCACGTCCGGACCCCGTCGCCGGAGACGAGCTCGACCGCCACCGTCGCCCCGGCCATCGCGGTCTGAAGACCCGGCTCCAGGGCCGTCCACGTCGACGGGTCCAGCGCGTCCCGGATCCGGGACCCGGCCGCGGGATCGGGCAGCGAGCACCACTCCCGGTGGACGGCCCCCGCTGCGGCGAGGACGCGCAGGTCGACGTCGAGGACGAGGACCGAGACCCCGGAGGAGAAGTGGAGCGCCGCGACCATCAGGTCCGTCGCGGCGCGTGCGGCCGCCACCGTCAGCGCCCCGGTGCCCGTGGCCCGCCTGCCGGTCGCGGCGCCGGGGCCGGGACCCGCGCCGGAGCGGTGGCCGGTGTCGTCGACCGGGAACTCGGCGTCGAATCGCGGGTCGCTCGCCTGCCGCGGGTCGGGGCGGCCCCGCCGACGGTCGCCGGAGGTCCCGTCGTCGCCGTCGCCGCTCCCGGTGTCGCCGAGCAGCCCGTGGTCGGTCAGCGTCAGCTCGATGCGTCCGTCGACGAGGGTGCAGGTCTCGACCTCCCGGCCCAGCGCGACGCGCAGCTCCTCGCCGAGCCCGACGGGCCGCTCGAGGTCGACGTGCAGGAACGCCTCGCTCCCGGAGCGGCGCTCGAGGACCGCGCCCGCGACCCCGCGGATCGCGGTGATGACGGAGACGAGCTCGGCGAGCTGCGCGGCGCCGCGGATCGGCCTGGCCGACACGGGGACGCGACCCGAGCTGTAGATGTGCGACGCGAGCGCGCCGCCACCGGAGAACGGGTCCGACCCTGCCGCGCTCCTCGTGCGGGTGTCGTCGTTGCGGCTCATCGTCCCGGTCCTGTCGTGGTGCTGGAAGTGTCGGTGGCGGTCGTGCCCGGCGTGGTGCGGTCGTCCGACGACGCGCCGCGGGTGGCCGTTGCGGTGCCCGTCGTGGGCCCCGTCCCCCGCGAGCGGACCGTGACGCGCGCGCCGGGGCCGACCCGCGCGGCCAGCCAGGCGACGTCCGCCCGGCCCAGGCGCATGCACCCGTGGGAGACGGCGGTCCCGAGAGTCCCGCCCAGGCCGTCGCGGCCGTGCAGCGCGATCTGCCCCGGGCCGCCGGCGAACTCCTGCAGCACCTCCGAGCGGGAGCTCAGGGCGAGGGCGAACGGGCCCGCGACCCTGCCACCGGGCAGGCGGATGCTCTCCTCGACGAAGAAGCGGCCGACCGGCGTCGGCGTCGAGGGAGCGCCGACGATCACGCGGAACCGCCGCACGACGACCCCGAGGCGCCGGACGACCCCGCTGCGGGCGGCGCGGTCGATGTCGACGGACCACGGCGTGACCGCCGCCCGCGTCGACCGGGTCCGGATCCAGCCGCTGCGACCGTTCGGCCGCCCGGGGAGCAGGACGCGGACCCAGCGGTGCCCGACCGCGTCGGTCTGCGCCTGGAGGACCGGGAGCACGGTCCGACCGTGGGTGATCGGTCGCCGTGCGGCGACGGCCCCGGTCCGCCGGGCCCCGACCTCGGGCGCGGCGAAGACCGTGAGGTCGCGCAGCAGCTCGACGGTCGGGGCGGGCACCGCGTCGGTGGTCGCGGCCGCGGGGGACGCGGCCGCCGGGGAGGGTGCGGCGCCCGCGGCAGCCGGGGCGGAGGTGGCCGCCGGCGAACTCCTGCAGCACCTCC
>NZ_JAURWA010000154.1 GCF_030655195.1 Patulibacter sp. | reverse complement strand
GGTGCCGCGGCCGGCGTCCACGGCACCCCCGGCACGCAGACCGGGGCGATCCCCGGCCCGGCCGCCCACCAGGAGCCCGCCGACGGCGACACGGCGAGCTTCCGCTCCCGCGCCGCCGACCGCACCGCCGAGGGCGCCCGGGTGGCGGCCGACCGCGCATCGAGCGCCGCCAGCGCGACGGTGCAGGCCCTGCGCGAGACCGACGTCAACGAGATCGCCCGCAGCACCACTGGGCTGATCGAGAACACCCGCCCGTTCTTCCTGACGCTGTTCGCGCTCGGCTTCGCGATCCTCGCCGCGTTCGAGAACCACGCCGCCGTCGGCGTGATGTTCGGCATCGGCGCGACGCTCTGCGTCCTGGGCGCCGCCTACTCGCGCGAGATCGACCTGCTCCTCACCGGCCGGGCGACGGACGGGCGCACGCGGGGCGGCAGCGCGGACTGACGGGCGCCGGGCGGGCGCCGGTCCGCCTGGAATACCCTGGCGTCATGCAGGTGACGCTTCCCGACGGCAAGGTGCTCGACCTCCAGGACGGGGCGACGGGCACGGACGCCGCGCTCGCGATCGGACCCGGCCTGGCCCGGGCCGCGCTGGCCATCACCGTCGACGGTGAGCAGCGCGACCTCGACCGGCCGCTGGACGACGGTGCGCAGATCGGGATCATCACCGAGCGCTCCGACGAGGCCCTGGAGCTCATCCGCCACGACACCGCCCACGTGCTGGCGGCGGCGATCCTCGACCTCTATCCCGGCACGAAGATCGCGATCGGCCCGCCGATCGAGCACGGCTTCTACTACGACTTCCAGTTCCCGGAGGGCGTCGTCCTCAACGACGGCGACTTCACGGCGATCGAGGCGAAGATGAAGGAGCACGTCAACGCCGACGAGCACTTCGCCCGCGAGGACGTCTCCGTCGAGACCGCGCTGCAGCGCTTCCGGGCCGAGGACCAGCCCTACAAGGTGGAGCTGATCGAGGACCTCGTGAAGAACGCCCCGGCCGACGCGCCCGTCAAGACGGTCTCGCTCTACACCAACGGCCCGTTCACGGATCTCTGCCGCGGCCCGCACGGGCCGGGCACCAAGCGCATCGGCGCGTTCAAGCTCCAGTCGATCGCCGGGGCCTACTGGCGCGGCGACTCCGACCGCCAGCAGCTCGTGCGCATCTACGGCACCGCGTTCTTCAAGAAGAAGGAGCTGACCGCGCACCTCGAGCGCCTCGAGCTCGCCCGCCAGCGCGATCACCGCAAGCTGGGGAAGGAGCTCGGGCTCTACCACTTCAGCGAGGCCGCTCCGGGCTCCGCCTTCTGGACCCCGTCGGGGACCCGGATCTTCAACGAGCTCGTCGCGCTGTCGCGGGAGATGGGCGACGACCGCGGCTACACCGAGGTCAAGACCCCCCAGCTCTTCGACGCGTCGCTCTGGAAGACCTCGGGTCACTGGGACAAGTACCGCGACGACATGTTCCTCACGTCGACGGGCGACGCGGGCACCGCGGCGGACGAGCACCGCGGCGTGGAGGCCGACATGGCGTTCAAGCCGATGAACTGCCCCGGCCACTACGAGCTCTTCCGGCAGACCCGGTGGAGCTGGCGCGACATGCCCGTGCGCTTCTCGGAGCCCGGCCTGCTGCACCGCAACGAGCTCTCCGGCGCGCTCCACGGCCTGATGCGCGTCCGACAGTTCTGCCAGGACGACGCGCACCTGTTCGTCATGGAGGACCAGATCCAGGACGAGGTCACCGGCTGCCTGGAGTTCGCGAAGGCGACCTACGACCTGTTCGGGTTCGACGCCGCGGACTTCACCTACGAGCTGTCGACCCGGCCGGAGAACCGCCTGGGCTCCGACGAGATGTGGGACCGCGCCGAGGGCGACCTGCGGACCGCGCTCGAGAACAACGACCTGCCCTATGTCGTCCACGAGGGCGACGGCGCGTTCTACGGCCCGAAGATCGACATCCAGTTCCGCGACTCGCTCGGCCGCTCGTGGCAGCTGGGCACCGTCCAGATCGACTACCAGGCGCCGGAGCGCTTCGACCTCGTCTACACGGGTGCCGACAACTCCGACCACCGGCCCGTCGTCCTGCACCGCGCGCTCCTGGGCTCCTACGAGCGCTTCATCGGCATCCTGCTCGAGCACACCGGCGGCGAGCTGCCGTTCTGGCTCCAGCCCGCCCACGTCGCGCTGCTCACGGTGTCCGACCGCCACGAGGACGCGGCGCACGCGATCGCCAAGGAGCTCAAGGCGGCCGGGCTGCGCGTGGTCGTCGACGGCCGCACCGAGACGGTCGGCCGCAAGATCCGCGAGACCGAGCTGTCGAAGGTCCCGCTGATGGCCGTCATCGGCGACCAGGAGGCCGAGGCCCACACGCTGACCCTCCGTCACCACGGCGGGCGCGAGGAGTCGGCGGCCCCGGTGGCCGACGTCGCGGCGACGCTCGGCTCGGCCGTGCAGGAGCGGACGGCGCTCGGCACCCCGGAGCCCGCGGCGGACTGACCCGCCGCCGGTCGGCCGGGACGCCGGGGCCCGGCGCCGCGGCCGACCGCCCCGTCAGGCCGGCCGCCGCACCTCCGCGAGCAGGCCCTCGCAGCCGGCCGCCACCTGGTCGAGGACGAGCTCGAACCCCTCCGGTCCGCCCGTGTACGGATCCGGCACGTCCTGGTCCTCGGCGGGCGTGCCCGGGTCGAAGGAGCGCAGGAGCCGCACCTTCGCCCGCCCCGCGTCGTCGGGGGCGAGCGCGCGCAGGTCCTCGGCGTTGCGGCCGTCCATGGCGACGATCAGGTCCGCGATCGCGAAGTCGTCGACCGTGACCTGGCGGGCGCGGCTCGTCAGCGCGATGCCGCGGCGGGCGGCCGCGGCGGTGGCCCGCTCGTCGGCGGGACCGCCCACGTGCCAGGACCCGGTGCCGGCCGAGTCGACCGTGATCTCGCCCGCGAGGCCCCCGCGCTCGACCAGGTCGGCCATGACGCCCTCGGCCGTCGGCGAGCGGCAGATGTTCCCGAGACAGACGAACAGGAGGTGCACCCCCGGGAGGGTAGGGGAGGGTCCGAGCGCGAATCGTCCTGGCACACGGGCGCGTCTGCGCTACAGTCTGTTCCTTGTTTACTCGCGATACCTCGCGTGCGCAGGCCCTGCGCTCCGCGATCATCTCCTCCTAGTGCCGGTTCCGCGCAGGTTCGACCGTCGTCCGCCGGAACGTGACACCACGCGTGTCAACGACCGGATCCGGGTGCCCGAAGTTCGCGTCATCGACGAGAACGGCAACCAGGCCGGCGTCATGCGGACCGAAGACGCCCTCCGGTACGCCCAGCAGCGCGACCTCGACCTCGTCGAGGTGGCCGCCACGGCCCGCCCGCCGGTCTGTCGCGTGCTCGACTACTCGAAGTACAAGTACGAGCAGGCGCAGAAGAAGAAGACGGCCAAGAAGCACCAGACGCAGGTCGTCACGCGGGAGATCAAGTTCCGCCCGAAGATCGCCGACCATGACTACGCCACCAAGAAGGGGCACGTCATCCGGTTCCTCAAGGGCAAGGACAAGGTCAAGGTCACGATCATGTTCCGTG
Organism: Patulibacter sp.; assembly: GCF_030655195.1. Classification (GTDB taxonomy): domain Bacteria; phylum Actinomycetota; class Thermoleophilia; order Solirubrobacterales; family Solirubrobacteraceae; genus Patulibacter. Next base: position 7,426 of record NZ_JAURWA010000154.1, on the reverse strand, counting down.
GCCGCGAGGTCACGCACCCCGAGCGCGGCCGCGACCTGCTCGAGCGGCTCGTCATCGACCTCGACGACATCTGCCAGGTCGACCAGCGCCCCTCGCTCGAGGGCCGCAACATGACCATGATGCTCAGCCCCTCGAAGGAGGTCATCAACGGCACGTGGGCGCCGAAGGTGCCGCCGACGGAGGAGGAGCTCGCCGCCGAGGCCGAGGCCGAGGACAACGCCGGCATCGTCGTCGGTGGCGAGGCCCCGAGCGACGAGTCGACCGACGACGCCGCGGTCACGGCCGACGCGTCCGCGGACGACGCTCCGGAGCCGGACGAGGCTCCCGAGCCCGACGCCGCCCCGACGGCCGCGGACGACGCGCCCCTCGAGGAGCCGGCGGCCGACGACGCAGCCGAGGGCGATGCCCCGACGGAGCAGCCGGACGAGGCGCCCGTCGCCGAGGCCGAGCCGGTCGCCGAGACCCAGGACGCGCCCGCGTCCTGACCCCGGACCCGCGTCCTCGACGGGACGCGGTCCGGTCCGTCCGGCGTGCGGTGGGTCCCCACCGCCGTGCCGGGCGGCCGCCGCGGACGTCGTCGCGGTCCCCTCCCGGGGGACCGCAACGCACGCGGATTGCAGGTCGTTCAGAGTGTTCGGGGTGGCGCACAGCGCGCCCCGACGTCGCGGACGCCGGTTCGCGGGGCGCACGCCGCCCCGCCCGGCCGCCCCGTCACCCGTTCTCCTGTGCGTGGGCCGGACCGCCACGCACGGCCCATCGCCATCTGGCACAATCACCGATTCGCATGCCCAAGCAGAAGACACACTCGGGCGCCAAGAAGCGCTTCAAGCGGACCGGGACCGGAAAGGTCTCCGCCCGCCACGCGATGTCCTCCCACATCCTGGGAAAGAAGTCGCCGAAGCGCAAGCGCAAGTTCGCCAACGCCGCCATCCTGTCCGAGGCTGATACGTCTCGTGCCAAGCGGCTCCTCGGAGACGGCTGATGACCCGCGTCAAGCGTTCGGTACACGCCAAGAAGAAGCGTCGCGCAACCCTCGAGCGGTCGAAGGGGTACGTCGGCCGCGCGAACAACACGTACAAGGAGGCGAAGGAGGCGGGCCTCAAGGCCGGCGTCTACGCCTACCGGGACCGCCGCAACCGCAAGCGCGACTTCCGTCGCCTGTGGATCACGCGCATCAACGCCGCCGCGCGCCTGAACGACGTGACCTACGGTCAGCTCGTCCACGGGCTGATCCTGGCCGGCGTCGAGGTCGACCGCAAGAACCTCGCCGACCTCGCGGTCCGCGACCCCGAGGCCTTCACGGCCTTCACGGCGGTCGCCAAGGACGCGCTGGCCGCCAAGGCCGCCGCCTAGCGAGCGCCCGTCGGCCTACCGGCCGACACCCAGTCTGCTGATCGGGCGTCCTTCGGGGCGCCCGTTCTGCGTTCCGCCGCCCCCATGTCCGTCATCAACTCGCACCAGAACCCCCGGCTCAAGCAGGTCCGGGTGCTCCAGGCCCGCAAGCGCGAGCGGTCGCGGACCGGCCTGTTCGTCGCGGAGGGGGAGGACCTCGTGGCGGCCGCGGCCGCGGCGGGATGGTCCGCCGAGGACGTGCTCGTCCCCGCAGGGCTCGGCCTCGAGGGCACCGAGGTCGACCCGGGCCTCCTCGACGGCGTCTCGGCCCTGGGGTCCGGCACCCGCGCGATCGGGATCTACCCGCAGCGCTGGCTCGACCACGCCGTGGGCCCGCGCTGCCTGCACCTGCACGGCCTGAAGGACCCCGGCAACGTCGGGACCGCCATCCGCGCCGCGCACGCCCTCGGCGCGTCGTGCGTGTCGATCGGGCCCGACACCGCCGACCCCTTCGCCCCCAAGGCGGTCCGCGCGAGCATGGGCTCGATCTTCGCCGTCCCCGTCGCACGCTCGGACGGCCCCGCGACGCTGCCCGGCGTCACCGTGGCGCTCGTCCTCCGCGCCGGCGACGAGCTGCGCGCCGATCTCGTGGATCCGGCGGGCGAGGACGGGCTGTCCCTGCTGATCGGTGCCGAGCGCGACGGCCTGCCCGACGACGTCGTCGCCGCCTGCGACCGCACCGCGCACCTGCCGATCGACGGTGCCGAGTCGCTGAACGCGGCGATGGCCGCGACCGTCGCGCTGTACGAGCTGGCGCGGACGTCCACCGGCTGAACCTCGCCGCCCGGCGGACCGGCCGGCTACGCGTCGCGCGGCCGGTCCGCGAGAGGATCGAACCCCGGTCGCGGGCGGCCCGGGGGAGCCCGGGGTCTCGGGGGCTCCCCGGTACGCTTGGCCGCGATGCAAGAACGGATCGCCGAGCTCCGCGCCGCGGGGGAAGCCGCAGTCGCCGCGGCCACCACGACCGACGAGCTCGAGGAGCTCCGCGTCCAGCACCTCGGACGCAAGGCCGAGCTGCCGAACCTGCTGCGCGACGTGTCCAAGCTCGAGCCGGCGGAGCGCGGGATCGTCGGCAAGGCCGCCAACCAGGCCCGTCAGGCGCTGCAGGCCGCGATCGACGCGCGGGTCGCCGAGCTGCAGGAGTCCGAGCTCGACGCGCGGCTGATCGCCGACCGCGTCGACGTCACGTTGCCGGGCCGGTCCGAGCCCGTCGGCGGGCTGCACCTGCTGACACGGGTGCGTCGCGACATCGAGGACATCTTCCTGGGGCTGGGCTTCGACGTCGTCGAGGGGCAGGAGACCGAGACGGTCCACTACAACTTCGACGCGCTCAACCACGCCGAGAACCACCCCGCCCGCGACCGCGCCGACACGTTCTACCTGGCGCCCTCGCCGGCTCTGGACGGCGACGTCCAGCGCCTCCTGCGCACCCACACCTCGCCGATGCAGGTCCGGCACATGGAGCGCGCGGAGCCGCCGGTGGCGATCATCGTCCCCGGCCGCGTCTACCGCCCCGACAGCGACGCGACGCACACGCCGCAGTTCCACCAGGTCGAGGGCCTCTGGATCGACACGGACACGACGCTCGCCGACCTCAAGGGCGTCCTCCTGAGCTTCGCCCGCGCGATCTTCGGTCCGGACCGCGAGATCCGCCTGCGCCCGCACTTCTTCCCGTTCACCGAGCCGAGCGTCGAGATCGACGTCTCCTGCCACCTCTGCGGCGGCACGGGACAGCTCCGCGACGGCGCGCGCTGCCCGCTCTGCAAGGGCACCGGCTGGATCGAGATCCTCGGCTCGGGGATGGTCGATCCGAACGTCCTCTCGGCCGTCGGCCGGGCGGAGTACGACCCCGAGCGCGTGCAGGGCTTCGCGTTCGGCATGGGGATCGAGCGGATCGCGATGCTCCGCTACGGCCTGAGCGACCTGCGCCCGCTCTACGAGAACGACGTCCGCCTGCTGGAGCAGTACGCATGAGCCCGCTCCGCGCCCCCGGCGCCGCCGATCCGACGGTGCACCCCACGACGGTCCCCGCCCGGACGGAGGCACCCGCATGAAGGCCCCGATGAGCTGGCTCGGCGACTACGTCGACCTGTCCGGCCTGGACGCCACCGAGGTCGCCGCGCGCCTGAACGTCACCGGCACCGAGCTCGATCGCCTGATCCACCACGGCGTCGAGACGCCGGAGCGGATCGTCGTCGGCCGCGTGCTGACCTGCGAGCCGCACCCCGACGCCGACCGCCTGCGCGTCACGACCGTCGACATCGGCGCGGACGAGCCGTCGCAGATCGTCTGCGGCGCGCCGAACGTCGCGCAGGGGCAGGTCGTCGCGGTCGCGACGATCGGTGCGGTCATGCCCGGGGGCATGAAGATCAAGAAGGCGAAGCTCCGCGGCCAGGAGTCCCGGGGGATGATCTGCTCCGCCCGCGAGCTCGGCATCGGCGAGGAGCACGACGGCATCCTCGCGCTCGACACCGTGCTCCCGGACGCCGCCGAGATCGCGCCCGGCACCCCGTTCTCCGACGTCCTCCTGCACGCGGACGACGTCCTCGACCTCGAGATCACCCCGAACCGCCCGGACTGCCTGGGCCTCTACGGCATCGCCCGCGAGGTCGCGGCGGCGACGGGCGCCGAGCTGCGCCCCGCCCCGTGGACCGCGGCGGGTGCGCAGGCCGCCGGCACGACCGTCGGCCCCGGCGAGGACGCCACGGAGGGCACCGGCGCGGCGGTCGACGCGGCCGGCGACGCCATCGAGGGCTTCTCGCTCGAGGTCGCCACGCCCCGCTGCCCGCGCTTCACGCTGCGGCTGTTCGAGGGCGTGACGGTGGGCCCGTCGCCGCTCTGGATGCAGGCCCGGCTGTCCGCCTCGGGCCAGCGGCCGATCAACAACGTCGTCGACATCACGAACTACGTGATGCTCGTGACGGGCCAGCCGCTGCACGCCTTCGACGCCGACCGCGTCGCCGGCGGGTCGCTGACCGTCCGCGAGGCCGTCGACGGCGAGCGGCTCGACACGCTGGACGGCACGACCCGCACGCTGCGGGCCGGCGAGCTCGTCATCGACGACGCCGACGGCCCCACGTCGCTGGCCGCCGTCATGGGCGGTGCGCGGTCGGAGGTCCACGAGGGCACCACGCGCGTGCTGCTCGAGGTCGCCTCGTGGGACGGCCCGACGATCCACCGGACCGCGCACCGGCTCGACCTCTTCAGCGAGGCGGCGTCGCGCAACGCGAAGGGGCTCGCCCCGGAGCAGGTCGACTGGTCCCAGGCCCTCGCCACACGGCTGCTGCGTGAGACCGCGGGCGCCTCGCGCGTCGGCGGCACGCTCTCGGCGGGCTCGTGGAACCCCGCCGTGGTCCCGCCGCCCCTGGCGGTCCGCGAGGCACGGGTCCAGCGCGTCCTGGGCACCCCCGTTCCGCGCCCGCGCCAGACGGAGCTCCTCGACGCGCTCGGCTTCTCCGTCACCGACGCGGAGCCCGACGCGCCCGCGGGCACCGGCACGCTCCAGGTCGTCGTCCCGGCCGAACGCCGCGCCGACGTCACGCGCGAGATCGACCTGATCGAGGAGATCGCGCGGCTCGGCGTCGTCGCCGACCTCGAGCCGACGCTCCCGACCCGCCGGCGCACCGTCGCCGCCCGCCTGTCGCCCCGGCAGCGCGCCCGCCGACGCGCGGAGGACGTGCTGGTCGGCCGGGGGCTGCAGGAGGTCGTCGGCTGGTCGTTCACCGACAAGGGCGCCGCCGGTCGCCTCGGCCTGGACGCGGACGACCCGCGCGCCGCCGCCGTCGTGCTCGACAACCCGCTGAGCGAGGACCAGGCCGTGCTGCGGCCGACGATCCTCGTCTCGCTGCTCGACGTCGCGCGCCACAACCGCACGCGCGGGGTCGACGGGCTGCGGATCTTCGAGACGGGCACGGTGTTCCGGGACACCCCCGATCCCCGTCGGCCCGACATGCCCTACGAGCACCTGGCGATCGCCGCGCTCGTGCAGGACGACCTGTTCGCCGCCAAGGGCCTGCTCGAGGCGCTGATGGACGGCCTGCGGATCGACGACTGGGCGGTCGAGGCGACGGACGAGGTCGCGTTCCTGCACCCCGGGCGCTCCGCGCGCGTGCTCGTCGGCTCCGGCGAGGACGCCGTCCAGGTCGGGCTGCTCGGCGAGGTCCACCCACGCGTCGCCGACCGCTGGGACCTCCCGCGCATGGCGACGTTCCTGGTCGATCTCGACAAGCTCCTGCCCCTCGTGCCCGAGCAGCGGCCGTTCCGGGCCGTCGGCGCGTTCCCGGACGCCCGGTTCGACCTGGCCGTGCTCGTCGCGGGCGACGTGACCGCCGCGAAGGTCGTCGCCGTCGCGCGGAAGGCCGGCGGAGCGCTGCTGGAGGACGTCTCCGTGTTCGACAGCTACCGCGGCAAGGGCGTCCCGGAGGGCCAGGTCTCCCTCGCCCTGCACGTCCGCCTGCGCGCCGCGGACCGGACGCTGGCCGAGGAGGAGATCGGCGGCACCCGCGAGGCGATCGTCGCCGCCCTGGCCGAGCAGGTGGGCGGGGTGCTCCGTGGCTGAGGGGGCGACCTCCGCCGCCGGTGTCGCACCGGCACGGGGCAGGGAGCGCCCGCGCGTGGCCGTCCTCGGGGCGTCGGGGTTCGCCGGGGCGCTCGCCGCCCGGCTGCTGCACCGTCATCCGCACTTCGAGCTGGGCGAGATCACCGCCCGGGCCGAGGCCGGGATGCGGCTGGACGAGCTCTACCCGCACCACCGCGTCCCCGTCGAGCTGACCGAGCCCGATCTCGACCGGATCGGCGCGTCGCACGACGTCGCGATCGTCGGGTATCCGCACGGCGCCTCCAGCGAGGCCGTCGCCGCGCTGCACGCCCACGGGCTCGTCGTGCTGGACCTCTCGGCCGACTTCCGCCTGCAGGACGACGCGGTCTACCGCGAGTGGTACGGCGACGTCCACGTCGCGCCCGAGCTGTTCGGCACCGCCGTCTACGGCCTGCCCGAGATCCACCGGGAGGCGCTCCTGGGCGTCCGCGAGGGTGGTCGGCTGATCGCGGGTCCCGGCTGCTTCCCGACGGCGACGATCCTCGCGCTCGCCCCGCTGGCACGGGCGGGCCTGCTGCAGGACGTCGTCGTCGACGCCAAGACGGGCGTCTCCGGCGCCGGGCGCAAGCTCGCCCGGACCACCCACTACGTCGACGTCTCCGAGAACGTCCACGCCTACGGCGTCGCCGGCCACCGCCACCAGCCCGAGATCCGCCAGGAGCTCGGCGGCCTGGGCATGGACGACGCGGTCCAGCCCGTCTTCGTGCCGCACCTCGTGCCGGTCGACCAGGGCGAGCTCGTCTCGGCCTACGTCCGTGCGCCGCGCGACGTCACCGCCGCCGAGGTCGCCGACCTCTTCCGCGAGGCCTACGAGGGCCAGGCGTTCGTCGAGCTGACCACGGCCGAGCCGGGCATGCGCGACGTCCAGGCCTCCAACCACGCCCGCATCCGCACCCACGTCGACCCCCGCTCGGGTCACGTCCTGGTCTTCGCGACCATCGACAACCTCTGGAAGGGCACCTCGAGCCAGGCGGTCCAGTCGCTGAACGTGGCGTTCGGGCGGCCGGAGGACGAGGGGCTGCAGGGCTGACCCTGCGGGCGGCCCACCCCCGACCGTCGCGTCTCAGCGCTTGATCGTCACCCGCTTCGACACGGAGGCCGTGCCTGCCGCCGCAGTCGTGAGGACCCGCAGCGTCCCGGTGATGCGGGTCGCCCGGCGGACCTTCGCCCGCAAGGCGGCCGGCACCCGCAGTCGCAGCCGGTACTCGCCGGCCCGGCGCCGTCCGACGGTCGCCGTGGCGACGAGCGTCCCCCTGCGAACCCGGAGCCGGCGGGCCGTCGTGGCGTCGGCGAGGAGCCCGGCGCGGATGCCGGTCACGGCGGGCACACGCACCCGGACGACCCAGCCGGACCGGACGAGGGTCGCGATGCGCGGCGGGCGGAGCGCGCCGACGAGGGATAGAGGGGCCTGTCTCCAATCCTGCCGCGCTGAAACGG
>NZ_JAURWA010000128.1 GCF_030655195.1 Patulibacter sp. | reverse complement strand
GGACCGCCCCGGCGCCCGGCTCTCGGACAGCCCCGGCGCCCGGCTCTCGGACCGCCCCGGCGCCCGGCTCTCGGACCGCCCCGGCGCCCGGCTCTCGGACCGCCCCGGCGCCCGGCCCTCGGCCAGCCCCGGCGCCCAACCCTTCAGACGGGTCCGTCGACCGCCCGGCGGAACGAGACGCGCTGCTCCCGGGCGATCTCGCGCATCGCCGCGTAGGCGAGCGGGTGGTACCGCACGAACGGCGGCAGCAGGCCGTTGAACGAGCGGATCGCCGTCCGCAGGTACGCGAGCCGGCGCTCGTCGCGGTCCGTCCACGCCACGCCGAGGGTGTCCCGGCAGTCCTCGGGCAGCAGCCCGACCCCAACCCAGAGCCACGCGGTCAGGAGCGGCCGCTGGACCAGCTCCCACACGGGCTCGGGCAGCCCGGGGACCGGGCACGGGACCCCGTCCTTCGCGGCGTCGAGGATCCCCTGCGACGTGGCGTTCAGCTCGAGCACGTCGCGGCACATGTGCGCCCACCAGGCCTCGAGCTCGGCCCGGGTCTCCGGCATGCCGTCCTCGCTCGCGCCGTAGCGGCGGTACCAGAGCAGGGCCTCCGCGAAGAGCTGATCGCGCTCCTCCTCCGTCAGCGGCACCCCGAGCCGGTCGCTGCCGGCGACGATCCCGTAGACGAAGGTCATGTGCGCCCAGAAGAACGTCTCGCCGTCGAGCGCGTCGTAGTCGCGACCCTCGTCGTCGGTCCCCTTGATCGACCCGTGGAAGCTCCGGACGAGCTCGCCCTTCGCGGTCGGTCCGGGCGGCGCGAACGGGTCGGCGTAGACCACGCGCATGATGTGCGGCAGCGACCGGAAGATGCGGTCCAGAGGGTCCTCGAAGAAGTTCGAGTGGTCCTGCAGCGACTGGCCGATCCCCGGATGCATCGTCTGCAGCAGCCCGATCGAGCCGGCCGTGAGCGCCTGGTAGGACTCGGCGAAGAGGCGCCAGACGAGCGAGCCGGGGCCGAGGCCCAGCGGCGGGCCGTCCCCGGCGGGCGGCATCGCGGGCGACCGCCGCGGGGCGTCCTGCTCGGCCGGGGTCAACCCGAGCGGGAGCAGCGACCCGGCCAGGCGCGTCGGGCCGGGGAGCACGGTGCTCGCGACCCGCACCGGCGTCTGCAGCACGGCCCCGGCGACCCGGACGGGGGTCCGCAGGACGCCGCCGGCGGCCCGGACGGGGTCGCGGAGCGGGACGCCCGGGACCCGGACGGGGGAGGTCAGGCGCACGTCCGGGCTACGCGGTCCGGGGCCCCGTCGGACGCATCGGCACCGGGCGCGGGGCGCCGCTCATGCGAGCGACCAGAACGCGTCCGTGCCGACCTCGTGCTCCACGCCGCCGGCCGTGCGCAGCCGCTCGCGGGCCTCGTCGCGGTCGACGTCCATGAGATCCGCGAGCTCCTGGGTCGAGAGCGGCACCGGCGCCCAACGCAGGACCTCGGCCGCGTCCTCCGGCCAGTCGCGGCGCTCGAGGCCCGGCGCGAGGTTCGCGACCACGGCCTCGACCGCGGCCCACGGCTGGAAGCCCGGGACCTCGGCGACCGTCCCCTGCTCGTCGTCCAGCTCGAACACGAACGTCGGGCAGGTGTAGCGACGACCCGACGGACCGGAGGCGCCGTCCCAGTCCTCCTCGACGTCCGCGAGCTTGTGGTCCATCGCCAGCGCCGCCGGACCGGGGGCGCGCGCGGCGTCGCAGTCGGCGCGGAAGTCGCGCTCCGTGGCGTCGTCGCGCATCCGCTCGAGCAACGCGTCGGGCGGCAGACCGGCGGTCTCGCACGCGTCGGACAGGACGTCGGGATTGTCGATCGGGCGGGCCTCGGCCAGCCCCGCGACGCGCAGGGCGCGCAGCAGCCGGACCGCGCCGTCCTCGTCGTCGCGGCGCGCGGCCACGACGAGCCGGCACGCGTCCCAGCTGCCGGCGGGCTCGCGGCGCTCCGCGGTGCTCAGCGGCATCCCGAAGCGGTCGAAGTTGCGCAGGATCTCGGCGTTCCGCTCCGCGTCGAAGCCCTTGGCCTCCTGGGCGGCGGCGTCCCGTGCGAGACCGACCATCCGCACGGTCCAGTCGAGCTGGTCGCCGAAGCGCCAGGCGAGCCTCCACCGCACGGGCTCGGCGCTGTAGGCGAACGGGCAGGCCGGATCGGTGAACTCGACGACGGAGACGCGGGGCACGTCCTCACGCTACCCGGGGCGGGGGAGCACGGAACGGGCAGGCGCGGCGCACGGGCGGGGACGGGCGGGCGGCCCTGGTCCGGGACGGAGCGCCGCCCGCCCGGCGTCCGCCCGGGCGGACCCGCCCCCCCCCGGAACGATGACGACCCGCCGCCTGGTCGGGCGACGGGTCGAGGAACGCGGGCCCGGCGCGCCGTGGAGGGTGCGGGCCGGATCCAGGTGACGCCCGAGGGCGTCGGGACTACTTGCCGGAGAGCTTGTCCTTGACGGCGTCGAGGGCGCCCTCGACCTTCTCCTTGACCTTGCCGACGTTCTGGTCGGTCTTGCCCTCGGCCTTGAGCTGGTCGTCACCCGTGGCGGTGCCGGCGGTCTCCTTGACCTTGCCCTTGAGCTTGTCCGTGTTCCCGGTCATGTCTTCGTCCTGGATCGTGGGGTCCGGCTGATGCGGGGCCGCTGGGGCCCCGCTCCGCCCTCGGTCATCACGTACCCGCCTCGGGCGCCGGGCCACGTAAAAGTCTCCTGAGCAGGTGTACGCGCCAGGTCCTCAGGGCCCGAGCCGGCCGCGCAGCACGTCGGCGAGGCGCTCGCGCAGGCGCTTGGCGCGGACCCGCACGTCGCCGAACCACGAGCCGCCCGTGAGGACGACCACCGGGGCGCCGGGCGGGCCGGACTCCCCGGCCTCCTGCCGCACGACGCCGAACCCCGTCCGGCTGCGCACGTCCACCACGACGCCCTCGGGGACGAGCAGCGTGACGTCGCCGAAGACCGTCTGCGCGTCGATCTCGATCCGCCCGTGCGAGACGACGGCCTCGCGCAGGTCGATGTCGATGTCGCCGAACACGGTCGACCAGCGGCTGACGTACGGGACGCGCCACGCCCCGGCCTGCCGGACGTCGCCGAAGACGGACCGCCGGTTCTCGGGGGCCCGCACCGCGGTGCCCGGGCCGTCGGCGGGTGCGACCGCGCTCGGCAGGCCCGCCGCCCCGTGCCCGCCCGTGGGCGGCAGGTCGGCGATCAGGGCGCCCAGGTCGTCCCGGGTGACGGCGCGCCCCGCGGCGTCGATCCGGTCGGCGAGCTCCTCGAACGTCAGCCGCCCCTCGGCCGCGGCGTCGCGCAGGGCGTCGATGACGTGGTCGCGCTCGGCGTCGGACGCGCGGATCGGGACGGCGCCGGGACGCGGCCGGTCGTGGTCGGCCTCGCCGGGCATGCACGGGATCGTAGCCCGGTCCGCGACGGACCCGCGAGGATGGGGGCATGGCCTCTCTGCGACCCCCGGACGCCCCACCGGACCGCTCGCCCGAGGCCCGCGAGCTCTGCGACGCGCTCCGGCAGGAGCTGTCGGACGAGTGGATCGTCGTCCTGCGGCCGCTGCCGGGGCTGCCCCGGGAGGACCGGCTGCAGCTGACCGGCTGGGCGCTCGTCGGACCGCCCGGCGTCCTGTGGCTGGCGCACGGGTTCCGCTTCCGCTGGGAGGCCGGCGGCTGGTGGTTCGCGGGCCACGGGGCGCGCGACGTCGTCGCCGGCGCCCGGGGCGCGGAGGACCGGGTGCGGTCCGTGGTCGGCCCGCACGCCCGGACCCTCGGCGGAGGCGACGTCGTCCTCGGCCACGGCGTCCTCCTGACGGCGGGCGGGCTCCCCGCCGACGCCCCGGGCGACCGCTTCGTGGCGTGGTCGCCCGAGCCGGACGGGGAGTCGCTCGCCGCGTTCGTCGACCGCCTCGCGGCGCGCGGCCGGGTGGCGCGGCGCGTCGAGCGCCCACCGTTCACGCCGGCCGAGGTCGAGCGCCTCGCGGCGCTGCTCGACCCCGGACCGTGATGTGCCTCGCCGGCGAGGCCGAGCGCGGGTCAGCGCCCTGGCACGCCGGGGCCTGCCCTCAGCGTGCGAGCTTCTTGTACGTGAGGCGGTGCGGGCGGTCGGCCTCGTCGCCGAGCTCCTCGCGACGCCACGCCTCGTACGCCTGCAGGTTGCCCTCGAACCAGGTGGCGGTCGAGTTGCCCTCGAAGGCGAGGATGTGGGTGGCGATGCGGTCCAGGAACCAGCGATCGTGGGAGATCACGACGGCGCAGCCGGGGAACGCCAGGAGGCCTTCCTCCAGCGCCTGCAGCGTCTCGGTGTCGAGGTCGTTGGTCGGCTCGTCCAGCAGCAGCAGGTTGCCGCCGCGGCGCAGCAGCTTGGCGAGGTGGACGCGGTTGCGCTCACCACCGGAGAGGTTGCCGACCTTCTTCTGCTGGTCGCCCTTCTTGAAGTTGAACGACGCGACGTACTGGCGGGAGTTCATCTCGCGGTCGCCGACCTTGACGTAGTCGAGCTTCTCGGAGATCTCCTCCCAGACGTTGTTGTTCGGGTCCAGGTTGTCGCGCGACTGGTCGACGTAGGAGAGGTCGACGGTCTCGCCGAGCTTGATCTCGCCGGTGTCGGGCTTCTCGAGCCCGGTCAGCAGCTTGAACAGCGTCGACTTGCCCGCGCCGTTGGGGCCGATGACGCCGACCATGCCGCCCGGGGGCAGCGTGAAGGAGAGGTCCTCGAACAGCAGCTTGTCGCCGAACGCCTTGGAGAGGCCCTTGGCCTCGATGACGGTGTCGCCCAGGCGCGGTCCGGGCGGGATCGTGATGCGCGTCTCGTCCAGGCGCATCGCCGACTGCTCCTTCATCAGCTCGTCGAGGTTGTTCAGGCGGGCCTTCTGCTTGACCTGGCGGCCCTTGGGGTTCTTGCGCGACCAGTCGAGCTCCTCGTTGATCCGCTTCTGGCGGGCCACGTCGGTGCGCTTCTCCATGGCCATGCGCTTGGCCTTGTTGTCGAGCCAGCCGGAGTAGTTGCCCTCGAAGGGGATGCCGCGGCCACGGTCGAGCTCGAGGATCCAGCCGGCGACGTTGTCCAGGAAGTAACGATCGTGGGTCACCGCGACGACGGTGCCCTTGTAGGCCTCGAGGTGGCGCTCCAGCCAGGCGACGGACTCGGCGTCGAGGTGGTTGGTCGGCTCGTCCAGCAGCAGCAGGTCGGGTGCGCGCAGGAGCAGGCGGGCGAGCGCCACGCGGCGCTTCTCGCCGCCGGAGAGGTCGACGACGTTCCAGTCGCCGGGCGGGCAGCGCAGCGCGTCCATCGCGTACTCGACCTTGGCGTCGAGGTCCCACGCGTCGGCGGCGTCGATCTCGGCCTGCAGGCGGGCGAACTCGTCGGCCGTCTCGTCCGAGTAGTTCATCGCGAGCTCGTTGAACCTCGTGACGAGGCCCTTGAGCTCGGAGAGGCCCTCCATGACGTTCTCGTGGACCGTCTTGGACTCGTCGAGGTTGGGCTCCTGCTCCAGGATCCCGACCGTCGCGCCGGCCAGCAGCGTGGCCTCGCCGTCGAAGTCGGTGTCGGTCCCGGCCATGATCTTCAGCAGGGAGGACTTGCCCGAGCCGTTGATGCCCAGGACGCCGATCTTGGCGCCCGGCAGGAAGGACAGCGACAGGTCCTTGAACACCGTCTTGTCCGGAGGATGCACCTTGGTCAGCTGGTACATCGAGAAGACGAACTGCGTGCTCATTCCCCCAACGGTACCGGGGATCGGACGGTTCTCGAACGCGGCGTGCGGGGCGATCCGGGACGCGGCGGGGGTCGGCCCCCGGTGCTACGGTCGACCGGCGACCCCGATGGGGCCCGCCCGGACGAGAGGACGCGCCGTACCCGGCACGACGACGGCGCCTCGAAGGGACACCACCATGGCGTGGATCTCGCTGATCGCCGCAGGCCTGCTCGAAGTGGTCTGGGCGCTCGCCCTGAAGCGGTCCGAGGGCTTCTCGAAGCTGCCGGAGACCGTCGCCTTCGTCGTCGCGCTCGTCGCCAGCATGGCGCTCCTGGCCCTCGCGCTGCGGTCGCTCCCGGTCGGGACCGGCTACGCCGTCTGGACCGGCATCGGCGCGGTCGGGACCGCCATCGTCGGGATCGCGTTCCTGGGCGAGTCGGCCGCGGCCCTGCGTCTCGTCAGCATCGCCCTGATCGCGGCGGGCATCGTGGGACTGGCGCTCGCGAGCCCCGCGGGATCGTGAGCGGGGGATAGCCTCGGGGCCATGAGTCCCAGGCGCGCCACGCTCCGCGGTGCCGAGCGCACGTCGATCGACGGCGACGCGGCCGACGTCCTCGTCTGCGGGGCCTCCTTCGCCGGCCTCGCGCTCGCCCGCGAGCTCGCGGGCCTCGGCCACGACGTCCTGCTGCTGGACCGCTACGAGATCGGCGAGCGGCAGACCTCGGCCTGCGCGGTGCCGACCCCGTGGCTCGACGCGCTGGGGATCCACGAGGCCCGGCGCTCCGAGCTGCCGCACATGTCCTTCACGACCCCCCACGGCTCCGCGCGCTACCGCCTGCCGTGGACCTGGACGAGCTTCGACTACCGCACGCTCTGCCACGAGCTGTGGGACCAGTGCGGCGATGCGCGGTTCGTCACGGCGAAGGTCCAGGGGCGGACCCGCACGGCCGACGGCCACGTGGTCCACACGGACCGCGGCGACGTCTCCGCACCAATCGTGGTGGACGCGATGGGCTGGCGCCGCACGCTCGCCACGCCGCACTACCAGCCACCGGACGCCCCGCTCTCCCGGGGCCTCGAGGTCCATCCCGACGTCGATCCCGCGACCCAGGACGACGCGCTGGACTGCTGGATCGACCGCTCGGTGATCCCCCGCGGCTACGCCTGGCGCGTACCGGCCGGCGGCGAGTCGCGGGTCGGGGTCGGCTCCTACGACCCGCACGACCACGTCAAGGCGCCGACCCAGGAGGTCGCCCGGCGCCTCGACGTCGACGCGGTCCGCTACCAGGGCAACTGGTTCCCGCACCGCCTGCGCCCGGCGGCCGAGGACGGGGTCTTCTTCTGCGGCGACTCCGCGGGCCACTGCATCCCGGTCTCGGGCGAGGGCATCCGCACCGCGTTCCTCTTCGGCATCGCCGCGGCGCGCGAGATCGCGAAGGTCCTGGACGGTGCGCAGACCCGCGACGAGGCCCTGGTCGCGTACGCGGCGTTCTCGAAGACGCGTGCCGCGTTCTTCCGCCGGCTCCTGCTGCTCCAACGCGTGATGCCACGGATCCCGCCGCGCCTGCTGACCCTCGGCTTCAAGCTCGTCTCCCCGCAGCCGGTCGTCGACCGCGCCTTCGGCTGGTACCTCGCCGCGGCCGACGCGGAGATGGCGCTGCGGGACCGGCCGGTGCGACGGGCGTCGGCACCGGCGATCGCGGCGGACTGAGGGTCTCGATCCGGCCCGAGCGCGGTCTCAGCCCGCCGACGTCTCGCTGTCGAGGTGCTGCATCTGGGCGTGCGGGTAGCGGGCGCCGGACGCCGCGTCGCGGGGGACGGCCTCCTCGATGCGGGCCAGCGTCGCGTCGTCGAGGGTGACGTCGAGCGCGCCGAGGGTCTCGGTCAGCCGCTCGCGGGTGCGGGCCCCGACGATCGGGACGACGTCCTCCCCGCGGCTGAGCACCCAGGCCACCGCGACCTGCGCGGTCGTGACCCCGAGGTCGCCGGCCACCGCGGCGAGCGCGTCGACCAGCGCCAGGTTCGTGGGCAGGTGGCGCTTGCGGAAGCGCGGCGACATGGCCCGGGTGTCCCCCTCGGCGGTCCCGCTCTCGGGTGTCCAGTGGCCGCTGAGCAGCCCCCGCGAGAGGACCCCGTAGGCCGTCACGGCGATCCCGAGCTCGCGGCAGGTCGGGAGGATCTCGTCCTCGAGCCCGCGCGAGATCAACGAGTACTCGATCTGCAGGTCGGCGAT
Organism: Patulibacter sp.; assembly: GCF_030655195.1. Taxonomy (GTDB): domain Bacteria; phylum Actinomycetota; class Thermoleophilia; order Solirubrobacterales; family Solirubrobacteraceae; genus Patulibacter. The sequence continues at coordinate 35,342 of NZ_JAURWA010000128.1, read as the reverse complement.
CGGGTGGACGGCGTGGGCGCGCCGGATGGTGTCGGCACCGACCTCGGAGAGGCCGATGTGCCGGACGTAGCCCTGCTGCACCATCTCGGCGATCGCGCCGACGGTCTCCTCGATCGGCACGTCGTCGGTCAGGCGCGCGGCGCGGTAGACGTCGACGTGGTCGGTGCCGAGCTTCGCCAGCGACTGTGCCAGCGAGTGCTTCGCGTGCGCCGCGCTCGGGTCGTGGCCGAACCACGCGCCGTCGGGACCGCGAAGCGCCCCGAACTTCACGCTCAGCTGCACGGCGTCGCGGTCGCGCCCCTTCAGCGCCTCCGCGATCAGCAGCTCGTTGTGGCCCATCCCGTAGAAGTCGCCGGTGTCCAGCAGCGTCACGCCGGCGTCCAGGGCCGCGTGGATCGTCGCGATCGATTCGGTGCGGTCCGCCGGTCCGTACATCCCCGACATCCCCATGCAGCCGAGGCCGACCGGGAAGACCGCCGGGCCGTCCGTGCCGAGGCTCCGCGGCTTCGGGGTGGCGTCGGGGGCGTTCGGGCTCATCCGTCGAGGGTGCCAGGTCGGGGTCCGACGACGAGGCGGCCGCGCCTGCGTCACCCGGCACCGCCGGCCGCCGCCGGCCGCAGCAGCACCTTGCCCGTCAGGCCGCCGCCCTCCGCGAGGCGCAACGCCGCCGCGGCGTCCTCCAGCGCGAACTCCGCGGCGATCTGGGCGGTCAGGCGGCCGTCGCGCAGCAGGGCGAACACGTGGGAGAGGTCCGCGCGGGCCTCGCGGCGGTAGCGGTCGGGATGCCGACGGTTGCCGGCCCAGAGGTCGAAGAACGACGCGCGCCGGCCGTTGGGCAGCGCGTTCCAGAGCAGGAGTCGGGCGAGGAGCCGGAGCACCGGCAGCCGCGGATCGCCGGGGAGGTCCTTCGTGGCGGCCGTCCCGTAGGAGACGAGCGTGCCCCCGCGGCCGAGCATCCGCCAGGAGCGGACCAGTCCCGGACCGCCGACGTGGTCGAAGACCGCGGCCACGCCCTCGGGCGCGATCTCACGGACCCGGGAGGCGACGTCCTCGGTGCGGTGGTCGACCGGGATGGCCCCGAGCTCGCGCACCCGGTCGAGCTGTCGGACGCCGGCCACGCCGACGACGGTCGCCCCGGCCTCGATCGCGAGCTGCACCAGCAACGAGCCGACGCCCCCGGCGGCGCCGAGCACGACCACCGTGTCCCCGGCCCGCACCTTCGCGGTGCGGTGCAGCATCCGCCACGCCGTGAGGCCGTTGACGACCGCGGTCTCGGCCGCGGCGGGGTCCAGGCCCTCCGGCACGGGCGCCAGGTCGCGGGCCTGCAGGAGCACGTGGGTGGCCCAGCCGCCCGTCTTCGTCAGGGCGGCGACGCGGTCGCCGGGCACGACGTCGGGGACCCCGGCGCCGACCTGCTCGACGACCCCCACCAGGTCGTAGCCGGGGACGAACGGGAACGCCGGCTGGTCGTAGTACTTGCCACGCCGCATCTGCTGCTCGGCGAACGAGACGCCCGTGGCCTCGACGCGGACGAGGGCCTCGCCGTCGCCGGGGGCGGGGAGCTCCCGCTCCCGGACGCGGAGGGTCTCGGGTTCGCCGATGGCCGGCAGTTCGATCTGGGTGGTGCGCATGGTCGTCTCGCTGTTCGGTGCTGTTGCTTTGGTTAGATGTTCTAACACAAAGGAGACCCAATCGCGAGAGTGTCGATCCGTTACGGTGGGGCCGTGCCCGCGAACGCCGACCCGTCCGAGTCCGCCGAGCCGGCGGGGTCCCGCCGCGAGCGGCTGCGCCGACAGACGCTGGGGGAGATCAAGGAGCACGCGCTCGGTCAGGTCGCCGACGGTGGTGCGGCCGCGCTGTCGCTGAACGCCATCGGCAAGGCGATGGGGATGTCCGGGCCGGCGATCTACCGGTACTTCCCGTCGCGCGACGCGGTCCTGTCGGCTCTGGTCACCGACGGCTACGCCCAGCTCACCGCCGTGCTCGAACAGGCCGACGCCGGAGCCCGGAGGCGCACCCCGGAACGACGCCTCGAGGTGCTGGCCGAGGCGTACCGCACCTGGGCGACGGCGCAGCCCCAGCTCTACGCCCTGCTCTTCGGGCTCCGGCCGGCGGGATACGAGGACGGCGACGAGGCGATCGCCGCGATCCAGGGGGCGATGGAGGTGCTGCTGCGGACGATCGGGGCGATCGCCGTCGGACCGCGACCGCGACGGCCGCGCGACGCCCTCGACGAGCAGCTCCTGCGCTGGGCGGCGTCCCGCGGGAGCACCGGTGCGGGGGAGGACCCCGACCCGCTCGTGCTGCGTCTCGGCGTCCTCACGTGGACCCGGCTCCACGGACTCCTCGGGCTCGAGCTGGCGGGGATCCTCGGCGACATGGACCTCGATCCGGTCGCTCTGCTGGCCGCCGAGCTGCGGACGGTGGTCGACGCCGCGTCGGGGCCCGGAGACCCCGCCTGAGCACCGTCGCGGTCCGCGGGCACGCAGGCGCCCGGAGCGCCGTCCCGTAGCACCTCGAGGACGCCCGTGCCAGGGCCCGTGACCTGCCTGGCGGGGTGTCGCGGCGCGGTACTCTGGATGCAGTGGCCGGTTCCGTCTTCGACATCGAGCACGCACTCGGACTGCTCGAGCTGCGCCCCCCGTTCGGCAAGCGCGACGTGCAGCAGGCCCGTCGCTCGCTGGCCAAGCGCTGGCACCCCGACCTGGCCCCGCCGGGCAAGCAGTTCGAGCACGAGCGCCACCTCAAGGGCATCAACGAGGCGGCCGACCGGCTCGAGAAGCTCGCCGAGGACTCCCACGGCGGCGAGGTCACTGCGACCGCCGTCAAGGTCAACGCCGCCGCCGCCCGCGCCGCGCGCGAGGAGGCCGGCCGTCGCGCCTACGAGAACGAGCAGGCCACCCGCGACCGGGCGAAGCACGACCCGTTCGGCAGCCGCACGCCCGACCACTCGGTCGTCCACCGCTACGCCCGCTGCGTGTCGTACCCCGAGTGGGGCGTCGGCAACGTCACCGGCGTGTACTTCACGGGCGAGGGCGACGAGATCCTGCAGTTCGCCCGCGTCTCGTTCCACCTCGGCGTGCGCACGGTTCCGGCCGGCACGCTGCAGTTCGTCGACTTCTCCAAGCCCGACCCCGGCGCGGAGCGCGTGCAGCGGTTCATGACCGCCGCGCAGCACGCCATGGCCGAGGGCGAGTTCAAGGTCGCCGCCAAGCGCCTGCTCTACGCCCGCGACGCCGACCCCGCCAACGCCGCCGTCCTGCGGATGCTGACCGTCGCGCTGCTCCAGGCCGACGACCTGCCCGCCGCCGGGCGCGCCGTCCGCGACTGGCTGCGCGCCGAGGGTGAGCGTCCCGCGCCGCACCGCTTCGCCGCCCGGATCTACGAGGCGCAGGGCGCCAACCTCCAGGCGGAGGAGTCGGCGGCCCGTGTCGTGCGCCTGACCCCGGCCGACGGCGCCGCCTGGGCGCGGCTGGGGCGCCTGCGCCTGCGCCTGCACGACCGCGAAGGCGCCCTCGTGGCGCTCGAGCGCGGCATGCAGCTGGACCCGACGGTCGAGGGCCTGCTGGACCTCGCGCTGGCCGCGCACCTCGCCGGCGACATCGGCCGTCAGGTCGACGCGTGCCTGCAGGCCACGCGGCTGGCCGACGGGGCGAGCGGATCGCGTGCCGACGACGCGCGCGCGGGCTCGGCGGACGCCGGGGCGTCGGGCACCGCGGTCCAGGACGACGACGAATCGCCCGCGGGCGTCACCCCGGCCCTGCGCGCCCGGGCCTGGTCCCGCTACGCCCACGCTCTGGCCCGGACCGACCGCACGACCGATGCGCTCTCCGCGGCGGACCGGGCGCTCGACCTGGCGCCCGAGGACCGCGAGGTCCGCGACCTGCGCGACCGCCTGCGCGAGCGCATCCCGCGCGAGCTGCAGACCGCCGCGGGCTGAGGGCCTGCCCGGGGGCGGGCCGGCTTGGCCGCCCGAGCGGCACGTCGGGTGCGGCCTTGGCGCTGCTCTCGTCGGGTCGTGGCGCCCGACGGGGGGTGGGGGCGGGGGTGGGGCGAACCTGTGCCAGGGGGTGGCACCGGATCGACCGGACCCCTGGTCGGGTCGTGATGGGCGACGGGGGGTGCGGGCGAACCCGTGCCAGGGGATGGCACCGGATCGACCGGGCCCCTGGTCGGGTCGTGATGGTCGACGGGGGGTGGGGCGAACCTGTGCCAGGGGGTGGCACCGGATCGACCGGGCCCCTGGTCGGGCCGGGATGGGCGACAGGGGGTGGGGCGAACCTGTGCCACGGGGTGGCACCGGATCGACCGGGCCCCTGGCGCCCCGGGGCGATCGGCCGAACCCTTCCACGTGATTCCCCGCGGTTCCGCCACCTTCACGTCCGCGACACATCGCGGCGGCCCGTCGGCGGTTGACTGGGCCGGATGATCCCCCACGCTCCCGTCCCTCCGCCCGCGTCCGACGCGACCCCGTCCGGCGGCCGCCGGTCCCGCCGCCGCGGCCTGGCCGCACCGCTCGTCGCGGGCGTCGTCGTGCTCGGACTCGCGGTCCCGGCGGCCGCCGACGCCCGCGACGGCCAGGGGCACGGGTCCTCCCACGGCGGCCCCACGCAGGGCCACGACAAGCCCGGCGGGCCCGGCGGGGCGACCAAGCCCGGCAAGCCGTCCAAGCCCGGCAAGCCGACCGGGCCCGGCAAGGGCTCCCGCTCCTGGGAGCGCAGCGCGCCCGACTTCGGCTCCGCGAAGAACCGCGTGGTCTACGCCCACCGCGGCGCCAGCGGCTACCGGCCGGAGCACACGCTCGAGGCCTACCGCCTGGCGATCCAGCAGGGCGCCGACGTCATCGAGCCCGACCTCGTCTCGACGAAGGACGGGCAGCTCGTCGACCGGCACGAGAACGAGATCGGCGGCACGACCGACGTCGCGACCCGGCCGGAGTTCGCCGACCGCAAGCGCACGAAGACGATCGACGGCGTCTCGTACACCGGCTGGTTCACCGAGGACTTCACGCTGAAGGAGCTGCGGACGCTGCGGGCGAAGGAGCGCCTCCCGGCCGTCCGCCCGGCGAACACCGCCTACGACGGCAAGTACCAGGTGCCGACCTTCCAGGAGGTCATCGACACCGCCAGGAAGGCCAGCCGCACGACGCGCCGCACGATCGCGATCTCGCCCGAGATCAAGCACTCGACGTACTTCCGCTCCGTCGGCATCGACCAGGAGTCGGCCGTCCTGCGCACGCTCCGGAAGAACCGCCTCGACGACCGTCGCGCGCCGGTCATCGTGCAGTCCTTCGAGGTCGCCAACCTCAAGCTCATCCGCCGCGAGTCGAAGGTCCACACGGTCCAGCTGCTCGACGCGGCGAAGAGCAGCCCGGCCGACGTCGTGGCCGCCGGCGGCACCACGACCTACGGGCAGCTCGCGACCCCCGCGGGCCTGAAGGGCATCGCCCGGTACGCCGACACGGTCTCGCCCAACACGGACTACGTGATCCCCCGCGACGCGACCACCGGAGCCTCGCTCGCCCCGACCTCGTTCGTGCGGGACGCCCACGCCGCCGGGCTGCCGGTCGTCGTCTACACGTTCCGTCGCGAGAACCAGTTCCTGCCGCTCGAGCGCCGGTCGAGCGCCGACCCGGCCGGCATCGGCGACCTGCAGGGCTACATGGGCCAGATGCTGGATCTCGGCGTCGACGCGCTGTTCACGGACAACCCGGACCTCGGCGTCGCGGCCGTGAAGGCGTTCGAGGCGAAGTAGTCCCGCGCCCGGGCGGTGCCGCACCATCGCGGTGCGGTCCGCCCCGGCGGCCCGTGCCGCGTTCCCTCACGAACTTCTCACGCACGAGCGGCACGGCGCCGCGAAGATCCCGGGCGATGCGCCGCGTCCGACCGTCCGTCGCCCTCGTCCTCGCCTCGCTCGCGGTCCCCTCCGCGGTCGGGGCGGTCGCCGCGCCTGCGGGCGCCCAGGGGGCGGCGCAGCCGCCGGACGCGTGCAAGGAGTCCCTCGACCGCGGGGAGCGGGAGTCGTACCGCTTCAAGGACGGCCGCCGCACCTGGGAGCCGGGCCGCGTCGTCGTCACCCCGACGCGGGCGGACCCCGACCGGTACTGCATCGAGATCCGGTTCGGCGGTCGCGAGGTCCTCCACGAGTCCAGCACGAAGGGCTGGGAGCGACGGAACGGCCGCTGGGTCGTGATCGGTGGGGACGGCGGCGGCGGAGACCTCACCCGCAGCTACACGCGGACGGCGCAGATCAAGGAGCGCCGCCGCGTCGAGTTCCGGTACGACGTCCGCATCCAGGGTCGCGAGTACCGGGCGTCGTTCCGTCGCCAGAACCTCTGACCGGCCGTCGGCGTCGCCCTCGACCGGCCGATCCGGCCGCGCCCGGGGTGCTCGTCGCCGACGCGGCCGCCGGCGCACCGCGGCCCCGTCGTCACCCGCCCCGGTCCCGGCCGCCCTGCCGGGTACGGTGTCGGACGTGCGTCTCATCGTCGCCCGCTGCGAGGTCCGCTACTCCGGGCGCCTCGAGGCCCTGCTGCCCGAGGCCCTGCGCCTCCTGATGATCAAGTCGGACGGGTCGGTCATGGTCCACGCCGACACGGGCGGCTTCAAGCCGCAGAACTGGATGACACCGCCGACGGTGATCGAGCTGGAGCGCGGCGGCGTCCCCGTCCCCGAGGTCGCCTCGGGCTTCCCGGACCTCGGCGGCGTGCGCACCGTGACCGAGGCCCGGGCCGCCGCGGCCGGCCTGGGGCTGGTCGAGGAGGAGCCGACGCCCGCCGAGCGCGCCGCCGCCGACCAGGCCGCCGCCGCGGCGGCCGCGGTGATCGACGAGCCGCTGTCGAAGATCGTCGTCCGCAAGCGCGCCGGCTCGACCGAGGACCGGTTGGACATCGTGATCTCCGAGGTCGTCTCGGACGTCTTCCACGACATGGGGGAGGCCGCGGCGCTCGAGAAGTCCGGCGTCGAGCGCGAGTTGCAGGAGCTCCTGGCCGACGCGCCGCACCACTGCGGCGACGGCTTCCGCCTGGTGCGGCGCGAGTGGCCGACGGACATCGGCCCCGTCGACCTGATGTGTCGCGACGAGGACGACGGCTGGGTCGCGGTCGAGATCAAGCGGGTGGGCACGATCGACGCCGTCGAGCAGCTCTCGCGCTACCTCGAGCGGATGCGGGACGACCCCGGGATGGGCGACATCAAGGGCGTCCTGGCGGCGCAGTCGATCAAGCCCCAGGCCCGCGTCCTCGCGGAGAGCCGCGGGCTGGGCTGGGTCGAGGTCGACCTGGACGTCCTGCGCGGCGACCGCGAGCCCGCCCTCAAGCTCTTCGAGCTCTAGGCCGGACCGATGGCGGGCCTCCCGGACGACCCACCGGCCGAGGAGGGCGAGGGCCCCGCGCAGCTCGGCTGGATCGAGGCCGAGATCGAGGACGAGTTCCCGGGTCTCGCGCTCGTCACGGTCGAGGTCCCCTGCCGGCCCACCCGCACCGCGCCGTGGGTCGTCCACCGCCTGACGGACCTCGCCAACCGCATCACCGGCCCCTACGCGCTGCGCGTCCGGCAGCTGCCCGTCCCCGCGCTGCACCGGGCGTTCTACCGACAGCTCGGGCTGGACCCCGACGTCCGCCGACCCCCGCTGGAGCAGGCGCTGTTCGACCGCCTGTGGAGCGGCGGCTTCGTCCCGGGAGGGATGCCCGGGGACGCGCTCCTCGTCGGCCTGCTCGAGACCGGCGTCGCCGTCTGGGCGGCCGACGCCGCCGCGCTGTCGGGCCCGCTCGGCGTGCGCGGCGCCCGGACGGGGGAGGAGCTGTGGACGGCCGGTCAGGTCCGGCCGCTGGCGAAGGGCGAGCTCGTGATCGCCGACGCCGACCGGCCCGTCGCCCGCATCTTCGAGCCGCTCGCCCCGCCGTTCGCCGTCGGCCCGACCACGCGGCGCGTCGTCCTCTACGTCCTGCAGGTGCCGGGCGTCCCGGCGCTCGACGTGCAGGAGTCGCTCAACACCTGTCGCAAGCTCCTGCGGATCGCCTGAGGCGGGGCGACCCGCGGCCCGCCCCGGCCCCATCGCCGGTCGGTGGCGCCGTCCGACGTCGCACGGTGTCGCCCGCCGACCGATCCGGGACACCGTGGATCGGATCGGACCCGCGTCACGTACGGCGTCGGCTCACGTGTCGGTTGCCGGTCGACGCCACCGACGCGCGCTGCTACGGTCGAAGGACGGAAGGCGACGTGGAGGAGGTGGGTATGCGCGGGATCGAAGGACTCGAGCTGGTCGACGAGGAGCCCGTGGCGCCGTTCGCCGCACCAGCCACGGAGCGGCTCCCCGTCGTTCCGTCCCTGCCCGACCGGGCCCTAGAGCAGGACGAGCACGCCGCTCGCCGCACGCTGCGCCGCCAGGTCGCGCGGTTGGAGCAGCAGCTCTCGATCGCCGTCGCCGACGACCTCTTGGCCGGTGCCCGAGGGCGCCTGCAGACCGACGTCCTCGCCGCCCCCGCGGGCGTCGCGCGACTCCAGTCCCTCGGCGAGCTCGAGCGGCGGCGCGACGAGCTCGTCGCCCGCCTGACCGAGGTCGAGGCGCGTCGCACCGAGGAGCTCCACAACCGGGTGCTGCTGCGCGAGATGTACCGCGACCCCGCCGCGTACAAGCACACGCGGCTGGAGACGTCGGACCTCGCCGAGCGCGGCTGCCGCGTCTACGAGGTCGTCCCGCGCTTCGGCCTCGTCGGGATCCTCGGCGGCTGGTGGCGCGTCAAGGTCTCCTCCGGCTGCCCCTTAGCCCCGGCGGCATCCAGCTTCGCGGGCGATGAGGCCCGCCACACCGACGGGCGGCCACGGGCCGCCCGTCCCGTGTCCGGGGTCGGCCTCAGTCCTGGGGCAGGCGGCCGGCGAACTCGCGGAAGGGCGTGGCGGCGTTCGTCACCGGCGGGCCGTGGCCGACCAGCACGAGGCGCGGCGAGAGGTCCGCGAGGGTGCGGATCGACTGGCGGTTCTGGGCCGGGTCGGGCGTGAGCGGCTTCGGCGGCTCCCGCAGGCCGGGGATCGTCGTCTTCAGGTCCATGCTGTTGACGACGTCGCCGCAGATCAGCACGCCGTCGCGCTCGCGCCAGAAGCTCACGTGACCCGCGCTGTGGCCCGGGGTGTCGAGCACCACGAAGTCCGGTCCCACGACGTCGCCCGCACGCAGCGCCGCGGCCTCGGGCACGGCGGAGAAGCTGCCGAAGCGGCGACCGAGGGCCCGGAGCGGCCCGGGGAGCTCGAGCGCGCTCTGCCCGGCGTGCAGCGCCGGCAGGTCGCGCGCGCCGGCCCGGACCGGGATCCGCAGGGCGTCGACGACCTTGCGGGTCCCGCCGGCGTGATCGGGGTGGGCGTGCGTCAGCACGTGCTGGGTGACGACCCGGCCGCGCACCGCGGAGAGCACCCGACCCGCCTGGAGCGCCACGCCCGCGTCGACGAGCACGTCGCCGATCAGGTAGGCGTTCACGCTGTTGCGCGGAGCCAGGGGCAGGTGGAAGACGTCGTCGGCGACCTCGCGCATGCGCGGAGACTAGCGCCGCCGACCGTCGCCGGAGCGGGAGTCGCGGCCGCTGAAGTGAGATGTGGCACCTCCTACTCTCGGGTAGCATCGCGCCATGACCGACCAGCCCGTCCTCGTCGAGCGCCGCGACGCGGTGCTCCTCATCACCATCAACCGGCCCGATCAGCGCAACGCCGTCAACAAGGCCGTCTCGGACGCGATCGGAGCGGCGATCCGGCAGCTCGAGGACGACCCGGAGCTCATCGTCGGCATCCTCACCGGGGCCGGGAAGGGCTTCTCGGCCGGGATGGACCTGGCCGCGTTCGCCAAGGGCGAGCTGCCGTTCGACCCCGAGCGCGGCTTCGCCGGGATGGCGCAGCAGCGGCCCGCCAAGCCGGTCATCGCCGCCGTCGAGGGCTTCGCCGTCGCGGGCGGCCTCGAGATCGCGCTCTGTGCCGACCTGCTCGTCGCAGCGGAGGACGCGAAGCTCGGCATCCCCGAGGTCAAGCGCTCGCTCGTGGCCGCGGGTGGTGCGCTCAGACGCCTGCCGGAGCGCATCCCGATGGGGGTGGCGATGGAGATGGCGCTGACCGGCGACCCGATCACCGGGCGGCGCGGCTACGAGGTGGGGCTCGTCAACCGGGTCACGCCCGCGGGCGGCGCGCTGGACGCCGCGTTCGAGCTGGCCGCGAGGATCGTGCCGAACGGGCCGCTCGGTCTGGCGTCGTCCAAGCGCATCCTGCACGCCCAGGGCGACTGGGGCGAGCAGGAGTTCTGGGAGAAGCAGGGCGAGATCGCCGGCCCGGTGCTGTTCTCGGAGGACGCGCGCGAGGGCGCCATCGCGTTCAAGGAGCGGCGCGACCCGGTCTGGAAGGGGCGCTGAGACCGGGCCCCGCCCGTGTCGGCCCCGGGCCGCCGGGGCCGTGTCCCGGTGGCCGCGGGGTCTGAGGTAGCGTCGAGGCATGGACTTCGCACCCACCGACCGCTCCGCCGAGTACCAGGAGCGGCTGCGCTCGTTCATGGACGAGCGGGTCTACCCGGCCGAGGCCGTCTACCACGAGCAGATGCTCGCCTCGGGCGACCCGCACCACCAGCCGCAGATCCTCGAGGACCTGAAGACCGCCGCGCAGGACGCGGGTCTCTGGAACCTCTTCCACCCCCACGCGTCCGAGTGGGGGCCGGGCCTCACCAACGCGGAGTACGCCCCCCTGGCCGAGCTCATGGGCCGGGTCCACTTCGCGCCCGAGGTCTTCAACTGCAACGCGCCGGACACCGGCAACATGGAGGTCCTCGAGCTGTTCGGCTCGGAGGAGCACCGCGAGCGCTGGCTCAAGCCGCTGCTGCTCGGCGAGGTCCGCTCCGCCTTCGCGATGACCGAGCCCGACGTGGCGTCGTCGGACGCGACGAACATCTCGATGCGGATCGAGCGGGAGGGCGACGAGTACGTCCTCAACGGCCGCAAGTGGTGGACCAGCAACGCGCTGCACCAGAACTGCCAGGTCCTGATCGTCATGGGCAAGACCGCGCCCGACGCGGCGCCGCACAAGCAGCAGAGCATGCTCGTCGTGCCGATGGACACGCCCGGCGTCACCGTCGTCCGCGGTCTGCCGGTCTTCGGCTACATGGACCGCGAGGGCCACGCCGAGGTCCGCTTCGACGACGCGCGGGTGCCCGCCGACGCGATCCTCAAGGGGGAGGGCGAGGGCTTCGCGATCGCGCAGGCGCGCCTCGGACCCGGTCGCATCCACCACTGCATGCGCTCCATCGGCGCGGCCGAGCGGGCGCTCGAGCTCATGTGCACCCGCGCGCAGGAGCGGGTGACCTTCGGGCGGCCGGTCAGCGAGCGGGCGAACATCCAGGACTGGATCGCCGAGGCGCGGATCGACATCGAGATGATCCGGCTGCTGGCGATGAAGACCGCGTGGCTGATGGACACCGTCGGCAACAAGCACGCGAAGACGGAGATCGCGGCGATCAAGGTCGCCGCGCCGCAGATCGCGCAGAAGATCATCGACCGCGCGATCCAGGTCCACGGCGGCGGCGGGGTCTCCGACGACTTCCCGCTGGCGATGATGTGGGCGCACCAGCGCACGCTGCGCCTGGCCGACGGCCCGGACGAGGTCCACAAGCGCGCGATCGCCCGCACCGAGCTGCGGCGCCACCCGGCGGGCGCTGCGGACTGAGCGGACCGCGGGGCCTCAGTGCCCCGAGATCCGCTCGGCCAGGGCCGTGACCCGCGAGGGGCGGCCCGTCCGGCGCTCGATCTCCTGGCCCAGGCCGAGCAGGCCGTAGACGCCGCGGACGCCCGCCCAGCGCAAGGGCTCCGGCTCCCAGCGCGGCGGCCGGCCGCCGGGCGGCAGCACCCAGGGCAGCGCCGCGAGGTCCGAGCGGCGCCCGACGAGCAGGTCGCGCAGGGTGCGGCCGGCCAGGTTCGATGCGGCGACGCCCTCGCCGACGTAGCCGCCGGCGGAGGCCACCCCGGTCGCGCTGTCCGCCGTCACGAACGGGGTCCAGTCGCGGGCGACGCCGAGGACGCCGTGCCACGCGTCGTCGACGGCGACGTCCGTCAGCGCGGGCCCGAAGAGCCGGACGAGGCCGTCGCGCAGCGTCGCGACGGTCGACGCGGGCACCGGGCCCTCGCGGTCCGTCCGCGAGCCGTAGCGGTACGGCACGCCGCGCCCGCCGATGGCGATCCGGCCGTCGGCCGTGCGCTGGAGGTAGTGGTAGAGCGGGCCGGCGTCGAGGATCGTCTCCGCGCCGTCCCAGCCGACCTGCGCCCACCGCTCGGCGCCGAGCGGCTCGGTGACGATCATCGAGCTCGTGATCGGCGCGAGGGTGCGGCGCTCGCCGGGCAGCTCCGGGGTGTAGCCCTCCGTCGCGCGGACGACCCAGCGGGCGTGGACGTCCCCGTGGTCCGTGCGGGCGACGGCGGGGACGGTCCCGCGGATCGGCTCGATCGCGGTCACCGCCGTCCCCTCGACGATCGTCGCTCCGGCCCGCTCGACGGCGTCGGCCAGGCCCCGGGCCAGCGCTGCCGGCTGCACCCGCGCGCACGCCGGGTCGAACAGCGCGCCGACGGCGCCGGGGATCCGCACGCGTGCGGCGACCTCGTCCGGGCCGAGGAGCGCGTCCTCGCCCTCGTCCCACAGGCCGTCCCGGCGGGCGGCGTGCTCCAGCTCGCGCAGCCGATCGAGCTCCACGGCGGAGCGGGCGATGGTCAGCGTGCCGCCGACGAGCAGGTCGCAGGCGATGCCCTCGGCCTGCACCACCGACGCGATCTCGCCGACGGTCGACCGGATCGCGGCCCGCATGCGCCGGGCGCCCTCCGGGTCGCCGCGGCCCGTCCACGTCGACGGGTCGCCGGCCAGCGCGCCCTGCACCCAGCCGCCGTTGCGCCCCGACGCGCCGAAGCCGCAGACCTCGCGCTCCACGACGAGGACCTCGAGCTCCGGGTGCGTGCGCCGCAGCTCGTACGCGGTCCAGAGGCCCGTGTAGCCCCCGCCGACGATGCAGACGTCGACGCGTCGGTCGCCGTCCAGCGGCGGTCGGGCGGCGGGCATCCCGGCGTCGCCGCCGAGGGCCGAGAACCAATGCGACACGGAGGCGCTCATGGTCGGCCGGTGCCCGTTCCCTGCGCGCGCAGGCATGTGGTCTGATGGGATCGCGTGCCGTCGCCGTCGTCCCAGCAGACCGCCGTCGTCGTCCGGCACGCCGCGTGAGCCCGCAGCGCCCGGCCGGTCGGCCACCCCGCTGCGGCCGACCCGCGCTCGCCCGCCGGCTCGTGCCGGTGCTGGTGACCGCGGTGCTCGCCGTGGCCGCCCCGGCGGCGCTCGCCGGCTGCGGGGGAGGGGACGACTCCGTCGGCGACGCGACGCCCGACGCGCCGCAGACGACCCCGCTCCCCGCCGTCGACCTGCCCGACCCCGGCGAGGCGCGCACGATCCTGCTCGCCGGGCTGGACCGCCGGTTCGCGGACGGACCGAACGCCCGCACGCGCTCCGACACGATGCTGCTCGTCCGGCTGGACCCGCGGGCGAAGGCGACCGCGATGCTCTCCCTGCCCCGCGACCTGCGGGTCGAGGCGCTCGGGGGGCGCGACCGGGACAAGCTGAACCAGGCGTGGTTCCAGGGCGGGCAGCGCCGGCTGACCGAGATCGTCGGGACCGAGGTGCTCGGCACGGAGGACGACCCGTTCGAGATCGACGACGTCCTCTCCGTCCGCTTCGGGACCTTCGCGAAGATCGTCAACGCCCTGGGCTGCCTCTACGCCGACGTCGACCGGCGTTACCTCGTCCCACCGGGCGCCGGGCACGCCGAGATCGACCAGCCCGCGGGCTACGCGCGGCTGTGCGGCGAGGACGCCCTGGCCTACGTGCGCTACCGGATCGGGGACAGCGACTTCGTCCGCGAGGCGCGCCAGGCGAACTTCCTCACCGAGGCCCGCACGCAGATCGACCCGCTCGCGGTCCTCGACGGCGGGCTGCTGCCCCGGCTGGCGCGGCTGATCGGGAAGGACGCCGGGACGCGCGAGGGGCTCGCGGAGCTCGTGCGGCTCGCGGTCTACGTCGTCGGGCGCCCGACCGCGCGCGTCGAGATCGACGGGATCCGCGACGCGACCGACGGGTCGGGCGACGTGCTCGCCTCGGAGGCGGCGCTCCGACGGGCCCGCGACCGCTTCCTGGACCCGCGGCTGCCGGCGCAGAAGACCCCCGTGGAGGAGCGCACCGGGCGCCCCGCCGTGCTGCCCGGGCGCGGCCGACGGCTGCGGACGAGCAGCCCGTCCTCGCTCGTGCGCGACGTCGCCGGGGCCCGGGCGGTCGCCCGTCGGGTGGCCCGCGGCGCCGGGCGCCTCGCGGTCTTCGTCCCCGACCTGCGGCCCGGATCGGCGGGCTACGACCTCGCGGCCGGCCGCGGCTACCGGATCGCCGGACCGCGGGGCCGCGGCGGGTGGCCGGCCTACCGCGTCGTCGCCCGGACGGCGACCGGCCAGGCCTACGGCATCCAGGGCACGGGCTGGAAGGCCCCGCCCGCCCTGGACCTGGCGAGCGACGTCGTCCGCATCGGCGGCCGGACGTGGAGCGTCCAGTACGTCGGGCGCCGCGTGCACCGGCTGTTCTGGCGCGACCCGGACGGCGGCGGCACGTACTGGATCACCAACACCCTGACCGACGAGCTCGACGGCGCGGAGATGTACGCGATCGCCAAGAGCCTGCACCGCCGCTAGGAGAGAAGGCCGGGCCCCGCCCCGTGCGTCTCGGGTCGACACCGGGTCGGCCTGCGGCGCGGCACGGGGCACCCGGAGGGGGCGTCCGTGCCGCTGCGGGCTCACCCCTGGGCGCTCTGGTTGCCCGCGCGCAGCTCGTCGCCGACCGAGCCCGACGGCATCGCCTTGACCCGCGCGGTGGCCTCCGTCAGGACCTCGCCGAGGATGCCCGTCATCTCGTCGAAGATCGCCTGGTCGGCCACCAGCGGCGGGGACACCTGGATGACCGGCTCGCCGCGGTCGTCCGCGCGGCAGATCAGGCCGGCGTCGAAGAGGCGGTCGGAGAGGAAGTTCTGCAGCAGGTCCTTGCCCTCGGACGAGGAGAAGCCCTGCTTCGTGTCCTTGTCCTTGACGAGCTCGAGCGCGTAGAAGAACCCGGTCCCGCGCAGGTCGCCGACGATCGGCAGGTCGAGCAGCGGCTCGAGCGTGCGGCGGAACGCGTCCTGCTCGCGGTTCACGTGCCCGACGACGTCCAGGCGCTTCATGATCTCGATGTTCTTCAGCGCGATCGCGGCCTGGACCGGGTGCCCGCCGAAGGTGATGCCGTGCTTGAACATCTGCTCGTGGCCGTAGAACGGCTCGGCGACCTTGTCCGACACGAGCAGCGCGCCGATCGAGGCGTAGGCCGACGAGAGGCCCTTGGCGGACGTCAGGAGGTCGGGGCGGATGTCGTACTTCAGCGAGCCGAACCAGTCGCCGAGGCGCCCGAAGCCGGTGATGACCTCGTCGGCGCAGAGCAGGATCCCGTACTCGTCGCAGAGGGCCCGGACGCCCTGGAAGTAGCCCTTCGGCGGCGTGAACGCGCCACCGGAGTTCTGCACGGGCTCGAGGATGACCATCGCGATCGTCTCGGGGCCCTCGGAGAGGATCCGGTGCTCCATGTCGTCGAGCAGCATCGCGGTGAACTGCTCCTCCGTCTCGCCCTCGGGACGGTGGAAGCGGTCCGTGTTGCGGACGTGGGAGACCTGCGGGACGAGCGGCTCGAAGGGGTTGCGGATCGACTCGACGCCCGTGATCGACAGCGCGCCCATCGTGGTGCCGTGGTAGGCGACGTCGCGCCCGATGGCCTTCCAACGGCGCTCGCCGTTGAGCGCGTGGTACTGCCGGGCGATCTTCCACGCGGACTCGACGGACTCGGCGCCGCCCGAGGTGAAGAAGACGCGGTTGAAGTTCTCCGGCGCGAGCGACGCGACCTCCTCCGCGAGCTCGATCGCACGCGGGTGGGCGTAGTTCCAGTTCGTGTAGAAGGGCAGCTCGCGCATCTGGGCGGCCGCCGCCTCGCCGATCTCCTCGCCGTGCGAGTAGCCGATCTGCACGGCGAAGAGGCCGGCGAGGCCGTCGAGGAAGCGCTTGCCGTCGACGTCGGTCAGGTGGCAGCCGTCGCCCGAGACGATGATCGGCAGCGGCCGCTTCTCGAAGTCGGACATCTGCGTGAAATGCAGCCAGAGGTGGTCCTGCGCGGAACGGCGCAGCTCCGCGGCCCCGGCGTGGCTGGCCTTCTGCGTCGTGCTCATGCAACTGATATTGACATCAGTTAGCTCGAAATGCCAGTGGCGGGGAATTGCTACCGGTGGTACAACTCCGCCTACGGTCCCGTACCTACGACTCCGTAGGCACCTCGGCCGCCCTGTTCCCCAGCCGGATCGCCCGCACCATGAGCCCACTTCTCGCAAAGGCCGCCGCACGCTCCGAGGGCGGCGGCGCGCCACTGGACCAGATCGCGATCGTCGCGGCCGCCACGACCGGCGTCACGCTGCTGATGCTGCTCCTGATCGCCCGCTACCGCGCCGGTGGCGCCAAGCCGCTGCGCGCGCTCTCGGCGCTGGCGGAGCGCACGATCGGGATCCCCGGCTGGGCAGCGGTCCCCGGCATCTCCACCGTCGCGTTCGCCACGATCATCATCCTGGGCGCGACCTGGGACATCGGTCTGCACATCGACGTCGGCCGCGACGAGGGCCCGCTCGGCACGACGGCGCACTACCCGCTGCTCGTCGGCCTCTTCGGCGTCTTCCAGATGGGGCTGCTCGCCATCGGCATGGCGCCGAAGAACCCGGCGCGCTCGTCGCCGGTCGCTCTGCGGATCAGGGGGCTGTGGCCGCTTCCCGCAGGCGGCGTCCTGCTGCTGGCCGGCGGCGCGTTCGGCTTCGCCGCGTTCCCGCTCGACGACCTGTGGCACCGCACCTTCGGGCAGGACGTGACCCTCTGGGGCCCGACGCACCTGATGATCGTCGCCGGCACCGCCGTGGGCGGCACCGCCGGCGTCCTCCTGCTGGTCGAGGGCGCGCGCTCCGTCGGCCGCGAGCCGGCGAACGGGAAGAACGCGCTGATGCGCCCGCTGCCCGCGCTGCTGGCCGCGATCTTCCTCTACCTCTGGGCCGCGTCGCTGCACGAGTTCAACTGGGGCGTCCCGCAGTACCGGATGGTCTGGCACCCGCTCCTGCTCGCCCTGGGCGCCGGTCAGGCGCTCGTCCTGGCGCGGATCTGGGGCGGCCGCGGCTCGGCGCTCCTGGCGCTCGCCATCTGGGCACCGATGCAGGTCTTCATGTCGCTGATGATCGGCGGCCCGCTCGAGGTCACCGCGCCGGGCATGCCGCTGTTCGTGGTCGAGGTGCTGATCGTCGAGCTGCTCGCCATCCGGGGCGCCTGGCGCAGCCCCGTCCGCTTCGGCGCGGTCGCCGGCGTCCTGATCGGCACCGTCGGCTTCGCCTCGGAGTACGCCTGGACCCACGCGATCATGCCGATCCCGTGGACGCCCGCGATGCTGCCCGAGGGCGTCCCCGTCGCGATCCTCGCCGGGGTCGCCGGCGGTGTCCTCGGCGCCCTCATGGCGCAGGCGCTCCAGGGCACGCTGGCCCCGTCGCGCCGCGGCCCGGTCCTGCGTCGTCCGCTCGTCGTGGCGTCCGCCGCGGGCCTGCTCGTGATCGCCCTGGGCGTCAACGCGTTCCTCGCCACCACGCCGAAGGACGCGCGCGTGACGATGGCGCTCTCGAACCTGCGCCAGGCCGACGTGCCGGGGACGGGCGGCCCGCAGACCGTCGGCGACCTGCGCGTCTCGTTCTCGAACGTCGACACGGAGGACGCGATGTACGTCTCCGCGCTGGGCTGGCAGGGCAAGGGGCGGTACCTGGACGACCTGCGGCGCCAGGGCGACGGGTCGTACGTCTCGACCTCGCCGGTCCCGCTGACGGGGACCTGGAAGTCGTTCGTGCGCGTGCAGGAGGGCCGGACGATGCTGTCCGCCCCGATCCGCATGGCGGCCGATCCGGCCATCGCCTTCGGCGGCTTCCCGGCCCGCGCCCAGGTCACCCGCCCGATGGTCGCCGACCGCGCGCTGATGCAGATCGAGCGCAAGCCGGGCGTCGCGACGTGGCTCTGGACCGCGGCGACGCTGACCGTGCTGCTGTCGATCCTCCTGATGATCGTGCTGCTCGCGGCGATCGTCGTCCGCGTCGGGCGCATGCAGAAGGGCCCGCGGCGGGGGTCCGGTGGGGACGCGGCCCGCGCGGCCGACCCGGTCGCGCCGGGCCGGGCCGGGCGGCGGCACGTCGCGGCGGGCGCCGGCGCGGCGGACTGACGCCGGCAACGGGCCGGGCGGACGCACGACCGCGCCCGTTCGTGTCCCGGGCGCGGCGGCGGGTACGGGTCGGCCATGAGCTACGACGAGGATCCACCGACGCGTCGGCTGCCCATGCCGCCGCGGGAGCCCGGTCCCCCGCGGCCTCGCGAGCGCCAGGCGCAGCCCCCGGGCGCCGGTCCGCCGACCGGCGAGCGCCCGCTCGCCGCGGCTCCGGGCGATCCGCAGCTCTACGCCCTGGAGCAGCAGGTCCGCTCGCTGCGCACGTGGATGACGGCGCTGGCGGTCCTCGCCGTCGTGGCGCTCGGCGTCGCGGCGTGGGCGCTCGTGTCCGGTGGCGACGACGACTCCTCCTCCGGCGCCCGCACCCCGGCGGCGCTGCGCAAGAGCGTCGATCGGCTGGAGGACCGCGTCGCCGACCGCGCGACGAAGGGCGACGTCTCGGACCTGCAGGACGACATCACCGCGCTGCAGAAGTCGGTCGCCGCGGCAGGCTCCTCGTCCGGCGAGACGACCACCACCGAGGCGACGGAGGCCCCGGACACCAGCGGGCTCGAGAGTCAGCTGAGCGACCTGGCCACCCGGGTCGACGCCCTCGAGCAGGGGACGACGACGGACGACCCGACGGCGCCGTCCGACGGGACGACGCCGTAGCCCCACGGGGCCGCCGGCCCCGAGCGCTCAGGCGGCTCGGGACGGGGCCCGCCGGCGTCACCGGCTGGCGTCGCCCGACGTCGAGCCGGTGCCCGGGGACAGGCGGATGCGCCCGACGACCCCGGCGTTCTCGGGCGAGGTGTAGCTCTCGCCGTCCGAGGCGAACTCGAGCGCCCCGCCCTCTCGTGGGTCGTCCGCGGTGCGGGGGACGTCGAAGAGGAACGTCGCGCGCGCGGTGGCGCCCGGCTGCATGGGGAACGCGTCGGAGTCCAGGTAGTAGCCGTTGCGGGTGTCCGCACCGTAGCGGCGGCCGTTGATGACGAGGTCGGGCCGCAGGCCGGTCAGCGGCGCGTCCGAGGTGTTCTCGATCTTCACGCGCACGGCGACGAACGCGCCCTGGGCACGGACGCGGCGGGTCGTGCCGAAGCGCTTCGACGTCAGCGTCCGGCCGATCTTCTGGTCCAGCGAGCCCACGGTGGCCAGCGGCAGCTCCAGCGGGCCCTTCGCGTCCACGACCGTGACGGTCTGCTGCCGGTCGAGGCAGGTGCCCGTCTTCCCCGTGCCGCCGTCGGGGTCGATCCCGAGCTTGGAGCACGGGGTGTCCTCGGGCGCCAGCCGCACCTGGGCGACGGGCGTGCCGAGGGAGCCGACGATGCGGGCCACGCGCTGGAACTCGACGTCGTCGGACCCGATGCCGCGGAGCACGACGTTCTTGACGACCTTCTCGGTCCCGGTGGACGACGCGAACTCCCGCCGCCGCTTGAAGCTCTCCTCGTCGTTGGAGACGGTGATGAGGAAGCTGCCGTACCGCTGGCGGATCCTCGTGGAGTCCGTGCCACCGCTCGGCAGGCTGAGCGTGTCCGTCCCCTGCCCGGAGGAGCCCATCACCCGCAGGTCGATGCCGGCGAGCTCCTTGAAGCGCTGCTGGACGTCCTGCGTGGTGAACGCGGCGAACTCGTCGCCCCCACCGCCGCCCTCTCCGCCGTCGTCGCCGCCGCAGCCGGTGAACGCGACCGCGCTCAACGTGGCGACGATCGAGGCCTTCAGGAGGTGCTGCTTCACGGGACGCTCCGGGGAGTTCGCGACCCGCCCCGACGGCGGATCTGTCCCGCAGGACGGTAGTTGCGTCCGGCGTCCGCATCGTGAGAAACGATTGAGACCGTGGCGCGTCCCCGCTCGGATCCGGCCCCGCCGGGACCCCGGGGCCGTGCTGTGCGCGCGGCGCCGGCCGGCCGGGGCGCCCGCCGGGGCCCCGGGCCAGGCTCCGGGGCCGGCGCCGGCCGGTCAGTCGAGGCGGACCATCACGTGCTTGATCCGCGTGTACTCCTCGAGCGAGTACGCCGAGAGGTCCTTGCCGTAGCCCGACTCGCCGAAGCCGCCGTGGGGCATCTCGGAGAGATAGGGCATGTGGTCGTTGACCCAGACGCACCCGAAGTGCAGCTCGCGCGTGAACCGCATCGCGGCGCCGACGTCCCGGGTCCAGACGGACGCCGCGAGGCCGTAGACGGTGTCGTTGGCCCACTCGAGCGCCTGGTCGGCGTCGGCGGCCCGCTGGACCGAGACGACCGGACCGAAGACCTCGCGCTGCACGATCTCGCTGTCCTGCGCGGGGCCGGCGACCAGGGTCGGTGCGACGAAGAAGCCGCGGTCGCCGACGGCGCTGCCGCCGGTCAGGACCTGCGCCCCGGCGTCGGCGGCGCGGTCGACGAAGCCGAGGACCTTCTCGCGCTGCGGACCCGAGATGACCGGGCCGAGCTCGACGTCGTCCTGGTGCGGCCCGCCCGGGGAGCCGCCCGGCTCGCCGACGACGAGGCCCTGGAACGCGGGAACGAGGGCCTCGAGCAGCCGGTCGTGGACCCCCGGCGTGGCGATCACGCGGCAGGCTGCGGTGCAGTCCTGGCCGGCGTTGTAGAGCCCACCGACCTTGATGCCCTCGACCACGGCGTCGACGTCGGCGTCGTCGAGGACGACGACCGGGGCCTTGCCGCCCAGCTCGAGGTGGGTGATCGCCAGGCGCTCCGCGGCCGCGGCGGCGATCCGCCGGCCCGTCGCGACCGAGCCCGTGAGCGAGACCAGGCGGACCCGCCGGTCGTCGACGATCCCGGCGCCGACCGGCATGCCGTGGCCGGTGATGACGTTCAGGACGCCCGGGGGCAGGATGCCCGCGGCGATCTCGCCGAGGCGCACGGTGGTCAGCGGCGTGAGCTCCGACGGCTTCAGGACGATCGTGTTGCCGCCGGCCAGCGCCGGGCCGATCTTCCACATCGCCATCGGCAGCGGGTAGTTCCACGGGGTGATCTGTCCGACGACGCCGAGCGGCTCGCGGCGGATGATCGAGGTGTGCTCGCCCGAGTACTCGCCGGCGGCCTGCCCGTTCAGGGAGCGGGCCGCGCCGGCGAAGAACCGCAGGTGGTCCGAGCAGCTGCGGACCTCCTCCAGCGCGGCGGGTCGGGGCTTGCCCGCGTCGCGCGACTCGAGGTCGGCCAGCTCCGCCTCGTGGGCGTCGAGCGCGTCGGCGAGCGCCAGGATCGCGGTGGCGCGGTCCTTCGGCGTGGTGCGGCCCCAGGCCCGCGCCGCACCGGCGGCGGCGTCCACCGCGCGGAGCACGTCGGCCGGACCGCCGAGGGGCACACGGGCGATGACCTCCTCCGTCGCGGGGTCCAGGACGTCCTCGAGCTCGCCGGTGGTCGCGTCGACGACCTCGCCGCCGACGACGTTCTTCAGGGTCGTGACCTCGGTGGTGCTCATGCGGTGCTCCTCGGGGTCGGTGGGCGGTGCGGCTCCGCCCTCAGGCGGCGTGGCGGCTCGCGTCGAGCGCCTGCTGCACGGCCGGGACCAGGATCGCACCGGCGCGCACGTTGACGCCGGCGGCCAGACCGGGATCGGCGGTCAGGGCCGCGTCGATGCCGCGGTCCGCCAGCGCGCGGACGTACGGGAGCGTGGCGTTGGTCAGCGCACGCGTGGAGGTGTTGGGCACGCCGCCGGGCATGTTGGCCACGCAGTAGTGCAGGACGTCGTCGACGACGTAGGTCGGGTCGCCGTGCGTGGTCGGGGTCGAGGTCTCCGCGCAGCCGCCCTGGTCGATGGCGACGTCCACGATGACCGCCCTGGGGCGCATCGCGCCGAGCATCTCGCGGGTGATGAGCTTCGGCGCCGCGGCGCCGGCGACGAGGACCGCGCCGATGACGACGTCGGCGTGGGAGACCTCCTCGCGGAGGGTCAGCGGGTCGCTCATGAGGACCCTTGCGCGGCCGTCGAAGAGGAGCTCCAGCTCGGTCAGGCGCGCGATCGACCGCTCGAGGATCGTGACCTCCGCTCCCATCCCGACCGCGACGCGCGCGGCGTTGGTGCCCACGACACCGCCGCCGATGACCACGATCCGCGCCGGGGCGACGCCGGGGACGCCGCCGATCAGCACGCCGCGGCCGCCGAACGGGTCCTGCAGGAAGTACGCGCCGGCCTGCGCGGCCAGGCGGCCGGCGACCTCGCTCATCGGTGCGAGGAGGGGGAGGCCCTTCCCGGCGGGTCCTGTGACCGTCTCGTACGCGATGGCGGTGGTCCCCGACGCGACGAGCGCGTCGGTGAGCGCCGGGTCGGCGGCGAGGTGCAGGTACGTGAAGAGCGTGGCGTCGGGGTTCAGCGACGCGTACTCCGACGCGATCGGCTCCTTGACCTTCAGCAGCAGCTCGGCGTCGGACCAGACGCCGGCGGCGGTCTCGACGATCCGTGCGCCGGCGCCGACGTAGGCCTGGTCGGTGAACCCGGAGCCGAGGCCGGCGCCGGCCTGGACGAGCACGTCGTGGCCGGTGGCGGCCAGCTCGTGGGCGCCCGCCGGGGTGAGCGCGACGCGCTTCTCCGCGGGCTTGATCTCGGTGACGACGCCGACGCGCATCAGTGGCTCTTCTCGGACGGGGTGGGGCGGGGGACGGCCGGGGTGGCCGTGGAGGTGCGGGGGACGCCGGTGCTCACGAGGCGAGGCCCATGTGCTCGCCGGCGGCGGTCAGGACGACGCGCAGCGCGGCGACGATCTCGTCCAGCAGGGCGGCGTCGGCGATCAGCGGCGGGGCGATCTGCAGGACGCTGTCGCCGCGGTCGTCGGCGCGGGCGACGATGCCGGCCTCGCGCAGGGCGTGGGGGAGGAACCCGCGCAGCAGGTCGTCGCGCTCGGCCTGGTCGTACCGGGTGCCCTCCGCGTCCTTGACGAGCTCGACGGCCCAGAAGAAGCCCTTGCCGCGGACGTCGCCGACGATCGGCAGGTCCAGCAGGCTCTCGACGCCGGCCCGCAGGTGCGGCTCGAGCGCCCGGACGTTCTCGAGCACGCCGTCGCGCTCGAAGATCTCGATGTTCTTCAGGGCCGCGGCCGCCATGACGGGGTGGCCGCCGAAGGTGATCCCGTGGCGCAGGACGATCGACGGGTCGAAGAGCGCCTCCGCGACCTTGTCACCGACGAAGACGGCACCGCCGGGCACGTACGCGGAGGTGATGCCCTTGGCCGTCGTGACCATGTCCGGGACGACGTCCTCGTGCTCGATGCCGAGCCAGTTGCCCATCCGCCCGAAGCCGCAGATGACGGAGTCGGCGACGAGCAGGATGCCGTGCTCGTCGCAGATCTCGCGCAGGCCCTTCCAGTAGCCCGCCGGCGGGGTCAGGCAGCCGCCGGCGTTCTGCACGGGCTCGGCGATGATGACCGCGACCTCGTCGGCGCCGGCGGCGGTGATCGCCTCGCGGACCTCGTCCAGCAGACGGGCGCAGAACGCGGCCTCGTCGCCGGCGTCCTCCGCGCGGAACGCGTTGGTGTTCGAGACGTGGGTGACGTCGATGGGCGGCGTGCCGAAGCCGTCCTTGTAGCCCGGGACCCCGGTGAACGCGAGGGCCCCCAGCGTGACCCCGTGGTACGCGTTCTTGCGCGCGATCGCCTTGCGCCGCTGCGGTCGGCCGGTCGAGCGGAAGTACTCCAGCGCGATCTTCCACATCGACTCGACGGCCTCGGAGCCGCCGTTGGTGAAGAAGACGTGGTTGAGGTCGCCCGGCGCGCGCTGCGCGAGCGCCTCGGCCAGGCGGATCGACGCGGGGTGCGCGGTGTTCCAGTTCGTGTTGAACGGGAGCGTCGCCAGCTGCTGCCCGATCGCGGCGGTGAACTCCTCGCCGTAGGAGTAGCCGATCTGGGCGCAGTAGAGGCTCGACAGCGCGTCCACGTGACGCTTGCCCGTCGTGTCGAAGACGTACGGTCCCTCACCGCGCTCCAGGACGAGCAGCTCGTCGCGGGCCGCACCGGCCGTCGCGGGGCCCGGCTCGCCGACGGCGGGGTCCGCGGCCTCGGTGCCGTACGCCGCGGCCTGCTTGGTGAAGTGCAGGAGCAGGTGCTCGCGGGCTGCGCGCTGCAGCTCGTCGTGGCCAGAGGCCGTGGGGGTGGTGCTGGTGCTCGCCATCGGCGCGGCTCCTGGGGACGTGCGGGTGTCCTCCGAGCCTGACCACGGGCCTCGCCCGGGTCATGGAGCAGCCCGTCGAGACCTCCCCGGACCGGGCGGACGATCTGTCGCCGCTCAGTGCATCGCCAGCGGCGGTCCGCCCGTTCCGCCGGGTCCGCCGGGCCGCGACAGCAGGTCGGCGTCGAGGACCTGGGCGATCATGCCGCGGGCGCTGCCGTCCGCATCGCGCACCGCGGACGCGCGCACGTGGACGGCGACGGAGCGGCCGTCGGCGTGCAGCAGCCGCAGGTCCAGGGCGTAGCGGTCGCGCCGACCCGCGAGCAGGTCGTCGACGAGCGCCCGCTCGCCGGCGCGGTCGTCGGGGTGGGTGATCTCGCTGACGTGCCGCCCCGCGAGCGAGGCCTCGTCGCGCCCGAGCAGGCGACGCAGCGCATCGTTGACCCGCAGCCACTGCCCGGTCGGCGACAGCAGCGCCTGGCAGATCGGGGAGTGCTCGAAGGTCAGCTCGAAGACCTCCTGCAGCTCCGACAGCAGCATCTGGTCGCGACGCCGGTCGGTGACGTCGCGCGTGACGATCATGCCGCCCGCGATCTCGGACCCGGTGAGGACGGGGCCGCAGGTCGACTCGTAGAGCGCGGTCCCGTCGCCGCCGTCGATGTCGACCACCGTCGTCTCGCCGGCCAGCGCCGCCGGCAGGGCGTCGCGCAGCCGGTCCCAGCGCTCGGCGGCCAGGACCTCCACCACGGGCCGGTCGACGGTCTGCTCGGGCGTCCGGCCGTCCTCCGCGTGCGCGTGCCCCGTGACGGCGCGGACCCGCAGGTCCGCGTCGAAGACGAGGATCGAGACGTCGGTCATGGACTGCAGCGCGCCGGCCAGCACGTCGGCCGACGGGGTGGTCGCGACGTCCGCGGGACCGCCGGGGCCCGCGGCGCGCGCGGGGGCCGACCGGGGCGGGGGGACGAGGGTCGCGGCGGCCAGGGGGCCGGGGGGAGCGAGGACGGGAGGACGTGGCGCGGCGGTCCCGCCGGTCCCCGGGCGCGCGGCGGTCGGGCTCAGCACGACCAGGAAGCCCCCGTCCCGGAACGTGCACGAGACGAGGTTGCGGTGGAGCACGCGCCGCAGCTCGGACGCGAGCGGGACCGGCCGGGAGACGACGACCGCCAGGCGCAGCTCGCCACCGTCGTGGGCGGTCGTCGTGGCGCTGCGGACGCCGCCGATCCGTCCGAGGGTCGCGACGAGCGCCGCGGCGTGCTCGGCCGTCCGGACCGGCCGCAGCGCGACGGCGACCTCGCCGCGGGTGAGCCCTGCGGCACCGAAGTCGGGCAGGCCGGGGCCGCGGCGCCCGCCGTCGGGCGACCCGTCGCTCATCCGGCCGGGACGGGGGCGGGGGACGGACGCGGGGTGGTGCGGATCACGCGACGCACGACCCACCCATCGTAGGCGAGCCGACGCCGGCGGGCAACGGACTCAGCGCGTCAAGGCGCCGAGCCGGCGGACGTCGTCCAGGGCGGGGTCGCCGTTCTTCTCGCCCAGCACCTGCAGGCAGACGTGATCGGCACCCGCGGCGTGGTGCTCGGCCACCCGCGCCCCGATCGCCTCCTCGTCGCCGATGACGACGAGGGCGTCGACGAGGCGGTCGCTGAGGTCCCCCTGGGTCTCGTCCTCCGTGAAGCCCAGGCGCAGCCAGGCGTTGCGGTAGTTCGGCAGGCCCTTGTACATCTCGAGGTGGACGCGCGCACGACGCAGGCCGTCCGCCCGGTCCGTCGTCAGCACCGCGCCCTGCTCGACCGCGAGCGTCCGGTCGGGTCCGAGCGCCTCACGGGCCTGCTGCGTGTGCTCGACGGTCACGAGGTAGGGATGGGCGCCCTGGGCGCGGTCCCGGGCGAGCTCGAGCATCTTCGGCCCCAGGGCGGCGAGCAGGACGGGCGGTCCGGGCTGCCGGGACTCCGGGGTGCCCTTGGGCGCGGCGTCCATCGCGTCGAGGTACGCGCGCATGGTCTTGAGCGGCTTGCCGTACTCCTTGCGCATCATCCCCTCGACCAGCGGCGCGTGGCTGACGCCGAGTCCCAGGACGAAGCGCCCGGGGTGCAGCGCCGCGATCGTGCGGGCGCCGGCGACCGTCGCGGCGGCGTCGCGCATGTAGAGGTTCGCGATGCCGGTCGCGGCGACGAGGCGCTCCGTCGCGCCGAGCAGGACGAGCGCCTGGGTGAGCGTCTCGCGGGCTCCGGGGGCCTCGCCCCACCAGAGCGTGCCGAAGCCGAGCTCCTCGATCTCGGCCGCGACCTCGCGCAGCCGGCCCAGCTCGATGCCTCCGAGGCCGCCGGACCAGAGGCCGACGCGGCCGAGGTCGACGTCCTGGGTGGCGGGGGCGTTGTCGGTGCTCGTGCTCATGGGGGCTCCTCGAGGTCGGGACCCCGACCCTAGGGGGCCGGGGTGGGCGGCCCGACCGGGCGGGACGTCGCGGGCGAGGGTCGCGCGGGAGCGGGGCGCCCGGTCGGGCGCCCCGGGGCCCGCGCGGGCGCGGCCTCACTCCTCGGACGCGGCGGCCTCGGCGTCGTCGACGAGACCCGGGAGCTCGCGCCGGAGGGCGACGATCTCGGCGTGCAGGCGCTCGACCGCCGCCGTGGTCCGGGGGTCCGTCCCGGGCTCCTCCCAGGCGGGGCTCTCCGGATCGGGCGTGCCGCCGGGGCCGGGCGAGCTCATCGCCGGGTCCCCCGGTCGCGAGGGGCCCGGTCGGGGAACGCCTGCCGGGACGATCGGGACGCGTCGCTGCGCTTCATGCCTCCGGGAACGCGGGCGGAGCCCGATCGGATGCCGGATCGCGGCACCCGTCAGTCGGGGCGGGCCCGGCAGTCGTCGTCCACCGTCGTCCGGCCCTCGGGCTCCGGTCTGCTCCCGAGCAGCCGCTGCGCCCGCGCCATCAGGGTCCGGGCCTCGTTGCAGTGGTCGGCCGCCGCGGACGAGAGCTGCTCGATCTCGCGCGCGCCGGGGCCACCGAGGGGGCGGGCCATGACCTCGGCGAGGGCGTCGAGCCGGCCGAGCAGCCCCTGGAGGTGGCGTACGACGAGGTCGAGCTCCTCCGCGCCGTGGACGCCGGTCGGCAGCGCCTGCAGCCGACGGGTCTGCTCGGAGATCGTCGGGCGGGCGTCGCGCGTCAGCCAGACCGCGAAGACCTCGACGAAGCTCGCGACGGACTGCCCGGGGTCCCGGGCCGGTGGGCCTGGACGGTGCTCTTCGCTCATGGTGTCCGATCTCGACGGGGGAGGCCTGCCTTCTACCGCACACCACCCGTCCATCCGCGCCGGACGCCCGGACTCGGCAAATGTACGGGCGCCGGTGGGCCTCCGGCGGCCGCCGTGCGGTGCAACCGAGGCGTCCCGTCCCGGTTGGCCCCCGTCGCGGCCCGGCTCCGTCCCGGCGCCGCTCAGCGCCCGGGGTCGGTCACGTGCGGCAGCGCGCGCAGCGCGAGGTGCAGCGTCAGCGTCTGCTCGGGGTCGGCGAGGTCGACGTCGAGCAGCTCCTCGATGCGGGCGAGGCGGTTGTAGAGGGCCTGCCGGTTGAGGTGCAGGGCCCGTGCGGCCTCCGCCTTGCGCCAGCCCCCCGCGCACAGCGCCTCGAGCGTCGGCAGCAGCTGGTGCTTGCGGCGCAGGTCGTGCTCGAGGACGGGACCGAGGCGCCGCTGGACGAACGCCTGCAGCTCGCGGTCGTCGCGCCAGCGCCAGAGCAGGCGCTGCAGCTCGAGCGACCGCACGTCGAACCAATCCGCCGGCGGCAGGGCGACGGCGCTGGCCGCGGTCTCCGACGCCAGCCGCAGCGCGGGCCCGGCGTCGCGCCACGCCGTGGGGGAGCCGACGGCGATCCGGGTGACCCCGTCGCCGAGCCGCCGGGCGACGGCGGTCCGCAGGGCCCGGGCGACGGTGTCGGCGACCCCGGACCGTCCCTCGGGATCGCGCAGGCCGACGAGCGCCAGCAGCTGGCCGGGACGCTCGCGCTGGCCGGCGAGGACGGCGAGACCGTGCGACTCAAGCTCGACCGCGAGGTCGCGCAGGACGAGGCTCCACGACGCCGCGGCGGCCGGCGCACCGGTCTCGGCGGCGATCGGCAGCAGGTGCCCGCTCGCGGTCCGGAACCCGATCGACCCCGCCTGCCGCTCGGCGTGCGCGGCGGTGGTGCGGCCCTCGGCCAGGTCGACGAGGAAGTTGCCGCGCTCGCGGGCGATCAGCTCCTCCTCCTGCCTGGCGCGCAGCAGGGCGAGCGCGACGATGCCGGCGGCCCGCTGCAGCGCGACGCCGGCGATCTCGTCGAGCGGGCCGGCGACCGGGAGGGCCAGCAGCCGGCCGTCGCCGCCGTGCCCGGCCAGCGGCACCGGCTCCGCCAGGCCCGCCCGCCACGGCGCGCGCCCCGACGGGCGGCTCGAGGCCTTCCACGCGTCGAGCGCGTCGACGTCGTCCCCCGCCGTGCCGGCGTGGTAGAGCAGGCGCCCCTCCCCGTCCTCGAGGAACACGGGGTTGCCGACGATCTCCGCCGTCGCGCGCAGGACCTCGGGGATCCCGTGACCGTCGAGCAGCAGCTTGGTCAGCGTCCCCTGCACGTCGTCGCCGCGCCGGAGCAGCGCGTACTGCGCGTTGACGATCTCGGTGTGGATCGCCTCCGTCACGGTGATGAACGGCACCTCGCGGTTCAGCGCGACGAGCACGAGCTCGTGCTGGCGGGCCGCCTGCACGAGCGGGCCGGGGAGCTCCGCGAACGTCGGCCCGAGCTCGATCACCAGCGCCGCCAGGCCCAGCTCGGCCAGGCCGGCGACGAACCGTCGTTGGTCGACCGCCTTGCGGCCGATGCCCATCCCGGTGGTCAGGAGCAGCTCGCCGCCGCGCAGCTGCGAGGCCATGTACGCGACCTCGCCGGCGTGGACCCAGCGGATCGGCCGCGAGAGGTGGTCGGCGCCGGAGACGACGTCCGGCAGGCCGCGGCGGAGCACGGGCAGGGCGAGGGCGTCGGCGACCGTGATCCGCGGCGTGGGGGCGGCGAGCGGCCGGTACGGCTCGACCTCCGGGAGCGCCGGCAGGCGCGGGGAGACGGGCGGGTCCACGAGCGTCACCCGACCGATGATGGCCCTTCGGGCGCCGACGGGCAACACCGGACCGTCCATCCGTTGGCCGCGGACGCCGGACAGGGTGTCGACCGCCGGAGGGGTCAGCGTCGTCCGAGCGCCCTGCCGTAGGCGGCGGCGTGGGCCTCGTGGTTGCGCCCGGCGACGCGCCGGCGCTCGGCGAGGCGCTCGGCGGCGGGCGGCGCGGGCGGGGCGTCGAGCACGCGGTCCAGGGCCGCGGCGACGGTGCCGGGACGTCCGGGGTCGAACGTCCGCAGCGCCCAGGGCTCGCGGTGCTGGTCGGCGATCGCCCCGACGTCCGGGGCGAGCACCGGCGTGCCGAGGTCCCAGCACAGCTCGAGCCAGCCGGAGTGGGTGCCGTGGGCGTAGGGCAGGACGGAGACGTCGAGGCCGGCGAGCTCCGCGGCGAGCCCGTCGTCGTCCGGGCGGGGGCGGCGGACGTGGTCCACCGGCAGGCCGCGGAGGCGCTCGTGCAGGTCGAGCAGGACGGGGTGCGCGGCGGTGCCGGGGGCGACCTCGTCGTTGACCACGAGACGCAGCCGTCCGCCGCGCGCCGCGACCGCCTCGGCGAGCTCGGCGATCCACGCCCCGGGCCGCACGTTCGCGCGCAGTCCGCGGAGGTGGACGCCGACGACCGGCCCGGCGGCGCGCGGGCGACCCCCGCGAGCGGGCCCGTCGGCCCCCGTCCCGGCCGCGGGCCGCAGCTCGTCGGCCCCCGTGCCGGCCGTGCGCCGCAGCTCGTCCGCCCGTGCGAACCACGCGTCGGGGGCCAGCTGCGGGTGCGGGACGACGGTCGCGGTGCGGCCGCAGCGCTCCAGCACGGTCGCCGCGGCCCGGTCGGTCAGGGTGAGCAGCTCGTCCGCGGCGCCGAGCAGCGCGTCGAGCTGTCGGCGGTGGTGCGCCTGGTCCTGCAGCTGCGGGTGCTCGAGGTCGTGGACCGTGTGGACCAGCGGCGTGCCGAGCTCGCGCAGGGCCGCGAGCGCCGCCTCCAGCGCGCCCGGCGGCAGGCTCTCGGTGCCGAAGTGGACGTGGACCAGGTCGAACGTCCCTGCCGCGCCGCGCAGCCATGCGGGCGTCAGGACCTGCGGCGGCCACCACCGGTCCGCCGGCGCCCCGGGGACGGGGGGATCGGGGAGCAGCACGTGGCCCGGGGGCAGCACGGACCGCACGTAGGGGTGGCCGGCGGGGACGGCCGCGATCCGGACGGGCGCGGGTGCGGGTGCGGGCCGGCCGACGGGCGCGGGTCGGCCGGAGGGCGCGGGTCGGCCGTCGGGGTGCGGGACGGGTGCCGGGGCACGAGCGCCGTCGCCGAGGGGGCCGGGTCGCGGGTCCACTAGATTCGCCCGACTTGGTGCGACCCGAAGATGCCGCCCGACGTCGCCACTACGGGCGATTCTACGAGCTCGACCCACCGCCCGGCGGTGACCGGCCGCTGCTCGTGGTCCACGGCAACTGCCAGGCCGAGGCGCTCCGCGTCGTCCTCGAGGCGTCGGACCCGTCGCTGGACGCCGTCCGCGTCCCGCCGGTGCACGAGCTCGAGGCCGACGATCTGCCGTACCTGGACCGCCTGCTCGCCCGGACCGACCTGCTCGTCGCCCAGCCCGTCCGCGACGATTGGCGCGACCTGCCCGTGGGCACCGCCCAGGTCCATGCGCGTGCCCCGCGGGCCCGCCTCGTCGTCGTGCCCGTCATCCGCCACACCGGCCTGCACCCGTGGGGCGCGCTGGTCCGCACCCCGTGGATGGGCGACCCGCCGACCGTCCCGTACCACGACCTCCGCACGATCCTGGCCGTCGCCCGGGGCACCGGGCGCCGGCCCGTCGGGCACCTGCGGCCCGCCGGGTTCCGCGCCGTCGCGGGACGGTCGCTGGACGAGCTGCGTCGCCGCGAGGAGCGTCACGGGGCCGTCCCCGCGAGCGACCTCGTCGAGGCCGCCGGCGCCGGCGCGATGCTCACGATCAACCACCCCGGCAACCCGGTCCTCGTCCCGCTGGCCGGTCGGGTGCTCGAGGCGTGCGGGCTCTCCGCCGTCGCCCGCGATCCCGGCCGGACGCTCCTGGCCTCCGTGCGGGCGCCGATCCGCCCCGAGGTCCTCGACGCGCTGGGCCTCGACCCGGCGGCGGCCGACGCCGCGTGGGGCGCCCGGCAGGCCCCGCCCCCCGACGGCCACCGGGCCGGAGGGGACACGTGGGACGTCGGCGGCACCCGGATCGACGACGACGCGGTCGCCCGGGAGCAGGCCGCCTGGTACGCCGAGCGCGGCCCCGTCGTCGCCGCGGCGCTGGAGCGCTACGCCCCCGCGATCGAGGCGCTGGGGCTGTGAGCGTCCACCCCGTCGTCGTCGGCGACCCCACGCACGGGGTCGCGCTGCTGGCCCTGCAGCTCTCCGACGGCCTCCCGCGCACGACGCTGCCCGCACTCCTGGACCCCGCCGGGGCGCGGGCGGCCCGGGCGCTGCTGCCCGCACCCGACCGCGCCCCGGCGCTGCACCTGCACCTCAACGACGACCTGCTCGGACCCACCCCGGCCGCCACGCTCTCCGCGCTGGCCGACGGTCGCCGCCTGGCGATCACCCTGCACGACGTCCCGCAGCCCGGCGAGGGCGACGCGCGGCTGGCCCGACGCCTGGCCGTCTACCGGGAGCTCGCCGCGACGGCCGACCTCGTGGTCGTCAGCAGCGAGCACGAGCGGGCGGGGATGCGGGGGGCGGGGGCGTCCTGCGGCGCCGTCCTCCCGCTGCCGATCGATGCGCGTCGCGTCCCCGCCGACCCGCGGGACGACGCGACGGTCGGCGTCCTCGGGTGGATCCACCCCGGCAAGGGCCACGCGGCCGTCGCCGACGCGCTCGCCGCCCTGGACCGGCCCGCCACGCTCGTCGCGCTCGGTGGCGTCGCCCGTGGACACGAGGGTCTCGACCGCGAGCTGGCCGCCCGGTGCGCGCGGCAGGGGGTCGGGTTCCGGTGCACGGGGTACCTCGCGGAGATGGAACAGTTGCGCGAGGCGGCGCGTGTCGCCGTGCCGGTGAGTCCGCACCGGCACGTGTCGGCGTCGGGATCGATCGGGTCGTGGCTCTCCGCGAGTCGAAGGCCGCTCGTCGTCGACGGCGGCTACGCCCGCGAGGTCGACGCCCGCAACCCCGGCGCGCTCGCGCTGACCGACGACCTGCCCGCGGGGCTGCGCGCCGCCCTCGCCGATCCCGCATCGACCGTGCTGCGCCCCGGCGTGCGGGTCGGACCGACCACCGCCGAGGCGGCCGTCGCCCAGACGGCGCTGCTGGACCGCTGGGCGCGGACGCGGGGGACGACGGCATGAGCCTGCGCGCGACCGTCGTCATCCCGTACTTCGAGGACCAGCGGCTGCTGGACCTGGTCCTCCGGGCGCTCGAGCTGCAGACGCTGCCGGCCGAGGCGTTCGAGGTGATCGTCGCCGACGACGGCTCGGCCACCGCCCCCGAGGCCGGCGAGCGCCCCTACGCCGTCTCCGTCGTGCGCCAGGAGGATCTCGGCTGCCGGCCGGGGGTGGCCCGCAACCTGGGGTCGCGGATCGGCACCGGCGAGACCCTCGTCTGGCTCGACGGCGACACGGTGCCCGAGCCCGCCTACCTCGAGGAGCTGCTGCGCGTCTGCGACGGCCGGCGCCTCACGGTGGGCCGGCGGCTGCACGCCGACCTCAGCACGACGACGCCCGACGAGCTCGCCTCGTGGCTGACGACGGGCGAGCCCGCACCCGAGCGACTGCCCGAGCCCGCCTGGCTGGCGGAGGGCTACGCGGTCTCCGACGATCTCGCCCGGAGCGACCTGCGCTCGTACCGGTACATCATCAGCGCGGTGCTGGCCTGTCCCAGGTGGCTGTTCGAACGGGTCGGGGGCTTCGCCGAGCAGATCAACGGCTACGGCGGCGAGGACTGGGAGTTCGCCCGCCGCTGCTGGCTGGCCGGCGCCGAGTTCGCGCACGCTCCGAAGGCGCTGGCCTGGCACGACGGACCCGACCTCGGTGGCCGCTTCGAGGACGTCGGCGCGGTCAAGGACGGCGAGACGCTGCGCATCGCCGGACTGCTCACCGACCCGCACCTGCGTGGTCGGGGCCTGCTCTGGACCTACCCGCGCTTCGTCGTCCGCTTCGCGATGGGGAAGGACGTCCGCGAGGCCCGCCGCCTGGCCTGCGCCGAGGGCCTGCTGCGCACGGGCGACGTCGGGATCTGGCTCGGCACCGACGCGGCCACCGCCTCCCCGGACCCCCGCCTGCACCGCGGCCTCCCGGGACCGGAGATCCTCGGCCGTGCCGAGCTGGTCGTCGACGTCCACGCGCCGGTCCAGACGGACGGCACGACCCTCGAGACCTGGCAGGCCCTCGCGCCGGCCCGCGGCGCCTCGGTCACCGTCCGCTCCCCGCGGGACATCGCGCTGGACCTGCCGTGCGCCGAGCTCGACGAGCCGCCGGTGCTTCCGGTGGACCTGCAGCTCGAGCGCTGGTTCGACCGGCGCTGAGGCGGGGTCGACCGTCGGCCCATCGGACGTCGGTCGACCGCCACGGACTGGGGGTGACAGGCGCCAGGTCCTGCGGGATAGTGGCCCATGGCCCAGAGCACGACGATCGCCCCGGTCCGCGATGCGCCGCTCGCGGACGACGTCGAGGACGTCCGCGTCGGCGAGGTCGCCGCGTGGATCCTGCGGCCCGAGGAGCCGCCGAGGACCGCGGTCCTGATGGCGCACGGGTTCTCGATGACCCGCCACGACGGCCTGCTGCCCTACGCCCGGGCCCTGCGCGACGCCGGCCACCTGGTCGTCGCCTTCGACCACCGCCACCTCGGCGACTCCGGCGGGGAGCGCCGCCAGCGGTTCCGCCCGGCCGAGCAGCGCGCGGACTGGCTGGCCGTCGCCGACCGCCTGCGCCGTGCGGAGCCCGCGCTCGCCGGCCGGATCGTCCTCTGGGGCTTCTCGTTCAGCGGCGGCCACGTCGTGCGGCTGGCCCGCGAGATGCCCGGCGTCGTCGCGTCGCTGGTCCTCTGCCCGTTCCTCGACGGCTTCGCGCGCGTCCTCTCGACGCCGCTGTCGACGTCGGCGTGGATCCTCCCGCAGGCCCTCGCCGACCTCGCGGGCAGCCACCGCACGATCCCCGTGACCGGTCCTCCCGGCTCGCGCGGCGCCATGACGCTGCCGGGCGAGGCCGAGGGCTTCGCCGCCTCGGCCGCCGCCAGTCCCTTCGGCTCGCCGTGGCAGGACGCGATCAGCCCGGGCGTCTTCGCCACGGTCGCGATGCACCGGCCCAACCGGCACGCGGCCCGGATCACGACGCCGATCTGGGTCGGCTTGGGCGAGCGCGACGTCTCGGTCTCCAACGCCGCCGTCCGGGAGCTCGCCCGCAAGGCCCCGCGCGGCGAGCTGCACACCTACGACGTCGACCACTTCGAGCCGTTCTACGACCCGGAGGCGATCCGCACGATCTCCGCCGACCAGGTCGCGTTCCTCGAGCGGGTGCTGCCGAAGGACTGAACCGGACCGGCGCGCCGGCCGCGGGACGGGGCCCGGGAGTGGGGGTGCGTCGGTCGCGTGCCACCTGTCGGCACAGGATCGTCCCCACCCGTCGGGGAGGAGGGGTCGGCCGAGGGGTGCGGTCGGACCCGTGCCACCTGCCGGCACCGGATCGTCCGGACCCGTCGGGGAGGAGTGGTCGGCCCGGGGGGGTGTGGTCGATCGCGTGCCACCTGTCGGCACCCGATCGTCCGGACCCCCCCCGCTGCGGCGGCCACCGGCCGGCGCTCGCCCGGCGGGGCCCGCCGCAGCCCCGTCCTCCGCCCGCCCGCCCGTC
>NZ_JAURWA010000125.1 GCF_030655195.1 Patulibacter sp. | reverse complement strand
GCGGACGCTCGCCGGGCCGGAGGGCGCGCCGATGCGCGCGGCCGCCGAGGCCGTGGCGCGCCATGCCGTCCACGCCGTGCCCGGCCAGCCGCCCTGGAAGGCGATGTCCGAGGCCGCCGCCGAGCGCGGCAGGGCGGCGGGCGCCCTGGTGGAGGCCGAGGCGAAGGAGACCGCCGAGCGGCTCCCCGACCGCGAGCGCCGCAGGGTCGAGCGCGACGCGAAGGAGGACGCCAAGCGGGTCGTGCGACGCGAGCGCACCGCCGCGCTCGACGTCTCCCTGCGCCTCTGCGGCCTGTGGTTCCGCGATGCCGCGTCGGTGTCGCTGGGCGCGGAGGAGGCCGTTCACCACGTCGACCGGGTCGCCCAGCTGCGCGAGGACGCCGCGCGCTCGGAGGTGCATCGGCTCCTGCGCTGCGTCGACGTCGTCGACGAGACGCGCCGGACCTTCCGGCGCAACGCCGGCGAGGACCTGCAGCTCGACGCGATGAGCGTCCGGCTGGCCGGGGCGCTCGCCCGGCGATAAACACGACGCGCGCGGCCGATGGCCGCGCGCGAAGGTCCTGCGGTGACCGGCCCGAGGGCCGGTCGAGGTGTTACTGGCTGATCACGACGTAGAACCGCTTGCGCGTGGTGGCGCTCGTCGGCTGGCCGTCGGACAGGCGGGGGCTGACCACGAAGTGCGTGTTTGTGTTCGCACCGGCCGGGGCGCAGGCGACGACGCCCGTGATGGCGCAACGCGTCGCGGTGATCTCACCCGAGAACTCGGGGTTCGTGTCGGGCCCCACGTCCTTGCCGTTGGTCAGCGCGGTGCCGCCCTGGTCGACCTGGTTCTGCAGGGCGATGGTCGCCGTGATGCCCTTGTTGGAGAGGTCCTCACCGGAGTCGATGTAGACGTTCTCCGACGCGCCGGCCGGGGTGCCGCCGTAGGTGGAGCGGATGGCGAAGCCACCCGACTGCGCCTCGATCTGGCCCGCGGCGTTGACGAGCACCCAACGGGTGGACTTGGCGGCGGGGACCTTGGAGAGCGCCTCGGCGACGGCCTTGTCGACGGCCTCCTTCACGATCGCGTCCGCGTCCTTGCCGTCGACGCGGTCGGCGTTCAGGCCGGTCGCGACGCCGGTGGCGTTCGTCGTGAACGGCTTCGTGCCGTCGCCACCGTTGGCGACGGAGATGTCGCCGCCGACGGTGCCCTTGCCGGCGCGGAACTCGAACGCGCGGCCGTTGGACAGGTTGTTGACGCGCAGGCACGCGTTCTTCTCGTCGGTGGCCGACGTCTTCGCCGTGGAGCGGCAGCCGTAGATCGCGGCGCCGCCGGTGGCGGAGAGGTTGGACTGGCGGGTGGCGTAGCCGCCCTTGGCGCCCGGACCTGCGTTCTCGGTCGCGATGATCTGGGTCTCGTCGTTGGCCGAGTTGCGCTCACCGAGGGTGAGGCTGCCGCCGGTGGCGGCGTACGTCAGCGGCGCGATGCCGAAGGCGAGAATGCCGGTGCCGACGATCACTGCGCGCGTGCGGCCGGTGCCGCGACGCGGGACCAGGCGGCCGAGGCCGGTCCGGCCCGTCGCTGTGTCCTGCTGCTCGTTCTCGTGCTGCATGGTGGTGCTCCAGGGGGTCGATCCGCTCGCCGCCGTCGAGGCGTCGGTGTCGGATGCTCGTAGCAACGTCCAGAAGCCCCGGGTGGATGCGCGCCAAACGTTGCCCGTTCCGCCAGTACGGCGTCGACCGCGCCACGAGTCCGGGGCCGTCCGCGCGGATCCACCGTGAGGTACGCGGCCAACGGCGTACGCCGCGCCGGCGGAGTGATCCGAGCGCGGGTCGAACAACCCCCCATCTGGGGACGTCGGCGTTCCCCGAGGGCCTGAGGTGGGGCGATTCGGACCGGAGCGCCCCGGTTACCCGTTGCTACCGTCGCAACGCAGCCCTCCGTCGGGCCCGCGCCGCGCGAGCATCCGTGCAGGCGCTCCCGGCTCCGAGGGCGGCGTCCCGTCCCGCCGCCTCGACCCCGCCGCCCGTCGTCCCCGCGGGTGGCGGTGGTCGACGCACCTGCACGTCGTCGACCGCACCGCCGCGTCCCGGCGCTCTACGATGCGGAGCCGTGACCTCCGTTCCCCCAGCGTCCTTCGCGGGTCAGCGGTTCCTCGTCGTCGACGACACGGAGGAGCTCGCCG
Source organism: Patulibacter sp. (assembly GCF_030655195.1). Taxonomy (GTDB): domain Bacteria; phylum Actinomycetota; class Thermoleophilia; order Solirubrobacterales; family Solirubrobacteraceae; genus Patulibacter. The sequence goes on along the minus strand of NZ_JAURWA010000125.1, from coordinate 4,861 downwards.
AGATCCTCACCTTCGTCCTGACCCGGGAGGGCGCCCTCGTCGAGGTGGCGTCGGACGGGCACCGCGCGGTCGCCCGGGCGGCCGAGGAGTCCTTCGACGTGATCCTCATGGACGTGGGCCTGCCCGGCATCGACGGCCTGGAGGCGTGCCGACGGATCACCGCCGAGCGCGACACCGTCGTCGTCATGCTCTCGGCCCGGGACGCCCCGGCCGACCGCGCGGCCGGCACCGCCGCCGGGGCCGCGGGCTACCTCGCCAAGCCGTTCACCCCACGGGCCCTCGTCGAGGGGCTGCGCGAGATCCTCCGCCCGGCCGACGAGGCCGGCGTCGCGGGCGACTGAGCGTGCCCGTGGTCGACTCACGCCCCCGTGCCGAGCCGGTCGTCGAGCTGCCCCCCGCCGCGGTGCTGCGGACGCTCGGCGCCGCGTGCGGGCTCGACCTCGGGTCGTTCCGCCCCGCCCACGTCGCCCGGACGATCGACCGCGCCGTCGAGCGCCTGCACCTCGCAGGGCCCGAGGCGGTCGCCCGGGCCGTCCGGGCGGACCCGGCCGTGCGCGCCCGGCTCCGCCGCGCGATCGCGGTCTCGACCTCGGGCATGTGGCGCGACCCGGAGCAGTTCGAGCTGCTCGACCGGCTGCTGCACGCCGAAGGCCGCCCCCGGCGCCCGCTGCGCGTCTGGTCGCTCGGAGCCTCCGACGGGAGCGAGCTCTGCAGCGTCGCCCTCCTCCTGGGGCGGCGCGACGCCCTGACCGGCGCGTTCCTGCTGGGCAGCGACCTGCTGCCCGAGAACGTCGCGCTGGCCCGCGAACGCCGCGCCGAGCGGCTCGACCCCGCCGCGCAGGCGATCGTCCGCTTCGAACAGCGCGACGTCACGACGAGCGCGCCGACGGGCTCCTGGGACGTCGTCCTCTGCAGGAACGTCCTGATCCACCTGTCGCCGGACGCCCGGCGCGCGACCCTCGACCACGCCGTCGGCGCACTGGCCCCCGGCGGTCTGCTGCTGCTCGGTCGCAGCGAGCGCCTGCTCCGCGACGGGCGCCGCGGCCTCGACGACGCCGGGCCCAACGCGTACAGGAGGGTCGCGTGAAGCACCGGCTGACCCCGGTCATCGCGGCGGTCTCCGTCGTGGTGGCGGTCCTGATCGGCGCCATCCTCGCCACGCTGACCGTCGCCGTGGTCCAGCTGCGCGACGCCGGGCGCGAGGCCGCGCAGGCGGAGCGGACGGTCGCCGTCGCCAACCGCATCGAGCGGACCGTCCTGGATCTCGAGACCGGTGGGCGCGGCTTCCTGATCGCCGGGGACGAGCGCTTCCTCGCGCCCTACACCGCGGCGCGGCGGGCCCTGCCGTCGCTCCTGGAGTGGCTGGAGTCCGCCTCGGAGGACCCGGTGCAGGACCGCCGCGCCACCGCGATCTCCCGGCTGATCCGGGAGTACGAGTCCGACTGGTTGACCCCGAGCATCAGGCTGGCCCGGAGGGACCTGCGGGCTGCACGCCGCCGGACGGCCGGCGGTGAGGGCAAGGAGCGGGTCGACGAGCTCCGCGCCCGCTTCTCGACGTTCCTGGGGGCCGAGCAGGCGCGGGCCGACGACGTCCGGCGCGACGCCGACGCCGCCGGCCGGCGCGGGGTCGCTCTGGGCATCGGGGGCGGCATCGTCTCGGTCCTGCTGGTCCTCGGCTCGGGCGGCTACCTCCTGGCCCTGGTGGTGCTGCCGGTGCGTCGGCTCGCCCGCGCGGTCCACCGGGTGCAGGGCGGCGACCTGCAGACCGAGGTCGAGGAGTCCGGCGCCGGCGAGGTCGGCGACCTGGCGCGACGCTTCAACGCGATGAGCCGCTCGTTGCAGGAGCACCACGACGAGCTCGAGGGCCAGACGGCCGAGGTCGAGGCGCAGCGCGACGACATCGAGCGGACGATCTCCGAGCTCGAGGACGAGAAGGCGTGGGTCGAGACCCTCTTCGGCTTCGTGGAGCGGCTCGTCGCCGAGAGCGACCTGGGGAGCGTCTCGGCCGTCGCGCTCGGCGAGGCGGCGCGTCAGGCGCGGGCCGACGTGGGCGCGCTGCGGGTCGTCGACGACGAGGGCCGGCTCGAGCTCACCGCGGTCGTCGGCCTCGGTCCCGACGCCCTGCCGCGGACGATCGACCAGGGGGGCGGCGTCGGCGGTCGGGCGGCCGCCGAGCGCCGTCCCGTCGTCCTCTCCCACGACGACGCGGGCCTCCTCGTCGAGGGGCTCGGCGGTCCGGCGCACCCCGTCCGCGTCCGGCACGAGCTGCACCTGCCGCTGCACCGCGGGACCGCCCTGCTCGGGATCCTCGTCGTCGCCCGCGTCGTCGACCGGCCGTTCACGCCGGAGGAGGTCGAGCGGGTCCGCGGGCTGACCGAGCAGGCGGCGGTGGCGATCGCCAAGGCCGTGGAGGAGCGCCGCGCGACGCGGCTGGCGGCCGTCAACACCGCGGTCCTGGACGCCACGTCGTTCGGCGTGATCATGTACGACCGCGAGGACCGCGTGGCGGTGGTCAACCGGCGGATGCGCGAGCTCGCGGCGATCCTGCGGATGCCGGTGGGCAGCGACATCGGTCCGCGTGCCGAGCGGATGGTCGAGCTGGCCGTCGACCCGGTCGCGGCGCGGACCGAGATCGAGCAGATGCGGCGCGACCCGTCGCGGTCCGTCCGCCTCGAGCTGCACGAACCGGAGTCCGACCGCTGGTTCGTCGCCCGCACGGACGCGGTCCGCGACGCGGAGGGGGCGCTCCTCGGCCGGATCGTGTCGTTCCGCGAGAGCACGCACGAGCACGAGGTCCAGCGCGTGCGCGACGAGTTCGTCGCCACGGTGACCCACGAGCTGCGCACCCCGCTGTCCTCCGTCGTCGCGGCGGTCGACCTGCTCGAGGACGAGACCGGCGAGCCGACATCGGGCCAGCGGCACTGGACGGGGATGATCCGGCGCAACGTCGACCGCCTGCTGCGGCTGGTCGACGACCTGCTCACCGTGGCCCGGGCCGAGTCGGGCGAGTTCACCCTGCACCCGCAGCCGGCGGACCTCGCGACGATCGCCGCGGACGCCGCGGCCAGCATCCGCGCCAGCGCCGAGGGCAAGGGCGTGGACGTCGTGCTCGAGGTCGTGCCGGCACCGCTGCAGGCCGACGTCACCCGGCTGGCGCAGGCGTGCGACAACCTCCTCGCCAACGCCGTGAAGTTCACGCCGTCGGGCGGCCGGGTCCGCCTGCGCGTCACGCGGGCCACCGGGGCCACGGTGGCCCTCGAGGTCGCGGACTCCGGCGTCGGGATCCCCGAGGCCGAGCGCCTGCGGCTCTTCGAGCGCTTCTACCGCACGCCGTCGGCGACCCGCGACGCGGTCCCCGGCACCGGCCTCGGCCTGACGATCACGAAGGCGATCGTCGAGGCGCACGGGGGCACGGTCCGCGTGCAGGACGGCATCGACGGCGGCACCGCGTTCGTCGTCGAGCTGCCCGTCGCCGGGCCCCCGGACGTCGGCTGAGCCGCCCTACTCCGCGGCGCTGATGACGCGCGCCAGGGCGGTCGTCAGCTGCGCGTGCAGCGCGGGCGTGCGGACCGCGATGCGGACGTAGCGGTCGTCGAGGCCCGCGAACGTCGTGCACGGGCGCACCGCGATGCCGTGTCCGTGCAGACCGCCGACCACGTCGATGTCGGCGGGCGCGCGGAGCAGCACGAAGTTCGCGGACCCGTCCCACACCTGCACCCCGGCGAGCTGTCGCAGGCGGGCGAGCAGGTCGCCGCGGTGCGCGGCCGTCCGGGCGGCGATGCGGTCGCAGGCCTCGGGCCGGCCGGCGTAGGCGCGGAGCAGCTCGAGCGCCGGCGTCGAGCACGACCACGGGGCGCCGGCATCGCGCACCCGGTCGACGAGGTCGGGGTCGCCCAGGAGGTAGCCGCAGCGGACGCCCGGCACCGACAGCACCTTCGTCAGGCTGCGCAGCACGACGAGGTCGCCGGGGCCCGCATCGGACGGCCGCTCGTCGGCGAGGGCGCCGCCGGCGGGCGGGCCGGACGGTCCCTCGGGATCGCGGAGCGGGTCCTCGCGCGGGACGAAGTCGGCGAACGCCTCGTCGATCAACAGGGTCCGGCCGGGACGCCGCAGCCGCAGGATGGTCTCGCGGTGGTCGAGCACGCCCGTGGGGTTCTCGGGGCGGCCGACGACGACCATGTCGCAGTCCTCCGGCACGGCCTCGGGATCGAGCATCCAGCCCTGCTCGGGCTTCCGCGGGACGCGGACGATCTCCGCGCCGACCGTCCGCAGCGCGGCCTCGGCCTCGGTGAAGCCGGGCACGACGACCGCGGCACGGCGCGGTCGCACCGCGAGGGCCAGGCGCCAGAAGCCCTCGACGGCGCCGCCGAGCGGCAGGACGCCCTCGGGGACGCGGCCGTGGCGCTCGGCCAGCGCCGCGGCGGCGGGGCGGTCGTCCGGGTAGCGGCCGGCGGCGTCGAGGCCGCCGTTCATCGCCTGACGCGCCCAGCCGGGCGGGTCGCCCGCGACGACGTTGACGGCGAAGTCGAGCATCCCCTCGGGGACCATGCGGTCGCCGTGCATCCGGGCACCCGGCGGGACGGGCAGCGACTCGCGCAAGGGCGCGGGGTGGTCGGCGGACTCGCCGGCACCGATCGCCGCGGCGGTGGTGGCGTCGACCCCGACCGCGACGGCCGCCGGGGGGACGGCGCCGGACGCGACGTCGGAGGCCGCCGTCCCGCCGTCGTCCGCGACCGCCGGCGTCGCGCCGTCGGCGGGCGCGTCCCCGTCGGCGATCGCGGCCGCGTCGTCCAGCGCGTCGGTGATCGGGTCCGTCGGATGCTCCGCGACCGGGCCGGCGGCGGGCGCGTCGGACTCGCCC
>NZ_JAURWA010000120.1 GCF_030655195.1 Patulibacter sp. | reverse complement strand
CGCGGCGGCGGCCCGCTCAGCGCCCGAGGCCGCGCGCGAGGTCGGCCATCACGGCGGAGACCGCGGCGACCGGGTCGTCCTCGCCGGCGGCCCGCACCAGGCGGCTGCCGACGATCACGCCGTCCGCCCCGGCGGCCGCGGCCTGGGCGGCGTGCTCCCCGTTGGCGATGCCGAACCCGAGGCCGACGGGGACCTCGGCGGCGGCGCCCGCACCCGCGCCGGCGGTCTTCGCGCGGCGGATGACGTCCTCGAACTGGTCCGAGAGCGACGCGCGCTCGCCGGTGGTCCCCGTGACGGAGACGGCGTAGAGGAACCCCCGGGCGGCGGATCGGACCTCGGCGACGCGCGCCTCGGTGGTCGACGGGGCCACCAGCGGCACGAACGCGATCCCGGCGGCGTCGCAGGCGTCGACCACGTCGCCGGAGTCCTCGCCGATCGGCAGGTCCGGGACGATCAGCCCCGAGAAGCCGGCGTCGCGCAGACGTCCGGCGAAGACCTCGATGCCGGGCCGCAGCACGATGTTGGCGTAGGTCATGAGGACGACCGGGACGTCGGCGGCGAGCTGCTCGCCGAGGGCGAAGACGTCGTCGACGGTGACGCCGGCGTTCAGCGCGTCGGTGCCCGCGGCGTGGACGACGGGGCCGTCGGCCAGGGGGTCGCTGTAGGGGATCCCGAGCTCGACGAGGTCGGCGCCGCCGTCGACGTAGGCGCGGGCGACCTCGCGCGAGGTCGCCAGGTCGGGGTAGCCGCCCATGATGTAGGGCATCAGCGCGGCGGTGCCCTCGTGGTTCGCGAAGGCGGCGGCGATGCGCTCCTCCCCCGCGCCCGCGCGCGACGTGGACGTGCCGGTCGGCTCCGTGCTCACCGGACCTCCTCCCCGCCCTGCGGGCCGTCGCCGTCCTCGTCGGCGCGCGGGTCCTCGCCGATCGCGGTGGGGACGACCGTCGGCTCGCCGTCGTCGGCGGCCAGCGCGGCGTCGCCGTCGAGCTCCTCGAGCTTGGCCAGCGCCTCGAACAGGTCCTTGTCGCCGCGCCCGGAGAGGCAGACGAGGTCGATCTCGACCTCGGGGGCCGGGACGTGGAGCACGTGGTGCAGCGCGTGGCTGGTCTCCAGCGCGGGGATGATGCCCTCGAGGCGGGCGACCTCGCGGAAGGCGCGGACCGCGTCGTCGTCCTCGACCGGGACGTACGTCGCGCGGCCGCTGTCGCGGAGCCACGCGTGCTGCGGCCCGACGCCCGGGTAGTCCAGTCCGGCGGAGACGGAGTGCGCCTCGAGGATCTGGCCCTGGGCGTCCTGCATCACCGGGCCGTAGGAGCCGTGCAGGACCCCGGCGTCGACCCCGCTGGCGAGGACCGCGCCGTGGGAGCCGGAGAGGATCCCGTGGCCGCCGGCCTCGACGCCGACGAGCGCGACGTCGGGGTCGTCGAGGAACGCGGTGAAGATGCCGATGGCGTTGGAGCCGCCGCCGACGCACGCCACGACGCGGTCGGGCAGCCGCCCGGCCTGCTCGAGGATCTGCTCCCGGGCCTCGTCGCCGATGATCCGCTGCAGGTCGCGCACGATCGCGGGGAACGGCGCGGCGCCGGCCGCGGTGCCCATGACGTAGTGGGTGTTCCCGACGCTGGCGACCCAGTCGCGGAAGGCCTGCGAGACGGCCTCCTTCAAGGTGCGGGCGCCGGACTCGACGGGCTGGACCGTCGTGCCGAGCAGCCGCATGCGCTGGACGTTGGGCATCTGGCGGCGGATGTCCTCGACGCCCATGTAGATGACGCACTCGAGGTCCAGGAGCGCGGCCGCGGTCGCGGTGGCCACGCCGTGCTGGCCGGCGCCGGTCTCGGCGATCACGCGCGGCTTGCCCATCCGCTTGGCGATCAGGCACTGCCCCAGCGCGTTGTTGATCTTGTGCGCGCCGGTGTGGTTGAGGTCCTCGCGCTTGAGCCACACCTCGTGGCCGGCCTTCTCGCTGAGGCGCCGCGCCAGGTACAGCGGCGACGGGCGACCGACGTAGTCGCGCAGGAGCCCGCGGAACTCGCTCTTGAACGCGGCGTCGTCGCGGAGCTCCGACCAGACCGTCTCGAGCTCGTCGAGGGCGGGCAGCAGCGACTCGGGGACGTAGCGTCCTCCGTAGGGGCCGAAGCGTCGCTCGCTGCCGATCTCGGGGCGGTGCGCGGTGCTCATGTCGTCTCCGTCGTGGTGTTGATGCCGGCGCCGGACTCGGCGGCCGCGGCCTGGGCCGCGGCACCGGGGCCGTCGACGGGGGTACGCGGCGCGCCCGCGTCCTGGTTCGCCGTCGCCCCGGGATCGTCCGCCGCGTCGCCGGGCTGGACCTCGTCGGTGAACGCGAAGCGGACCTGGCGGACGAACTCGGTGATCTTGTCGTGGTCCTTGCGACCCGGGGCCGACTCGGTGCCGGAGGCGACGTCGACGGCGTAGGGCCGGGCGGTGCGGACGGCCTCGGCGACGTTCTCCGGGGTCAGGCCGCCCGAGAGGATCAGCGGGGCCTGCTTCTCGCCCGGTGCGGCGCGGCGGACGCGGGCCAGCTCCCAGTCGAACGTCTCACCGGTGCCGCCCTGGACGCCGGGCACGTGCGTGTCGAGCAGGTGGAAGTCGGTGTGGAACGGCCGCAGGGCAGTGACGTCGGACCCGTTGCGCACCCGGGCGGCCTTGATGACCTTGGCCCCGGTGCGGCGGCCGACCTCGGCGCAGTAGGACGGGCCCTCGTCGCCGTGCAGCTGCACGATCGTCAGGCCGCACTGGTCGACCGCGAGGGCGACCTCGTCCATCGTCGCGTTGACGAAGACGCCGACGACCTCGACGCGGCGCTTGACGGCCGCACCGATCCGCTGGGCCTCCTCGATCCGGCAGCGGCGCTTGGACTTGCGCCAGAGGATAAGGCCGATCGCCCAGGCCCCGGCGTCGACCGCGAACTCGGCGTCCTCGAGCGAGGTGATCCCGCAGATCTTGATCCGCGTGCGCACCACGGCCTTGGGGCCCGGCGCCTCGGGGGCCGCGGCGACGGTGTCCCGTCGCTCGTGCGCCACCGGGCGGACGGGCCGCGCACGGGCCGCCTGCGACGTCGCGGAGGGTGCCTGTTGATCGTCCTGCACCCGTCCATCGTAGGCCCTTCGAAAGGAGACCACCCCGCGGGTGGATGCCAGGTGTTCGTGGACCGAGGAGGTCGGTGCGGGTCGTGCGAGAGCTGTGCACCCGCACTGCCGAGTGCGACCCGTGCCGAGATCCGAAGCGTCCACGGACGCCTGGCGCCGCCCGCTAATCGGTGCCCAGCAGCTCCCGCACGCCCGCCTCGACGTCGGGCTGGCGCATCAGGTGCGACCCGACGAGGACGGCGTCGACGCCGACCCGCTCGAGCTCCTCGAGCTGCTCGTGGTGCGAGATCCCCGACTCGGAGACGACGATCTTGCCCGCCGGGATCTGCGACAGCAGCTCGAACGTGGTGTCGAGGTCGACCGTCAGGTCCTTGAGGTTGCGGTTGTTGATCCCGATGAGGTCCGCGTCGACGACCTCGAGTGCGCGCTCGAGCTCCTCCTCGTCGTGGACCTCGACCAGGACGTCGAGGTCCAGCTCGTGGGCCTCGCGGTAGAGCTTGAGGAGCTTGTCGTCCTCGAGCGCGGCGACGATCAGCAGCATCGCGTCGGCACCCGAGACCGCGGTCTCGACCACCTGGTACGGGTGGACGATGAAGTCCTTGCGCAGGATCGGCAGGCGGCTGACCGACCGGGCGGTCGCGAGGTCCTCGAGGTCGCCGCCGAAGAACGGGCCGTCGGTGAGGACCGACAGCGCGGTCGCCCCGGCACGTTCGTAGGCGGAGACGATGTCGGCGAGGTCGGCGCCCTCGCGCAGCGGCTCGCTGGCGGACGGGGCGCGTCGCTTGTGCTCGGCGATGACGGACACGCCGGGCTGCGAGGCGAGGGCCTCGGCGAACGGCCTGCCGTCCTCGCGCCCGACGAGCCGCTTACGAAGCTCCTTCTCGGGCAGCTCCTTGCGGCGCCGCTTCACCTCGACCTTCGTGCGGTCGACGATGTCGTCGATGATGGTCATGCCGGAGACCCCTCGACCAGTTCGGTGGTGCGTTTCACGAAGTGCTCCATGACGGAGTGGGCCGCTCCGGAGGAGATCGCCTCGCGGGCGCGCTCGACTCCGTCGGCGAGGGTGTCGGCGCCGCCGCCGACGAGGATGCCGGCGCCGGCGTTGGCGACGACCAGCTCGAGCGCCGCGGAGGTGCCGTCGGCGACGTCGCCGGACAGCACGCGGCGGGTGACGAGCGCGTTCTCGGCCGGGCTGGCGCCCACGACCTCGTCGAGCGCGTGGACCCGGACGCCGAGCTCCTCGGGCGAGACGGTGAACGACCGGACGCCCTCGGGGGTGACCTCGTAGACCGTGGTCGGCGCGGCGATCGAGATCTCGTCGAGCCCGTCCTCGGACCGCACGAGCATCGTGCGGTCGGTGCCCAGGCGGTGCACCGCGTCGGCCATCCGCTCGATCATCCCCGGATAGCCCACGCCGATGACCTGCCGGCGGGCCTGGGCCGGGCTGGTGAGCGGGCCGAGCACGTTGAAGACCGTCCGGACCGCGAGCTCCTTGCGGACCGGCACGACGAACCTGGTGGCGGAGTGGTGGCGCGGCGCGAAGAGGAAGCCGAAGCCGAGCTCGTCGATGACCGAGCCGACCTGCTCGGGCGACAGCTCGATCGACGCCCCGAGGGCCTCGAGCAGGTCCGCCGCGCCGGACTTCGACGTCGCGGAGCGGTTGCCGTGCTTGGCCACCGCGCACCCGGCGCCGGCGATGACGAACGCGGCGGTGGTGGAGACGTTGAACGTCAGCGCGCCGCCGCCGGTGCCGACGATGTCGACCAGATCGTCGCGCGAGGTCGAGACGAGCGTGGCGCGGGCGCGCATCGCGGCGGCCAGACCGGCGATCTCGTCCGCGGTCTCGCCCTTCGTGCGCAGCGCGATCAGGAAGCCGGCGATCTCGACGTGCGAGGCGTTGCCGGCCATGATCTCCTCGAGGACCCGTTGGGCCTCCTCGAGATCGAGATCCTCTCCGGACGCGACCCGTTCGATCGCGGGCGTGAGCACCGGGTGCGGCATAGGGTCAGCGGAGGTTAATGGATTGGGCGCGAAGCGACCCGATGACTCTGTGAGTGATGAATCGTGGATGCCGGGGGCCGCCGGTCGGGCCCACGTAGTACTGGCCTACACGTGGGCCCGACCGGTGGTTCCTGGCGCCGCGAGGCGCGCTCACAGAGTCACCGGGCGATGCCGTCCCGCAGGAACCGCTCGAGCATGCCCATCCCCAGCGGGGTCAGGACGGACTCGGGGTGGAACTGCACGCCCTCGGCGGGCAACTCCTTGTGCCGCACGCCCTGGATGACGCCCCCGCCACGCGCCGTGACCTCGAAGCAGTCGGGCAACGCGGCCTCGTCGAGGACGAGCGAGTGGTAGCGGCCGACCTCGACCTCGTCGTCCAGCCCGGCGTAGATCGAGCGGCCGTCGTGGGTGATCAGGCAGGTCTTGCCGTGGACGGGCTCGTGCCGGATCACCGTGCCGCCGAAGGCCTGGCCGAGCGCCTGATGGCCGAGGCAGACGCCCAGGAGCGGGATCCCGGCCTCGGGGAACCGCCGGACGGCCTCGAGCGAGATGCCCGCGTCGTCGGGCGTGCACGGTCCGGGCGAGACGACGACGCGGTCGGGGCGCGACCGGCCGGTCCCCTCGCCGCCGAGCAGCTCGTCGACGGTGGCCCGGTCGTGGCGGACGACCTCGATCTCCGCCCCCAGCTCGCCGAGCTCCTGCACGAGGTTGTAGGTGAAGGAGTCGTAGTTGTCGATGACGAGGACGGAGGTCATGGCGGATCCGGGAGGCGGGGCGGGCGGGCGGGGCGGGGCCGGGGGCCCTACGCCCACTCGGGCTGCTCGAGGGCGACCTCGACCGCGCGGCGGATCGCGCGGGACTTGTTGACGGACTCCTCGTACTCGTACTCCGGCAGCGCGTCGGCGACGGTGCCGCCGCCGGCCTGCACGTGCGCGGTGCCGTCCTTGAACACGGCGGTCCGGATGTGGATGCAGGAGTCCAGGTCGCCGGACCACGCCAGGTAGCCCACGGCCCCGCCGTAGCCGCCGCGCTTGACGGGCTCGAGCTCGTCGATGATCTGCATCGCGCGGACCTTCGGCGCGCCCGACAGCGTCCCGGCGGGCAGGACGGAGCGCAGCGCGTCGGTCGCCGCGACCTCGGGCCGCAGGGTGCCGGAGACGGCGGAGACGATGTGCAGGACGTGCGAGTAGGTCTCGACGACCATCAGCTCGTCGACCTCGACGGTGCCGTACTCGCAGACGCGGCCCAGGTCGTTGCGGGAGAGGTCGACGAGCATCACGTGCTCGGCGCGCTCCTTCTCGTCGGCGAGCATCCCGGCGGCGTTCTCGGCGTCCTCCGCGGGCGTCGCGCCGCGCGGGCGGGTGCCTGCGATCGGCCGCATCGAGATCCGGTCGCCACGGACGGTCACGAGCGGCTCGGGGCTGGCGCCGACGACCTGCCAGCCGCCGAAGTCGAGGTGGTACATGTACGGCGACGGGTTGACCACCCGCAGGCCGCGGTAGACCGAGAACGGGTCGATGCCCAGGTCGGCGGACCAGCGCTGCGACGGGACGACCTGGAACGCGTCGCCGGCGCGGACGTACTCGATGATCCGCGCGACCATCGCCTCGAACTGCTCGCGGCTGTGGTTGGAGACCCACTCCGGGGCGTCGCGGGGGCCGGCGGACGCGTCGCGCCCGGGAGGCGTCGGCTGCAGCAGCGCCTCGCGCAGCTCGACGATCCGGTCGGCGGCCGCGGTGTAGCGACGGGCCAGCTCGTCCTCCGGCGCACGCTCGCCGCCGGGCGCCGCCCCGTCGACGCCCGTGTGCAGGGGCGCCAGCGCGGTGATCGTGTGCAGGAGGCCGTCGAAGACGACCATCGCGTCCGTGATCTGCAGCGCCAGGTCCGGCGTGCCGAGGACGTCCTCGTTGGGCTCGCCGAGCGGCTCGACGGTCCGCACGAGGTCGTACGCGAAGACGCCGACCGCGCCGCCGACGAACGGCGGCAGCCCCTCGACCTCGGCCACCCTGCGGCGCCCGATCGCGTCGCGCGCCATCGCGTAGGGGTCGCCGGGGTCGCCGAGCGACCACTCGATCGTGCGCGCGGGCCGGACGCCGAGGAACGAGTACCGGCCGACGCGGCCCTGCTCGGCGCTCTCGAGCAGGAAGGACGGCTCGCCCGGGTGCGCGGCCCGCAGCTTGAGGTACGCGGAGACCGGGGTCTCGACGTCGTCGATGGTCTGCGCCAGGACGGGGACGACGTCGTGGTCGGCGGCGAGCGCCAGCGCCTCGTCGAAGGTGGGACGCAGCCGCAGGCCGAGGGCCTCGGCGCGAGCCAGCGAGGCGGCGAGATCGGACGCGGCGGGCACGGCACTGATTCTCCCAGGGATGCTCCGGGGTCGACGGGCCGCCTCGGCGGGAGGCACGCACGGGGGCCTCGTCGGTGGGCGGGCCCGCAGGCCGGGCGGGCGGGCGAAGCGCCCGGGGTCGCGGGCCCCGGCGCGGTCCCCGCGTCACCCGCCGGCGGAACACCCGATCCGCCACGGCGACGGTCCGCGGTCCGCCTCCATCGGTCCACGGAATCGATGGATCGTTCGTCCACGGGGGCGGCCGAATCGCGTCGCGGGGCCCGTGTGCGCCGTGGAACACCACGAAGCGTGTCCCGTCGTCCCGCGCTGCTCCTCATGCACTCAGCCTCCCGCCTCCTCCTCTCCCTCCTCGTGCTCCTCGCCGTCGCCGCCGGCGTGCCGTCGTCGGCGTCCGCCCTCGACAGCGTGGTGCAGGACGACGCCCTCATGCTCTCGGGCGACGCCGCGAAGGTGAACAAGTCGCTCGACCAGATGGAGTCGATCGGGTTCACGCACGTGCGCCTGACCGCCAACTGGCAGGAGATCGCGCCGGACGCCGCGAGCGACACCCAGCCGATCTTCGACGCCAAGAACTCCGCGTCCTACCCCGCCGGGGTCTGGGACCGCCTGGACCTCGCGGTGCGCGCCGTTCGGGCCCACGGCATGGAGCCGATGATCGACATCGGCTTCTGGGCGCCGTACTGGGCGACCACCGAGCCGGTCGGCTCGCAGGGCATCCGGGCCCGCGAGAACGTCGACCCCGCGGCGTACTCGGACTTCGCCGAGGCCGTCGTCCGCCGGTACAAGGGCGACTTCGTCCCGACCACGGGCTCGGCGTCGGCCACGCCGTCGACCCCGGCGGCCCCCGCCCAGCGGGCGAGCACCCGCGGCTTCTTCGACGGCTGGTTCGCGCCCGCCCCGCAGCCCGCGCCCGCACCTGCCGCCAAGCCGGCGCCCGCACCCGCCAAGCCGGTCGTGCAGCCCCTGCCGGCCGTCTCCACCTACACGCTGTGGAACGAGCCGAACATCAAGGGCTTCCTGACCCCGCAGTGGAAGAAGACGAAGAAGGGCCGCACGCCCGCCAGCCCGGCGGTCTACCGGCGGATGCTGCTGGCCGCCTACCCCCGGGTGAAGGCGATCGTCCCGGACGCCAAGTTCCTCATCGGCGCGACGTCCAGCACCGGCTCCTACGCGCTGTCGGGCATGCACGGCGGCGTCCCGCCCCTGCAGTTCATCCGCGAGCTGGCGTGCGTCGACACGAAGCTCAAGCCGATCCGGACCGGCGGCTGCAAGGGCTTCACGACGCTGCCCGGTGACGGTTGGGCGCACCACCCCTACTCGTTCGAGACGGGCCCGTCGAACGTCTCGGCCTCCGGTCGCCCGGACGACGCGATCCTGGGCGACACGGTGAAGCTGCACCAGCTCCTGACGAAGCTCGCGGCGCGCAAGCGGATCACGTGGGCCGGCAGCGAGCTGTACCTGACGGAGTACGGCTACTTCACGACGGTCATCGGGTCGCACCGCGCGGTGTCCGAGCCCGACCAGGCGCGGCTCGTCGGCGACGCGTTCCGGCTCGCCGCCCAGTTCAAGGGCGTCCGGATGATGAGCCAGTTCCTCCTCCAGGACGTGCAGTGCGACGGCGGCCGGACGACGGCGTGCCTGAACTGGACCACCGGCGTCCTGCGCACGGACGGCACGCCGAAGCCGCTGATGACGGTCCTCACGCAGATCCTGCAGTCGCTGAAGACCGCCCCGTCCCGGTAGGGCGGGGCGGGCTCGCGCCCGGCCCGGGCGGACGGCCGACGGGCGTGGGCCCGCCGGAGCGCGGGTCGGGTCGGGCGGGCTCCGCGGAGCCCGCGCGCCCTTACGCCCGGCGCTGCCGCAGGACCTCGAGCACGTCGTCCAGGGTGCGGTCGCGGCCCTGGAGCAGCGCGAGCAGGTGGTAGAGGACGTCGGCGGCCTCGTTGTCGACGCGGTCGTCGGTCTCCTCGCGGGCGGCGCGGAAGACCTCCTCCGCCTCCTCCTCGACCTTCGCGCCGGCAAAGGCACGGTCGTTGAGGAGCTGCGCGGTGTAGGAGCCCTCCGGCGCGTTGACGCGCCGGTCGGCGAGCACCCGGACGAGATCGGGCAGCACCTCGTGCGGGGCCAGCAGGGCGCCCACGCCCTCGCCCTCGGGGGCCCAGTCGTCGGCCGCGGGGCCCTCGGGAGCGCCGGCGGGGTGGAAGCAGGTGCGCGCCCCGGTGTGGCACGCGGGGCCGGCGGGCTCGACGAGGGCGAGGACGGCGTCCTGGTCGCAGTCGATCCGCAGCGCACGGACCTTCTGGACGTTGCCGGACGTCGCGCCCTTGTGCCAGAGCTCGTTCCTCGAGCGGGACCACAGGTGCAGCTCGCCGGTCTCGCGGGTCAGGCGGAGCGCCTCGTCGTTGGCGTAGGCCAGGGTGAGCACCTCGCCGGTGCTCCAGTCCTGGATCACCACCGGCACGAGGCCGGCGTCGTCGAAGCGCACGGTGTCGGTCAGGTCCGGCAGCACGGGCACGCGGCGATTCTGACAGCGCGCCGGGGCAGGCGCCCGCCGGGCCGGGGCGGCCGACGGCGACGAGGGCGGCGAGGCCCACCGCGGCGACGCACCGGGCCCACCGGTCGTCGCCCGACCCGGCGGCGGTGGTGCGGCGCTCCCGGGCGTCGAATCCATACGATGCTGCGCGATGAGGGTCCCGCTGCACGTCCGGCGGCGCATCGCCGCCGGCGTGCTCGCCGCGCTCCTGGTCGCCCTGGTGGCGTTCGTGGCGCTCGGGGACGGCGGTGGCCCGTCGCCGCCCCCCACGACCACCGTCGCCGGTCCGGCGGACGTCGAGGCCGACGATCGCGGCGACCTCGACGAGGTGCCCACCGACCCGCGGTTCGACGCCGCGGGCCGCGCGGCCGAGCGCGAGCTGTCGGTGTCCGACGACGAGGACGCGTGGGCGGTGCCGGACGCCGTCTCGATGCCGCTGGACCGCCTGTGGGACGAGAAGCTCGGCGCCTACGTGTCCCCCGGCGGCCGGGTCAGCACGCGGTTGAACGCCGAGCTGCTGCGCCTGCACGCCGCCGCGGCGCTGGCCGGTCACCGCGGCCCGGCCCGCCACGACGCGCGGGTCCGACGGATCGTCGCCTACCTCACCGGCCCGGCGTACATCGCGACCGCCGAGGGCGAGCGCTTCGGCGCGTCCCGCCACAACTCGATCCACGTCCCCGGCTGGCGCCAGAGCTCCGCGAGGATCGTCAACCAGCACCCCAGCATCGACGCCACGGTCGCCCGGGGCCTGCGCTTGGCGTGGCAGGCGCGGGAGCAGACCGAGCTCTCCGGCACCGCCCGCGACGCGATCCGCACCGAGGTCGTCGCGGTGGCCTCGTCGGACGCGTTCCGCGCGCCGGCGCGGCTGCTGAACCAGATCAACTGGAACGCCGACCTCTACGCCGCCGCGGCCACCGTCTCCAACGACCCGAAGCTGCTGGTCGACGACTACCGGCAGCAGCTGCAGTGGTTCGTCGACCACGCGCACGAGCCGACCGTCGAGGGCGGGCGACCCAACCTCAGCAGCGGCAACGGGTTCTTCTACCAGCCCGAGGCGGACGCCCAGACGACCCTGAACAAGAGCGACACCGTCGAGTACGCGTCGATCGTCACGGGCGCCCTGCGGTACTACGACGAGGCCGTGGCCGCCGGGATGGCGCCGCTGGACGAGCAGGACCGGGCGACGATGCGCGCCTGGGCCGCCCACACGGTCGAGGCGGACTGGACGCCGTCGGGCTACCTGAACTGGGAGACCGGCAAGGCCGGGTCGCGGCTGCACCTGCGCCAGTACTGGGCGCTGGCGCTGGACGGCACCGCCAACGGCGTCCTCGGCGGGACCGGCCTGATCGGCCGGGACCAGGCCGAGGGCGACCGGCTGATCAGCCGCGGCGAGGAGCTCTTCCGTCGCTGGGCCGCCGACGCGGGCAGCGTGCTGCTGCCCGCCACCTCGTTCGACTTCCCGTCGCGGTTCGCCGGCGTCCGCAACAACCGCACGACCGCCAGCGTGCGCCTGGCGGCCACCGTCGCCGAGTGGGCCGCGGGCTGCGCCTGCCGCGGTCGGCTGGTCCCGCCG
The DNA here is from genome assembly GCF_030655195.1 of Patulibacter sp. Classification (GTDB taxonomy): domain Bacteria; phylum Actinomycetota; class Thermoleophilia; order Solirubrobacterales; family Solirubrobacteraceae; genus Patulibacter. The sequence continues at coordinate 9,240 of NZ_JAURWA010000120.1, read as the reverse complement.
CTCTCGGCGAAGGCACCGCTGCTGACGCGGTTCGACCCGGAGTTCCGCCGTCTGACCGTCAACGGGCCCCGGTACTCCACCTCGCTCTCCCCCACCGCGATCCCGACCGGCGGTGGCCTCGAGCCCGCGTGGCTGCTGAACTCGCGCGGGGAGGGCCTGATCGCGCTGGGCGGCGGCGGCCAGGGGTCGCTCGGCATGCGCCTGGTCGCCGGCGGCCAGACCCTCGTCGACACCCAGCCCGGCCCCACCCAGGTCGGCACCCTCGCGCTGCGGCAGGCCCGGGCCGATCCCAACGCCTACACGGGGCGTGCGGCTCTCGGCGAGACCGTCGTGCGGGTCACGCACCGCTTCGAGCCCGACCGGATCGTCACGACCTACCTCGTCGACCCGCGCCGCGACGTCGAGGTCCAGCTGCGCCTGCCCAGCACCGGCCGGGGCGGCGTCGTGCGCTGCGGTCCCGGGACGCTGGGACTGCCCAGGCGCGGCCGCCTGCCGGGCTGCTCCCGCGGGCAGGACTACGTCGTCCGCTCCGCCGGCGGCGCCACCATGCACGTCGGCCTGATGGGCCTGACCCCGGGCGGCATCCTCACCCGCTCGCGGCCCGGCGCCCGGTCGACCCTCCCGCACCCGGGCAGCCAGGCGACGATCCGCCTGCGGGTCACCAAGCGCACGGCGATCACGCGGGTGATCCGGCCGGACGCCGACTGACGGCGGGTGCCCCGAGCCCTGCCGAACAAAGATGCGGTCCGGCCCGAGACGCTCGGGGCGGGGCCCGCGCCCTTCCCCCTAGTCGATCTCGAGGCGGTCCAGCAGCGTGTCGTCGGAGCGCCAGTTGCGGCGGACCTTGACCTGGAGGTCGAGGTGCACGCGGGTGCCGAGCTCGCGCTCGAGCTCCTTGCGGGCGGCGGTGCCGATGGTGCGGACCATCTTGCCGCCGGCGCCGATCAGGATGCCCTTCTGGGACGGCGACTCGACCCAGGCGTTGGCGACGATGACGTGGAGGTCCTTGCCGGGCTTCTCGATCTCCTCGATCTGCACCTCGACGGCGTGCGGGACCTCCTGGAAGGTCCTCCGCAGGATCTGCTCGCGGACCAGCTCGGCGAGCAGCACGTGCTGCGGCTGGTCGGAGCTCTCGTCGACGGGGAAGTAGAACGGGCCCTTCGGCAGCAGGCCGACGAGGTGCTCCAGCAGCGGCTGGACGCCGATGCCCGACTTGGCGGAGATCGGGAAGACGTCCTCGCCGATCTCGAGCTCGGCCGCGGCGACGAGCACCGACATCGTCTCGGCGCGGTTGAGGCGGTCGACCTTGTTGACGGCGATGACGGTCGTGCCGCGCGTCTCGCGCAGCTGCGAGGCGATGTAGCGGTCGCCGGGACCGACGCCCTCCTCGCCGTTGAGGACCAGGAGCGTGACGTCGGCCTCGCGGATCTCGGAGTCCACGCGGCGCTGCATGCGGCCGGTCAGGGAATCCTTGGGCTTCTGCACGCCGGGCAGGTCGACGAGGACGATCTGCGCGTCCTCGCGGGTGAGCACGCCCCGGATCGCGCGGCGCGTCGTCTGCGGCTTGTCCGAGGTGATCGCGACCTTCGCGCCGACAAGGGCGTTGGTCAGCGTCGACTTGCCGGCGTTCGGGCGGCCGGCGAACGCGACGAAGCCCGAGCGCTTGGCGTCCGGATCCAGGTCGGGGTCGGTGAGCGGCTGCTCGTCGGGGTCGAAGACCGGGACGGGCAGCTCGACGCCGTCGTCGGGGCCGTACGCCCCGGGTCCCGCCCGCCCGTCGTCCTCGGGGCTCATCGGGCGACCGCACCCGCGGCGGCGGGCGTGTCGGCCCGGAGGCCGGACAGGACGTCGGCACGGATGGTCAAGCCGCGGTCCCAGCCGTCGGGCCGGCGGACGCCGGCAGCCAGGACAGGATCTGTCCCTGGACGGCGAGCATCTCGCCGGTATCGGTCTCGTGATCGAAGCCCACGAGGTGGAGGATGCCGTGAACGACGGCCTCCCGCATGCTGACCGTGTGCTCGGGGCAGATCACGACGTCCCCGATCTCGCGCGGCCCGGCCACCGGACCGGCCCCGTCGATCGGGAACGACAGCACGTCGGTGGGCTTGTCCTTGCCCCGGTGCTCGAGGTTCAGCGCGTGGATCGCCCCGGGCTCGAGGATCGTGATCGCGACGTGGCCGTCGGTGACCCCGGCCGAGGCCGCGGCGGTCTCGACGAGCTCCCGCAAGTCCTGCCCCGTCGGCATCCCGTCGGGTAGCTCGTCCTCGGAGAAGCCCTCGTGGTCGACCTCGAGCTCGATCTCGAGGGCGTGCTCGCCCGACTCCGCGACCCGGGGGTCCGGGCCCCCGGCGGTCTCGGAGTCGGGGTCGCTCACGCCGGGCGGCGCTCCTGCCGCCGGCCGTCGGCGGGGCGCAGCTCCGGCGCCTGGCTCTCGGCGTGGTTCTCGTACGCCTGGACGATCTTCTGGACCAGGTCGTTGCGGACGACGTCGCGCCGCGCGAAGCGGACGAACTCGACGTTCTCGACGTCCTCGAGGACCTCGGTGACGGCGACCAGACCGGAGCGCTGCTCGCGCGGCAGGTCGACCTGCGTGATGTCGCCGGTGATGACCATCTTCGACCGGTAGCCCAGGCGCGTCAGGAACATCTTCATCTGCTCGGGCGTGGTGTTCTGCGCCTCGTCGAGGATGATGAACGCGTCGTTGAGGGTGCGGCCGCGCATGAAGGCCAGCGGCGCGACCTCGATCACGCCGTTCTCCATGTACGCGGTGACGCGCTCGGGGTCGAGCATGTCGTGCAGGGCGTCGAAGAGCGGCCGCAGGTACGGGTCGATCTTCTGCATGAGGTCGCCGGGCAGGAAGCCGAGCTGCTCCCCCGCCTCGACCGCCGGCCGAGTGAGGATGATCCGTTTGACGTCGTGGCGCGCCAAGGCGTCCGCGGCGGCCGCGACCGCCAGGAACGTCTTGCCGGTGCCGGCCGGACCGATCCCGAACGTCACGGTGTTGTTCCGGATCGCGTCGACGTACTCCTTCTGCAGCGCCGTCTTGGGCGCCACGCGGACGTCGCGTGCGGGGTTCTGCCAGACGACGTCCGTCAGGACCTCCGCCGGTTCCTGGTGGGCGCCGAGCGCGGAGCCGACGGCGGGGATGGTCCCCGCGTCCAGCGTGTGCCCGCGCGAGGACAGCGTGATGAGTTCCCGGACCACGGTGGCGGCCTGGGCGACCGCCTCCGCATCACCGTCGAGCGTCAGCAGGTTGCCGCGCAGGAAGACGTCGCAGTCGACGTGCTTCCCCAGTGCGCGCAAGCCGGCCTCGCCGGCGTCGCTGAGCTGAACGGCGACCTCATACGGCACTTCGAGCCGTCGCCTCAGAACGTTCTCCCTGGTGTGGATGGTCCGCGGCGCGCACGACCGGCGGGGCCGGAGGTGCGAGGCCCGGACGGGCCTGCCGCGATGGCGTTCATGCGTCTCCGATCATACGCCCCTGCCTCGGACGGATCGCCGGGTCGCCGCGGCCGTCCGCGGGTGCAGGCGGTTCGAGTCCGGGACGGGTCGGTCGCCGGGTCGAGGGCGGATCGGCGAGGGCGCGGTCGGCGAGGGGGTCGGACGAGGCCTGGTCGCGATGTCGACGCCGTGGGCGATAGAACCGAGACCAGCCCACCGGCGACCCCGGGCGCAGCGGACCTGGTCGCGATGTCGACGCCGTGGGCGATGGAATCGAGACCACCCGCAGCGGCGACCCCGGGCGCGGCGAGCCTGGTCGCGATCTCGACACCGACGGCGACGAGACTGAGACCACGACACCCCGGGCACCCGACCGGACACCCCGGATGCGGCCGGGGCGGGTGACGGATCGCTCGCTTGAGCATGCATCACCCGCCAACCCGGGAGTCGGGCGTCGGCGAGCGGCGGATCACGCACGCTCTGCCTGCGTCTCCTGCCAACCGACGACTGCGGCCGGCGCGATTGGCGGATGACGCACGCCCCCCGCGCGGTGACGATCGCCTCCGAGCCCGCCCTCGGTCGGGGCCCGCCCCGGCCCCCCGACCCCAGGCCGGCCCCGCCCCCCGCCTACGCCCGGCGCAGCAGCAGCGCGGCCCAGTCGCCGTGCGTGCGGCGCTCGGCCTCGACCAGGCCGATGCGGGCGAAGGCCGCGGCGACGCCGTCGCACTCGTGGACCAGGAGGCCCGAGCCGATCAGGTGGTGCGGCGGGGCGCCCTGGAAGCCGTCCGCGGCGACGCGGAGGAGCAGCGGGCGCAGCAGGTTGGCCAGGACGAGCGGCGCCGGGCCGTCCGGGTCCGGCATCGCGGTCGCGCCGTCGCGGAGGAGGTCGAAGCGGTCGGCGGTGACCGTCACGCCGTTGGCCGCGGCGTTCTCGAGCGTCGCGGCGACGGAGGCGATCTCGTTGTCGACGCCGTGGACCGGGCCCCAGCCCAGCTGGGCTGCAGCGGCGGCCAGGACGCCGGAGCCCGAGCCGAGGTCGAGGACCGGACCGAGGAGCGGCGGCGCACCCCCGCCGTCGGTCCCGGCACCTTCGCCACCCCCGCCGGAGGTGCTCGCGCCGCCGCCGGGTGCCCCGCCCTCGGCCACCCGGCGGTCCGTCAGCTCGACGAGCAGCTCGAGGCAGAGACGGGTGGTCGCATGGGCGCCCGTGCCGAACGCCTGCCCGGGGTCGACGATCAGCTCGGCGACGGAGAGGTCCGGGTGCGGGTCGCACCACGGCGGGCGGACGTAGAGGCGGTCCTTGATGAGGATCGGCTCGTGGAAGGCGCGCCAGCGGTCGGCCCAGTCGTCCGCGACCTCCTCCGAGACGACCTCGACGAGCGCGTCGCCGACCAGCGCGCGCACGGCCGGGAGCGAGGGAAGCTCGCCCTCGGCGCCGTAGATCGCGTACTCGATCGTGTCGCCGAGGTCGGTCTCCTCGACGCCCGTGGGTGCCAGGTCCATGAGCTCGGCGAGGACGATCTCGGCGTCCGCGGCCCGGACCCGGAACGCCAGCCGGATCACGCGGACTTGCGCCAGAGGCGACGCAGGCGCCCGACGACCGACTCGTCGGCGTCGGCGGTCTGGCTCTCGTCCAGCGAGTCGGCCAGCTCGCGGAGCAGCTCGCGCTGGCGCTCGTTCAGGCGCTTGGGGATCGCGACGTCGACGACGACGTGGAGGTCGCCGCGGCGTCCGCCGCCCACGCGCGGCATGCCGCGGCCGCGCAGGGTGATCGTCTTGCCCGGCTGGGTGCCGGCGGGGATCTCGACCTCGAGCGGCTCGTCGAGCATCTCGACGGTGACGTGCTCACCGAGGGCGGCGCGCGGCGCGGAGACCGGGACGACCGTGATCAGGTCGTCGCCCTCGCGCACGAAGCGCTTGTCGGGCATGACGGTGACCGAGACGTAGAGGTCGCCGTCCGGGGCGCCCGGCTCGCCGCCGTGGCCGCGCCCGCTCAGGCGGATCCGCTGGCCGTCGGCGATGCCGGCCGGGACGTCGACCTCGAGCGTGCGCTTCGTCGGCTTCAGGCCCTGGCCGTCGCAGTCGTCGCAGGGGTCCTCGGGGACCCGGCCCCGGCCGCCGCACGCGTCGCAGGAGACGCGGCGGACCATCTCGCCGAACGGGGTGCGGCTGATCCGGTCGACGACGCCGTGGCCGCCGCACTGGGCGCAGGTCTTCGTCTTCGAGCCCGGCTTCGCGCCGCTGCCCGTGCAGGTCTCGCAGCGCGCGACGACCTCGTACTCGACCTCGACGCGGGCGCCGGTCAGCGCCTGCTTCAGCGTCAGCTCGGTCTCGACGAGCAGGTCGCCGCCGGCCCGGGGACCGCCCGGGGCGGCGCCGCCACCGAACGCCTGGCCGAAGACCTGTCCGAAGAGGTCCTGCATCGACCCGAAGCCCTCGAAGCCACCGGCCCCGCCACCCATCCCGCGCTGCTTCAGGCCGTCGTGGCCGTAGCGGTCGAAGGTCGAGCGCCGGTCGGCGTCGGAGAGGATCTCGTAGGCCTCGGCGACCTCGCGGAAGCGGTCCTGCGCCTCCGGGTCGTCCGGGTTGACGTCGGGGTGCAGCGTGCGCGCCGCCTTGCGGAAGGCCTTCTTGATCTGGGCCTCGTCCGCGTCACGGGAGACGCCGAGCACCTCGTAGGGGTCACGTGGCACGGTCTGGCTCATTCGTTCTCGTACAGCTCCTCGACATATCGCGACAGCTGGAAGGCGACGTCCCGCACCGCGCGGATGGCCTGCGGGTAGTCCATCCGCACCGGGCCGATGACGGACACGCTGCCCAGCTTGCGCTGCGGGGGTCCGTACCCCGCGGCGACGACCGTCAATGATCGCAGAGCCGGGATCGGGTTCTCGGCCCCGATGCGCACGACGACGTCCGGACCGCCCAGCGCGTGGCGCAGGAGCCCCAGCAGCGTGGCCCGCCGCTCGAGCTCGTCGACCAGCGCGTCGAGGTGCGCGACCTCGGTCGAACGGGTGCTCTGCATCAGCCGCGCGGCACCGGAGACGTAGACCCCGCCGCCCGCGCCGCCCGTGGCCCCCAGGCCCTCGAACGCGGGGCGCAGGGCGTCCAGGAAGCGCAGCTCGGACGGGCCCAGGCCGGGATCGTCCAGCCGGGCGCGCAGCATGCGCGCGCCCAGGCCGATGCCCGCCAGGCGCTCGTTGAGGTACTCCTTCGCCCAGTTCGCCAGGCCCGGGTCGACCGGGGCGGGGAACGAGACGACGCGCTTGGCGACCTCGCCGGCCGAGGTGATCACGACGACCATCACGGCATTGGGCTGCAGCAGCAGGACCTCGACGTGGCGGACCGTCGCGGTGGCGATCGGCGGTGCGGTGACGACGGCCAGGAGGTCGGTGACCGCGGAGAGCGTCTCGCTGGTGACGCGCATCGCCTCGTCGACCTCGCGCTGCACGAGACCGAGCTCGACCGACGGGCCACTCGCCACCACCGGCAGCAGGTGGTCGACGAAGTAGCGGTGCCCGCGGTCCGTCGGGACGCGCCCGGCGGAGGTGTGCGGGTGGTCCAGCAGGCCGAGGTCCTCGAGCTGCGAGAGCTCGGAGCGGATCGTCGACGGCCCGAACTCGAGCTCGGGGTCGGACGAGAGGATCTTCGAGCCGACCGGCTGGCCCGTCTCCCGGAAGCGGGCCACGACCTTGCCGAGAACCAGCTCCTGCCGTGGGGTGAGCATCGTCCTCCCCAGGGTAGCCGGACTCCCGGCCGGTGCCGGGCACGGGGGAATCCTCAGGATCGGCTGCCATCGTCGTCGGTGATGGTCGTCCTCGCCCTGATCGCCCTCGAGCTCGTCTGCCTGTACGTGCTGGGCCGGCGCCTGCTCGACGGCCTCGTCGGCGACGCGGTCCGCGCCGGACGGCCGCGTCGCTGGGCCACCTGGACGCTGCTGGCACCGGGCGTGACGCTGCACGAGGCCTCGCACGCCGCGGTGGCGACGCTGCTGGGCGGCCGGGTCGTGCGCTTCGTGCCGTTCCGCCCCGAGCCGATGCGCGGCGGCGGGGTCCTGCTCGGCGAGGTCCGCTGGCACCCGTCCCGGCTGCCGGTGCTGGGCGGCCCGGTCGGCCGTGCGCTCGTGGGCCTCGCCCCGCTGGTCCTCGTGCCGGCGGTCGTCTACGCCGCGGGGTGCGCGCTGGTCCCCGGCGTGGCGCTCGGCGACGCGCCGCACGAGCTGCCGGCCGCCCTGCTGGACCGGCCGGTCGACGTCGGCGGGGTCCTCTGGGTCCTCGTGGCGCTCAGCGCGAGCATCGGCCTGCTGCCCTCGAAGGTCGACCACCAGGACCTGCCCGCGGCGCTCGCGCTGCTGGCCCTCGTCGCGGTCGCGTGGCTCGTGTGGCGGGGCGGGATCGACGCGGCGGACGGGCAGCGGCTCCTGACCGACGCGGCGGCGCCGGCGACGTTCCTCGCCGAGCTGCTGGCGCCCCCGGCGCTCGTCGCGACGGTCGGCGGGCTGCTGCTGCGGCGCTGAGGGTCGCGCCGGGCCGTCCGATCCGCCGCCCGGTCGGTCGTGGCCGACGAGGAGGCGATCGACCGACAGACGCAGCGCCCGGCCGACGGCGATCCGTCGACCCGTCCGTGGCGACCGGCCGGGAGGGGTAGGGGCTGGAGGTCGCGGGGGTCGCGGCGCTCCGGGACCCCGGGGTCGTCAAGCTCCTGCCCGCCGGACATGCGTCGACCCTGGGCCATCACCAAACGCACCGTCGTCTCGTTCTACGACGACCAGATGACGCAGCACGCCGCTGCGATCACCTACTACAGCCTGATGTCGCTGTTCCCGGCGATCCTGCTGGCGCTGTCGATCCTCGGCCTCGTGGGCGAGTACCCCCGGACCTACGACGCGATCGTGCGGTACCTCAACGACGTCGCCCCGCCCTCCGTGGTGCGCCCGATCGACGAGTCGCTGCGCGACGCCTTCCGCAACAAGAGCACGGCGACGACCGGGCTGTTCCTGTCGATCTTCCTCGCGTTCTTCGGCACCACCGGCGTCCTGGAGTCGATGCGCCGGGCCCTGAACGTCGTCTTCGAGGTCGACAGCGGCCGCAGCTTCTTCCGCCGCAAGCTCGTCGACGTGTTCTCGACCTTCGCGCTGCTGGCCCTCGTGCTGTCGACGCTCATCTTCGTCGTCGTCGGCCGCGGACTGGCCGAGGAGCTCCTGCGCCTGGTCGGGGCGGACGAGAACGCCGCGGCGGTCTGGAGCGTCCTGCGCTGGCCCGCCGCCGTCGCGAGCGCGCTGCTGGGCTTCTCCTTCGTCTACTACGTGACGCCCGACCTCAAGCACAAGGCGTTCCACCTCGTCACGCCCGGGGCGGCGCTGGGCGTCGTCGCGTGGCTGCTGGTGTCCTACGGCCTGTCGGAGTACATCTCCAACGTCGTGAACATCGGTGCGCTCTACGGGGCGTTCACGGGCGCGATCGTGGTCGTGCTGTGGCTCTGGTTCTCGAGCTGCTCGCTGCTGCTCGGCGCCGAGCTCAACGCCGCGATCACCCGGCAGCGGATGCTCGAGGCCGCCGACGAGGGGGCGGGCGCCGCCGACGGCGGGAACAGCGAGGGTCCCCCGGTCGAGGGCGAGCGGGACGAGCGGCGGACGCGCTGGCGTCGCCGCCGCCGGGCCAGGGCGGCCGCACGGGCGGCCGACGCGCCCGGCTCGTCCGCGACCGGCGTCGCGGACGAGCCCTACGTCGACGGCGGCCCGCCGGCGGGCGACGAGGGAGCGGGGCGGTCCGACGCGCCGGAGGACCGCGACGCGGACCCGTC
>NZ_JAURWA010000112.1 GCF_030655195.1 Patulibacter sp. | reverse complement strand
CCGGCGGAGCGGCGCGGCCGCCGCGGTCCCGCGCGACCCCGGATGGGCTCAGCCGCGGTCGCGCGCGACGATCCGCTCGATCGCGTCCGCGGCCGAGGCCGCCCACCCGTCGAGGTCGTCCGTGTCGTGGTGCAGCAGGCCCCACGGGATCTCGTTGTGCCGGCACATCCGCTCGACGGTGCGCGCACCCTGGCTCAGGAGCTCCACCGGCAGACCGCCGTTGCACTCGTAGAGGACGCCGCGCACGGTCGTGTCGATGACGCGCTCCAGCAGCATCTCCAGCCGGGTCTGGTGCAACGCCTGCACGCGCAGCGGGTCGCCGGTGGCGGTCCCCAGCGCCCAGATCAGGACGGTGACGTTGTCCAAGGCGTAGCGCAGCGTGCCGATCCGGTCGGGGTCCCCGTCGTAGGGCTCACCCCCGGCGGCCACGATCTCCGCGTGCCGAGCCGGATCGCGGGTGACGACCCGGACGGCGTGACCCTCCGCGGCGAGCAGCCGCGTGAGCGAGAGGCCGCGGGCGCCGCCGCCGATCAGGAGCAGCCGCACGACGCCTGGGGGGTCAGGGGATCCATCGGGCGAGTCTAGGGGCCGGGCCGTCGGGCGGTGGCGCCCGGCGCTCCGGCGGGGTCGTGGGGCCGACCGGGTGCGGGGCCACGGACGCCGGTGATGGCCGCCGGTGCGCCGTGGACGTCGAGTATGGTCGGCGGCGACCGGCTCCCCGGGCGACCCACCTGATGCCGACCCACCCCCTCATCGAGCTCACCGCCGCCGACGTCTCGCTGCTCCGCGAGGAGCGCGACGCCTCCGCGCACATGCACGTCGGCGGCGTCTCGCTCTTCGACGGGCCGGCACCGTCGATCACCGACCTGCGGACCCACGTCCTCGAGCGGCTCGAGCGGGTGCCGCGCTACCGGACCACGGTCGTCCCGCCCCCGCTGGGCATCGGCCGACCGCACTGGGCGGTCGACCCGAACTTCACCATCGAGTTCCACGTGCGGCACGCCGCGCTCCCGTGCCCCGGCGACGAGCGGGAGCTGCGGACGGCCGCCGCCCGGCTGTTCTCGCAGCGCCTGGACCGCCGCCGGCCCCTGTGGGAGCTCTGGATGATCGAGGGCCTCGAGGACGGCCGCTTCGCGATCGTCACCAAGTCCCACCAGGCGCTGGTGGACGGGATCGGCGCGGTCGACCTGATGACGGCGCTGCTCGACGCCGGCTCGGAGCCCGAGCCCGTCGCGCCGTCGAGGCGCGCGGGGATCTGGCTGGCGCCGCCGCTGCCCACGTCGGCGCAGCTCGTCGCGTCCGCGGCCCGCGACGCCGCCCGGGTGGCGATCGTCCGGCCCCTGCGTCTCGCCGCGCTCGCCGCCCGACCGGCCGAGGCCCTCGCCGGGGCGGCGGCGGGCGCGGCCGGGCTCGGCGATCGCGTCTCGCGGCGCCTCAAGCCCGCCCCGCCGTCGCCGTTGAACGTCCCGATCGGCCCGCACCGGCGCCTGGCCCGGACCGCGATGCCCGTCGCCGACCTCAAGCGCGTCAAGGACACGTTCGGCGGCACCGTCAACGACGTGGTCCTCGCGGTCGTCGCCGGCGCCGTCCGGGCCTGGATGACCGACCGCGGGCTGCAGACCGACGGCGTCGAGCTGCGCGTCGCGGTGCCCGTCGCGGTCGAGGCCCGGCGCCGCGAGGCCCGGCCGATCGCCCTGCTGCACGCCCCGTTGCCGATCGGCGAGCCCGACCCGCTCGTCAGGTTCGAACGCATCCGCCGGGCGATGTCGGAGGCGACCGCCGGCCACGACGTCGTGGCCGCCGAGCGCCTGACCTCGTCGGAGCGCTTCGCACCTCCGACGGTGCTGGCGCAGGTGGCGCGGCTGCGCTTCGACGAGCGCCGGTTCAACCTGCTGGTCGCCAACGTGCCGGGGCCGACGGAGGACATGTTCCTGCTCGGCCGACGCCTCGAGACCGTGGTCCCCGTGCCGTTCCTGTCAGGAGAGCGGTCGCTCGCGATCGCGGTGACGTCCTACGCCGGCACGGCCGAGTTCGGCCTGCTGGGCGATCTGGACAAGCTCGCGGACATCGACGTGCTGGCCGAGGGCCTCGACACGTCGATCGCCGAGCTCCTGACGCTCGCCCGGCGCGGGCGACGCTCCAGGCGGGTCCGGCGCAGCGCGCCCACCGCCGACTGAGACGCGGCGGGCGACGAGCGCCCGCGACGCGTCTAGTGCTCGTCGTGGTGCAGCGGCAGCGCGTTGGTCTCGCGGATCGCGTCGCGCACCCACGCGACGAGCGTGCCGACCGTGATCAGGAGGCCCACGGCGATGATCCAGTGGCTCGTCGTCACGCCGACGAGCAGGATGGTGACGCCGACGGTGAGGATCAGCGGCTGGGCGCTGTTGCCGGGGAGGTGGATCTCGTCGCCGACGGGCGGGACGGGCTTCTCGAGCTCGCTCATGATGCTCCTAGGAGACGTAGATCACGGCCGCGACGAACGTCAGCAGGAACATCACGAGGATGACGATGCCGGCGATCAGCGCGTCGCGCAGGTTGCGCTTGGCGAGGTTGCGATCCATGTGAGGGTGCTTCTTCCGGGGTCAGATCTTGGCGTCGAGGACCATGCCGGCGAACAGCACCGTCAGGTAGATCAACGCGTAGAGGTGGAGGGACAGCGCGGCGGCGCGGGTGCCCTTGCGCAGCAGCACGAACGACTGGCGCATGAGCTCGACGCCCAGCAGCAGCGCGATCGCGAGGTAGATCGTCCCGAACGCACCGGTGATGACCGGGACGACGGAGACGACCACCGTGATCGCGGACCAGATGACGATCGCCTTGAACGTGTAGGCGTCGCCCTTGACCACGGGCAGCATCGGGATGTTCGCGGCCGCGTAGTCGTCCTTGATCAGCATGGAGAGCGCCCAGAAGTGCGGGGCGGTCCAGGCGAAGACGATCGCGAAGGGGTACAGCGAGTCGACGGCGAAGCCGCCGGTGACCGCGGCCCACCCGACCATGGGCGGGAACGCGCCGGCCAGACCGCCGATGACGATGTTGTTGGTCGTGCGGCGCTTGAGCCACATCGTGTAGACGCCGACGTACCAGGCGAACCCGGCCAGGGCCAGGAGCGCCGCGGTGACGTTGGCCGCCAGCGCCAGCAGCGCGAACGACGCGATCGTCAGCCAGAGACCGACCCACAGCGCGACGTGCGGCTGCATGCGCCCCGACGGGATCGGTCGGTCCTGCGTCCGCTCCATCAGGCAGTCGATGTCGCGGTCGTACCAGTGGTTGACCGCGCTCGCCCCGCCGGAGGCGAGCGAGCCGCCGACGACGGTGGCCAGCACGAGCCAGATCGACGGGCTGCCGGCCGCGTACATCGCGGTGACCGTCGTCAGGAGCAGGAGGACCTGCACCTTCGGCTTGGTCAGCGCGACGATGTCGGCGACGAGCTGCCGCGCGTCGGAGTGGACCCGCACGGGTGCGGACCCGGTGGTGACGGAGGTCGACATGCGGGTCACCTCCCCCCGGAGGCGCTGAGGACGCGCCGGATCACGCGGAGACCGGGTCGGGCTCGTTGTTCCGGCGCTCGATCTCGGCGCGGATGTCCTTCATCGGCTCGACCGAGCGCACGCGCGGGACCGCGTCGAAGTTGTTCTGCGGCGGCGGCGACTGCGTGAACCACTCGAGCGTGTTGGCCTTCCACGGGTCGGGCCCGGAGACGGCGCCGTGCTTGAGGCTGCGCAGGGCGTTGATCGCGGTCAGCAGGATGCCGATGCCGAGGATGAACGCGCCGATCGTCGAGATCAGGTTGTAGATCGCCAGGTTGCCGACGTCCGCGTACTCCGGGATGCGCCGGGGCATGCCGTCCAGGCCGATGGAGTGCTGGACCAGGAACGTGGTGTGGAAGCCGATCAGCATGGTCCAGAAGCTGATCTTGCCGAGCTTCTCGTCCATCATCCGGCCGGTCATCTTCGGGTACCAGTAGTAGAGGCCCGAGAAGACCGCGAACACCGCGCCGCCCATCAGCACGTAGTGGAAGTGCGCGACGACGAAGTACGTGTCGTGCAGCTGCCAGTCCACCGGGTAGAGCGCGAGGATCACGCCGGTGATGCCACCGATGAGGAACGTGCCCAGGAAGCCGACCGCGAAGAGCAGCGGCGTGGCGAAGATGATCGTCCCGCGCCACAGCGTGCCGATCCAGCTGAAGATCTTGATGCCCGTCGGGATCGAGATCAGCATGGACGAGACCATGAAGAACACGAGCACGACGCTCGGGCTCGGCGTGGTGAACATGTGGTGCGCCCAGACCATCAGGCCCAGGAAGGCGATGGTGAGCGTCGAGGCCGCGATCGCCTTGTAGCCGAAGATCGGCTTGCGGGCGAAGACCGGGAGGACCTCGGAGATGATGCCGAAGCCCGGCAGCACCATGATGTAGACCTCGGGGTGGCCGAAGAACCAGAAGAGGTGCTGCCACAGGAGCGGCGAGCCACCCTCGGCCGGGTCGTAGAAGTTCGTCCCGAAGTGCCGGTCCGTCAGGAGCAGCGTCACGGCCGCGGCGATCGCCGGCAGGGCCAGGATCAGCAGGACCGAGTACGTCAGGATCGTCCACGCGAACAGCGGCAGGCGGCTCCAGGTCATGCCCGGGGCCCGGAGGTTGGCGATCGTGACGTAGAAGTTGACCGAGCCGACGAGCGAGCCGATGCCCGTCAGGTGGACGAGGAAGATCCACGCGTCGACGCCGCCGTTGGGCAGGTAGTCCTTCGACGCCAGCGGGACGTAACACGTCCAGCCGCACTCCGGCGGGTTGAAGAAGACCGAGGCGTAGAAGACGAGGCCACCCGCGGCCAGCATCCAGAAGGAGAGGGCGTTCAGCTTCGGGAACGCCATGTCCCGTGCGCCGATCATCAGCGGCACGAAGTAGTTGCCGAAGCCGGCCATGACCGGCACCACGAACAGGAACACCATCGTGGTGCCGTGCATCGTGATCAGCTGGTTGTACGTCTTGAAGTCCAGGAGCGTGTTGTCCGGGACCGCGAGCTGCAGACGGATGAGGAGCGCCTCGACCCCGCCCACGCCGAAGAAGGCGAAGGTGAGGACCAGGTACATGATCCCGATCTTCTTGTGATCGGTGGTCGTGACCCAGTCGACCCAGCCCTTCATGGGCTTCTCGACGGAGTGGGCGACGACCTGAGGGATCGGCGTGGCGGTGACGGTGGCCATGGGAAGTCTTCCTCGTTACCGGGCGATCAGCGCTGGGCGGCGCCGGCGGCGGACTCGGCGTCGGTGCTCGACGTCGACGCTTCGGGGGTCGTGGTCTCGTTCTCGGCGGCCTGGGCCGCCGCTGCAGCGGCATCGTTCTTGGCCTGCTGGTCGCGGAACTGCTGGGCCGCGACGCCGGCCTGGGCGAGGCTCTGCTTCTGGCCCGCGAGCCACTGGGTGAACTCGTCGGGCGTGACGGCGCGGACCCGCGCGGTCATGTTCGCGTGGTTGCGGCCGCAGAGCTCGGCGCACTGGCCGACGTACGTGCCCTCCTTGCCGCGGGGGATCTTGAACCAGGTGTGGTTCGTGTAGCCCGGGAGCGCGTCGGCCTTGCCGCCGAGCTTCGGGATCCACCAGGCGTGACCGACGTCCGAGCTGCGGATGTCGAGGGTGACGGTCGTCCCGGTGGGGACGACCATCTCCTCGTACGCCTGGACGTTGTTCTGACGGTCCTGGTCGGCGTCTGGGTACGTGAAGCGCCAGGCGTACTGCTGGCCGTTGACGTCGATGTTCAGCGACTTGCCGTCCTTGGGCAGGAGCTCCTTGTCCTTCGCCGTCTGGTACCCGGCGGGGATCGCCCAGCCGTCGGCGTCGGAGTTGTCCGGGTTGCGGATGCCCGGGAGCATCAGGAACGTGACGATGCCCAGGACGAGCACGATGCCCGCGGCACCGGCCGTCCAGCCGATCTCCAGGCGGGTGTTGCCGTGGAGCTGCTCCGCCACCGCGCCGGGACGGGCCCGGAACTTGACGATGGCGTAGACGAGGGCGCCGAAGACCGCGATGAAGATCACGACGCCGACGCCGAACACCACGGCGTAGAGCGTGTGGATGCGGTCCGCGTTCGGAGAGCCGCCGTGTTGCGGCGCCCAGAACGAGGCGGAGGCTGGTCCGGCGGTGACGAGCGTCAGGCCGATCGCGAGGGCGATCGCCGACGTCAACGTGCGCCAGGAAGCCCTAGTGAGGTGAGGGATCCGGTTCGAGCGTCGCAAAGCCTGCCGGATTCTAGTGACGGACTGCACCGGAAGGAACCACCCTCGCGTCGTCGGACCCGAAGCCCGTTGGAATGGGGGTTTGGCGTCGAACATGGGGAGCGGGAACGCGCCGTCAGCGGCCGATGTAGGTCGGCTGCTCCTTCTTCATGAACGCCGAGACGGCCCCCGCGAAGTCCGTGGAGTCGCCCAGGAGACCCTGCTCCCGGGCCTCGAGGGAGAGGACCTCCTCCAGGCTCCGGAGGACCAGCGCGTTGAGGACCCGCTTCGTCGCGGCGTGGGAGGCGGTCGGGCCGGCGGCCAGCGCCCGCACCTGCTCCTCGAGCGCGGAACGGAAGCCCTCGGTCGGACGGACGCGGTTGACGAGACCGATGCGGAGGGCCTCCTCCGCCTCGACGACGCGGCCCTCGAGCATGATCTCCGACGCCCGCGTCCAGCCCAGCCGGGCGACGAGGAAGATCGACGCGCCACCGTCCGGGCCCAGACCGATCTTCGTGAACGCGTGGTTGAGCTTGGCCCGCTCGCTGACGGTCACCAGGTCGCACGCGAGCGCGAAGCTCATGCCGATGCCCGCCGCGGTGCCGTCGACACCGGCGAGGACGGGCTTGTCCAGCCCGCGGACCGCGCGCATGATCGGGTGGTACCTGGCGTGGAGCAGACGCTCGAGGTCGGGGCGACCGGAGGCCCGGGTCGGGAGGCCGCCCTGGGACATCGACCCGAGGTCGGCGCCCGCCGAGAAGCCGCGTCCTGCGCCCGTCACCAGCACGGCCCGGACGTCGTCGCCGGCGCAGGCGTTCAGGGCGTCCACGAGGTCGGTCGCGATCTGGCCGTTCCAGGCGTTCAGGACCTCGGGGCGGTTCATCTCCACGATCGCCGCCGCGCCGTCGCGCAGCAGGTTGACCGTCTCGTACTCCTGGACCGTCTCGAAGTCGCTCATGCGCGCCAGGATGACAGACTTCCGGGCGTCGGCTGGCTGGCTGGCCAACCCACCTCGCGGGCCTCGTGCGACCGGGCGCCGGGGGTGCACGCTCCCCCGCTAGGGTCCGGCCTCGTGACGCCCCGGAACCTCATCCGCGCGGCCGCCTGGGCGGCGGTCGGGCTCGGCGTCGCCGCCCCCCTGGCCCGCCGTCGGCTGCGGCTCAAGCCGGCGGTCGTGCTGGCGACCGCCGCCGCCGCGCCGGTCGCCGTGACGTTCCTGGTGCCGCGGTCGCGGTCCCGCGACGCCGTGGTCTGCACCCTGCAGATGTGGGCCTACTTCGCCGCCTACGAGATGCCGGCGGACGACCCCGAGCGCCTGCGCTCGCGCGTCCGCGTGGACTACCCGATCCGGAGCGACCTCCGGATCGGTCGTGGCCGGATCCCCACGGTGCGCCTCCAGCAGGCCCTCCACCGCGACGGGACGTTCCAGTGGTGGGAGAAGGCGCTCAGCGTCAGCCACTGGGTCTGGTTCTTCGTCCCCCACTCCACCGTCGCGTACGTCCTCCTGCGCCACCCCGAGCAGTTCCCGCGCGCGGCGGCCCGCATCTACGGCACGTTCGACCTCGGCGCGGTCGTGTACTGGGCCGTCCCCACCGCCCCGCCGTGGTTCGCGGCCGAGGCCGGGCGGATCGACTTCGGCCCGGACGGCCGGCCGCTGCGCCGACTCATGCGGGAGTACGGCGAGGAGCTCTTCGGCGACCGCTGGCCGCAGCTCTACGACGCGCTGGGGGGCAACCCGCTCGCCGCGATGCCCTCCCTGCACTTCGGCACCTCGGTCGCGTCCGCCCAGGTGCTGCGCGACGTGGGCCCGGTGGCCGGCGCGATCGGCTGGACCTACGCGGCGACGCTCGGCTTCGCGCTGGTCTACCTCGGCGAGCACTACGCGACCGACATCATCGCCGGCGGCGCGCTGGCCGAGGCCGTCCGCCGGGCGACCCCGCTGGCCGCCGGGCCGCTCGTGCGCACCGGCGACGCCATCGGGCGCGTCGCGGGGCGCGCGCGCACGGCCTGAGGGCCTCCGGCCCCCGTCGCCTCCGTGCCGCGTACCGTTGGGCGACCGCGAGGAGCCTGACGACCAGACCCCTGGCGCCCGGGCACTTCATTTTGTAAAGTGCAGGAAGACGGTGGAACGCGACCGCGCCCACCCGACGACCGAGAAGGACCTTCAATGCCGAACCCCGAGAACGTCATCATCATCGGCAGCGGCCCCGCCGGCTACACGGCCGCGCTGTACACGGCGCGCGCCGAGCTCGAGCCCCTCGTCATCGAGGGCTGGAACTGGGGTGGCCTGCTCCAGCAGACCACCGACGTCGAGAACTTCCCCGGGTACCCCAAGGGCATCCTCGGGCCGGACATGATGCAGGACCTGCGCGACCAGGCCGAGCGCTTCGGCGCCCGCCTGAAGACGGAGCAGGTCACGAAGGTCGAGCTCAGCGACGAGCCCGGCGGGCTGCACTCCGTCTGGATCGACGACGAGGAGCACAAGACGCGCGCCGTCATCGTCTCCACGGGTGCCGAGCACCGCAAGCTCGGGGTCCCCGGCGAGGACGAGCTCTCCGGCCGCGGCGTCTCGTACTGCGCCACCTGCGACGCCGCGTTCTTCAAGGACCACGACACGCTGATCGTCGGAGGCGGCGACTCCGCCATGGAGGAGGCCATCTTCCTGGCGAAGTTCGGCCGCTCCGTCACGGTCGTCCACCGCCGGGACGAGTTCCGCGCGTCGGCGATCATGGTCGATCGCGCCAGGTCCGTGGAGAACATCCACTTCAAGACGCCGTTCGAGGTCGAGCGGTTCGAGGCCGCCGCGGGCGACGGCCTGAAGCCCCTCTCGACGGTCGTCCTGAAGAACACCGTCTCGGGCGAGACGGAGTCGATGCAGATCACGGGCGCGTTCATCGCCGTCGGCCACGACCCGCAGAGCGAGCTCGTCGAGGGCCAGCTCAACACGGACGACGAGGGCTACGTCGTCGTCGAGGGGGTCACGACCGAGACCTCCAAGCCCGGCGTGTTCGCCGCCGGCGACCTCGTGGACCCCTCCTACCGCCAGGCGATCACCGCCGCGGGCTCCGGCTGCAAGGCCGCCCTGGACGCCGAGCGCTACCTGCGCGACGTCCCGGTCCTCGCCGACGACGTCGCGCGGGTCTAGCGGCGCCCCGCCGGGCGCGGCGCGGCAGGAGCCGCGGCGCGCCCGGCGAACCTCCGTCCACGGCGTCGCGGTGCGACGCCGGCGGGCGCCCGTCCCGCCGGTCGGCCACCGTTCGTCCAGTCGCGGGGCCCCGGCTGTGGTCGGTGACGACCACGGCCGATCACCCGATCACGACGAAGCCACCGCAACCGCACGCCGGTTCCGGTGTATCAGGAGGTAGACCCATGACGGACCAGAACACGTACAGCTTCCCCAAGGTCTCGCCGGCCGATCCGCACGAGCTCCGCGAGAGCCTCCGCGCCCGCCGCCGCGAGACCTCCGACGCCGCCGCGAAGGCGCGGCGCGACGAGGCCGCCGACGGCCGCCCCGACGCCCGCCACCACTAGCTCACGAGATCGCGACCGCGTCCGCGTCCTTCGCGGTCGCCGGGCCCGCGCCCGGGTCGCCGAGCAGCCCGCGGTCCTTCGCCCATGCGCGGGTGATGTCCCGGACGGACAGCACGCCCTGCAGCTCCGGTCCCTCGAGCACGACGAGGTGGCGGAACCCCCCGTCGACCATCGCGGCGGCCGCGTCGTCGAGCGACCAGGACGGCTCGGCGTAGACCACCGACGTCGTCACGTGGCTCGACACGAGGACCTCGGACGGGTCCTCCCCCGCCGCGACCGCGCGCAGGACGTCCCGTTCGGTGAGGATGCCCGGCCCCTCGCCGTCGGGATCCATGACGATCGCCGCCCCCACGTTGCGCTCGGCCATCAGGCGCGCCGCCTGGCGGAGCGTGTGACCCGGTCCGACCTCGACCACCAGCGGGCTCATCGCGTCTCGTACCAGCATCGTCCTCGGAACTCCTCGGGTCGGGTCGTCGTGCCCTTCGGCACCTACGCTCGTGCCGTTCCGCACAAGGAGATGGAGTCTACGCCACCGGGCGGCTCCTCGCGAGGACGGCGTATCGGCCGACCCGCGACGGATCTCGCGGCCGGAGTGATCCCTCCGAGGGGCTGCTCCGTACCCCCTGTGACATGCGGCGACCCGACACCATCTTCATCCGCACGGCCCTGTACGAGGAGGCCGTCTCCGTCCTGCGCGAGGAGTACGCGTCCGACCTCACGGTCGCCGAGCTCGCCGACCGCGTCGCGTGCTCGTGCCGCCAGCTGCAGCGGGCGTTCCACGACATCGGCGGCACGAGCTTCCGCTCCGCGCTGATCGAGATCCGCATGGAGGAGGCCGCCGAGATGCTCGCCCGGGGCCCCGTGTCGGTCCGCGAGGCCGCGCGCTCCGTCGGCTACCGCCAGCCGGCGCAGTTCGCGAAGGCGTTCCGCCGGCACCACGGCGTCGCGCCGTCGCAGTACCGGATCGGCCGCCACATCGGTCGCCTGCGCGACCTCCGCGAGGCCGCCGAGCGGCCCGCCGTCGCGGCCTGACGCCCGGACCCCCGCGGAGCAGGTAGATTTCGCGCATGGCCGCACGTCAGCGCTACCGGTTTCGCGCGCCCTCCACGGGTCGCGAAGTCATCATCGAGGCCCAGCCCGGGCACACCTACCGGGACCGCGAGACGGGCGAGGTGCTCGACGTCGTCGGCAAGCTCGTCCCGCTCGCCCCGAGCGCGTCGCTCCTCCCGTGGTCGCTCGAGAACCTGCGCCACTGCCCCAACTGCGGGCAGATGGCCCAGCGCGACCTCAACGACTGCCCCACCTGCGGGCGTCGCATGGCCCCGGTCGAGACGGCCTCGGCCTGATCCCCGGTCCCGGACGCCGAACCGGACCGATCATGCGCACCGCCCCGCTCCGCCGACTCCTCGTCACGGGGGTCCTGTGCGCGAGCGTCGGAGGCCTCGCGGCCTGCGGCAGCTCCGAGCTGGCCACCGACATCGAGCCCTCGCGGGCCCCGGCGCTGACCTCCCCCACGGGTGATGGTCTCGCCTCGGGCGCCGGGGACCAGGCGGGCGCGATCAGCGACCTGCCGGCCACCACGACCACGGGCCCGGCACCCCCGTCCGGCGACACGGCCGACACGGGCACGGCGGGCGACACCGGCTCGGACACGTCGTCCTCGTCCACGGACAGCGGCACCGCGACCCCGTCGACCGGCGGTGGCGGGACGGCGACGACGACCTCCACCCCGTCGGCCGCGGCCGGCAGCGGCGGCACGGGCGGCACCGCGACGCCCAGCGGCGGCTCGGGTTCGGGCACCAGCACCTCCGGCGGCGGCTCGGGCTCGGGTTCGGGCACCAGCACCTCGGGCGGCGGCGCGTCGTCCTCCGGTGGCGGGGCATCGCCGAGCGAGTTCGGCGAGTTCTGCGACACGAATCCCGGCGTCTGCCGCTGAGTCCCGGGGCCGGGCGACCGCGACGTCGTCACGGACCGGCCGCGTCCTGCCGGCGCACCGCGGGGCGCCGTTGGGTCCGGCGACGCGCCGGACCGGGACGGCCCGGCTGCTAGCGCGAGGTCCTCTTCGCCGTCTTCGTCGTCTTCGTCGGCGTCGGGACCAGCGTGGCCGTGTAGGACATGCGCTCGGCCTTGTAGAGGCAGTTGAACGTGCCGCTGCGTCCGACCGACAACGTCGTGTCGACGTAGTAGTCCTTCTTGCGCTCGTCCGTGGTGCCGCCGCAGCGGCCGGTCGGGCGGCTGGCGCGCCACGACGTGTTCGTCCCGTAGCCCTGGACCAGCGTCGGCGCCCACGACGGCACGCTGAGGCCGAGGACGTCGCCCTTCTTCACGGCGATCGACGTCGGCAGCGCGAACGTCGTCTCGCCCCCGAAGTACGGGTCGAGCTTCTTGATCGACGAGCCCGCGACGACGGACGCCGCGACGCTCTTGCCGCGCCGCAGCACGACGAGGCCGGCGCTCGCACGGCCGAGCTGCTTCTCGAGCGCCTTGCGGTCGTCGTCGGACGGGGCGCCGAGCGTGATGCTCCAGGCGACGATCCGGCCGTCGGACGGCACGACGTAGACGTTGCGGTTGCCGTCGACGCTCGTGGGCAGCGCCGTGGTGCGGGTGACGACCGAGCACGCGTCGGGGCAGCGGGGCGGCCGGCCGTCCGTGACCGTCCCGACCTCGGTGATCTTCGCGGCTGACGCACCGGCCGGGACCACCGCCAGGGCGGTGACCGCGAGGCCGAGGGAGACGACGGTACGACGACTGCTCATGGTGTTCGAAAACCCTCCGGGGGGCTGGAAGTTGCGGCCGACGGACGCGCGATGACGCGCCCCGGGGTCGATCCGCCGGCGGATCGGGGTGGACGCGGAAGCGGTCCGTTCCGGCCGACGGCGTCCACATCGGACGCCCGGGGCCGCTCCTGGAGCGGCCGACACGCGTCCATCGTCCCTCATCCCCCGCCGGCCCGGGACGGCTGCAAGGGGGCGCCCGCCACCGGCGGGCGGGGGCGGTCGCCGGGAGGGCCGACGACCGGCCGCGCGCGTCGTCAGGCGGTCAGCGTCGCGTGGGTCGCCGTGATCTCGTCGCGGTCGCCCGGCGCGGGGACCCACGGGAGCGTCAGCGGGTCGTCGGCGTAGCGCGGCACGACGTGCACGTGGAAGTGGAAGACCGTCTGCCACGCCTGCGCGCCGCAGTTGTTCAGGAGGTTCACCCCGACGGTGTCGAGCCGGTCCGACAGCAGCGTCGCGACCCGGCGGGCGGTCGCGGCGGTGGCGGCGAGGGCGTCGTCGTCGATCGTCAGGAGGTCGCGGTGGTGGTCCTTCGGGATCACCACGGTGTGGCCGGGCGTGGCCGGATTGACGTCGAGGAACGCGACCGTGCGCTCGTCCTCGGCGACGACGAGCGAGGGGAGCTCGCCCGCGACGATCTTGCAGAAGATGCAGTCCGGATCCTGGGCCATGGGCCCAGCCTATCCGGCGACGCCCGGGGTCTCAGGAGCGGGCGTCGTCCTGACCGGACGCCGGCACCGGGACGCCGTCGCGATGGTGCTCGCGGGGCACCCGCGGGCCGATGGCGCAGGTGACCTCGTAGTTGATGGTGCCCAGGCGCCGGGCGACGTCCTCGGCGGTGATGCGCTCGTCGCCGTCCCGTCCCACCAGCACGACCGTGGCGCCCGGTGCCTCGGCTGCGTCGGGCCCCAGGTCGACGCCGATGCTGTCCATCGACACCCGACCGGCGATCGGGACCCGCCGACCCCCGACGAGCACCTCGCCGGGATCGACCGGGGCGCGACGGACCCCGTCGGCGTAGCCGGCCTGCACGGTGCCGATGCGGGTGGGCCGGTCCGCCACGTACCGTCGGCCGTAGCCCACGCTCTCCCCCGGCTCCAGCGGCTTGACCGACGACAGCCGGGCGATCCACTCCAGGGCGGGCTCCAGCCCGTGGTCGTCGGGGTCGCGGTTCATCGGGTCCATGCCGTAGACGGCGATCCCGGGACGCACGAGGTCGAAGTGGGCCGCGGGCTCCCGCAACGTCGCGGCGCTGTTGGCGGCGTGCAGGACGACGCCGGGGTGGCGTCGGCGGACGTCCTCCCCCCAGGCCGTGAACCGCGAGAGCTGCAGGGGGAACAGCTCGTCGTCCGGGTCGTCCGCGGTCGCGAAGTGCGTCATCGCCCCCGACAGCCGCAGCGGGGCGGTCGTGGCGATCCGGTCGCACAGACCGAGGGCGACGGCGGGATCGCGCTGCCCCAGGCGTCCCATGCCGCTGTCGAGCTTGACGTGGACGTCGGCCGGGCGCCCGGCCCGCAGGAGGCGGTCGACGCCCTCGTCGTCCCACACGACGACCTCGGCACGGGCGTCCAGGGCCTCCGACAGGTCCTCGTCGTCCAGGGGGCCCAGGACGAGCAGGCGGGCGTCGATGCCACCGCGCCGCAGCGCGGTCGCCTCTCCCGCGGTGACGACCGCGAGCCAGGTCGCGCCACCGGACACCGCGGCGCGGGCGGCCGGCACCGCTCCGTGGCCGTAGCCGTCCGCCTTGACGACGGCGCAGACCGCGGTCCCGCGGCCCACGCGGTCCTGCAGGAGGGCCACGTTGCGCTCGATCGCGGCGACGTTGATGCGGGCGACGACGCGCATCGTCCCCACGCTACCGGCCGCGACCGTCCGTGCGGTCAGCCGGTGGCGTCGCGGCGCGCCCGGCCCAGGCGCTCGGCGACGTCCCGGGCCGCCACGCCGTCCGGACCGTGCTCCTCGGAGGCCAGGGCGCCGGCCCGCAGGTGCAGCCAGACCCCGGCCGCGGCGGCCTCGAAGGCCTCCGTGCCGCGGGCGAGCAGCGCGCCGATCGTCCCCGCCAGGACGTCGCCGGTGCCGGCGGTCGCCAGGCCGGGGACGCCGCCGGGGCTGACGCCGACCCGACCGTCGGGCGCGGCGACGACGGTGTCGTCGCCCTTCAGCACGACGACCGCCCGGGCACGGGTCGCCGCCGCCCGTGCGTGGTGCAGCCGGCGGGCGGCGACCTCGGCCGTCGGGACGTCGAGCAGACGGGCCAGCTCGCCGGCGTGCGGCGTCAGGACCGCCTGCCTGCCTGCCGGGTCGGGACCCGCGAGCGCCTCGGGATCCCCCGCGACGGCGGCCAGGGCGTCGGCGTCGAACACGACGGGACCCGCGTGGCGGGCGACGAGCTCGCGGAGCAGCGCCCCGCGCGATCCCCCGCGCCCCAGTCCCGGGCCGACCACGAGCGTCCCTCCGTGGCTGCCCAGGGCGTCCAGCACCGCGACCGCCGCCTCCGAGGTCACCCCGCCGGCGTCGTCGCAGGGGAGCACGAGCCCGAGCGTCTCCGTGGGGGCGCGGGCGAGGATCGCCGCCTCGATGCTCGCCGGCGCGGCGACCGTGACGTAGCCGGCCCCGGCGCGCATGGCGCCGTGCGCGGCCAGGCACGGGGCGCCGCTCATGCCGGGCGCGCCACCGAGCACCACGACGTGGCCCGAACGGAACTTCGTGCCGTCCGCGCCGCGGGTCGGGAGCGCCCCCACCACGCGCTCCGTCAGGACCCCGCACCACGGCGCGGGAACGTCCGGACCGGTCCGCTCCGGGATGCCGATGGGCGCCACCTCGACCCGGCCGGCGTGCGTCTTGCCGGGCGCGATCCAGTGCCCGGGGGCGGCGGCGTGGAAGGTGACCGTGGTCGTGGCCGTCACCGCGTGCTCGCCCGGGGTCTCGCCCGTGGTCGCGTCCACGCCGCTGGGGACGTCGCAGGCCACCACCGGGACGTCGATCCCGGCGAGCGCCTCGATCGCCTCGGCCGCCACGCCGCGCGGTGCGTCTCGTGCGCCGGTGCCGAGGATCGCGTCGACGACGACGGCTGCGCCCTCCAGGGCGCCGGCCCGCCAGGGCTCCGCCGCCCCGGTCGCGTCGCGGGCGGCGGCGGCGTCTCCCTGCAGGCGCTCGTCCGGGACCGTCGAGACCAGGCGCACGGGCCGGCCGCGTCCGCGGAGCAGGCGGGCGGCGACGTACCCGTCGCCGCCGTTGTTGCCGGCACCGCACACGACGACGACGAGGCCCTCGGGGACGAGCCGCACGACGGCGTCGGCCAGCGCCGCACCCGCGGGCTCCATCAGCGCGCCGCCGACCATGCCGAGCTCGTCGATCGCCCAGGCGTCCGTGGCGTGCATCGCCTCGGCGTCGACGAGCGGGTCCAGGCCCGCCGGGAGCGCCGGCCGGTCCGTGGTGCTCACGCCGCCGCCCCCGTGCCGCCGACGGCCCACGCGACGGCGGCCGCGCTGCGCCGCTCGTGCGTCAGCGAGATCACGACGGCCACCCCGAGCTCGCGGGCCCGCTCCGCCGCCGCACCGTGCAGGCGGACCTCAGGGGGTCCCCCGTCACCCACGACCTCGATCTCGAGCGGCCGGAACGCGTCCAGGCGCAGCGCCTTGGTCACGGCCTCCTTCGCGCAGAACCGGGCGGCGAGACTCCGGACGGCGCGCGGCCGGCCGGCGTCCGAGGTGTGCTCGCCGGGGTGGAAGAGACGGTCGCGCAGCCCGGGCCGGCGGTCCAGGGCGGACGCCAGGCGGTCCACGTCCATCAGGTCGATCCCGACGCCGTCGTTCATGGGCCGAGACTACCCGCGGGCCCGTCCTGCCCACACCGCCCCGCGGGCGACCCGCGGACCCGCCGGGCGATGCCCCGCGGACTCAGGGGCCGACGCGGCCCGGCAGACGCTCGACGAGGGCCTGGCAGACCTCGCGGGCCTCGGCCTCCGTCGGGGCCTCCGCCATGACGCGCACGAGCTGCTCGGTGCCCGAGGCGCGGACGAGCACGCGTCCGCGGCCCGCCAGACCGGCGTCCGCGGCACCGACGGCCTCGAGCACGACGGGGTCCGCCATCACGCCGTCGCGGTCGGACACCGGGACGTTGATCAGGACCTGCGGCAGGCGCTCCATCGCGGAGGAGTCCGCCAGCGGCGCGCCGGACAGCGACTCCATCAGCAGGAGCGCCGCCGCGACCCCGTCGCCCGAGGGTGCGAAGCCCATCTCGATCAGGTGGCCCGACTGCTCGCCGCCGAGGGTCCAGCCGCGCTCGTCGAGCGCGGCGACCACGTGGCGGTCGCCGACCGGCGTGGTCTCGACCTCGATGCCCGCGGCGTCCATCGCCGCGTGGAAGCCGTAGTTCGACATCACGGTGACGGCCACGCCGCCCGTCAGACGCCCCGCCCCGTGCAGATGACGGGCCATGATGGCGAGCAGCTCGTCGCCGTCGTAGGCCCGGCCGGCCCCGTCGACGGCGAGGACGCGGTCGCCGTCGCCGTCGAACGCGAAGCCGATCTCGGCCCCGGACTCGACCACGAGCCCCTGGACCGCGCCGGGGTGCGTGGACCCGACGCCCAGGTTGATGTTCCGGCCGTCGGGCTCGTCCCCGAGGACGACGACCTCGGCGCCGCGGCGCCGGAACGCCTCCGGTCCGACGACGGACGTCGCGCCGTTGGCGCAGTCCAGCGCGACGCGGACGCCGTGCAGGTCCAGGTCGCCGAATCGCTCGTCGAGGGCGCGCAGGTGGTCCTCGACGGCACCGTGGAAGACCGAGACGCCGCCGATGTCCGTGCCGTGCGCGGCGTCGTCCGGCAGGTCCTCGACGAGGCCGGCGACGCGCTCCTCGAGCGCATCGGGCAGCTTGCGCCCGTCCGGCCCGAACAGCTTGATGCCGTTGTCGGCGTGCGGGTTGTGCGACGCCGACACGACGGCGGCGAGGTCGAAGCCGAGGCGGCCGACGATGATGGCCGCCGCCGGGGTCGGGACGACGCCCGCCAGGTGGACGTCGGCGCCCGAGGCCGACGCGCCGGCCGCGAACGCGGCCTCGAGCATCGGCCCGGACTCCCGCGTGTCGCGGACGACCAGGACCCGCGGACGCGCGGGACCGGCGGGTCCGCCCCGGGGCGCGACGCCCCCCAGAACGGCAGCACGGCCGAGTCGCAGGGCGAGCTCGGCCGTGAGGACCGCGCCGGCCCTCCCGCGCACACCGTCGGTGCCGAAGAGCCGGGACATGTGGAGCCTGGTCCTAGCGCTTCGAGAACTGCGGGCGCTTACGGGCCTTCTTGAGGCCGGCCTTCTTGCGCTCCTTGACGCGCGCATCACGCGTCAGGAAGCCGCGCTTCTTGAGCTCGCCACGCAGGTTCGGCTGGGCGACCAGCAGCGCGCGGGAGATGCCATGGCGCAGCGCACCGGCCTGGGCCGAGACGCCGCCGCCCTGGATGCTGACGCGGACGTCGAGGTTCTTGTCCTGGCCGACGACCTCGAGGGCCTGACGGATGTTGCGGCGCAGCGCCTCGCGCGGGAAGTACTCGTCGAGGCCCTTGCCGTTGACGGTGTAGGTGCCCTCGCCCGGCGAGAGGATGACGCGGGCGATCGCGGACTTGCGCTTGCCCGTGGCGGCGTAGCGCGCGCCGGCGGACAGGTCGATCGAGACGTCGGCGATCGGCTCGTCGGACGCGTCGTCGCTGTCGGCGTTCTCGCCCTCGGCGGTCTCGCCGTCGGCGTCGCCCTCGGCGTAGTAGCCGAACTCGTCGGGCTTGTCGCCCTGGGCGCCGGCGCCCTCGAAGACGAGGTCGACCTCCAGGTCGGCACCCGGGATGGAGGGCTTCACGCGGGGCGCGTCGTCCTCCTCGTCGGAGTCGTCCTCGGCGACGGCCTCCTCGGCCGGAGCCTCCTCGGCGACGGGCTCGTCCGGCGTCTCGGCGACGGGGGCGGTCTCGGCGGCGTCGGCCTGGGGTGCGTCCTCGGTGACCGCGGGGGTCTCCTCGGGCGTCTCGTCGGGGGTGACGTCGTCAGTCATCGGGCGTTGATCTCCAGGGCCTGCGGCTTCTGGGCCACGTGCGGGTGCTCGGGGCCGGCGTAGACCTTGAGCTTGGTCAGCTGCTTCTTCGCGAGGCGGTTCTTGGGCAGCATGCCCTTGACGGCCTTGCGGATGATCTCCTCGGGCTGCTTCTCGAGCTGCTCCTCGAAGGTGCGCGTGTACAGACCGCCCGGGAAGCCCGAGTGACGGTGGTACAGCTTGTCCGTCCGCTTCTTGCCCGTGACCGCGATCTTCTCCGCGTTGATCACGACGACGAAGTCGCCGGTGTCCACGTGCGGCGTGTACTCCGGCTTCTTCTTGCCGCGGAGCTGCTCGGCGATCTGGGTGGCGAGGCGCCCGAGCGTCAGGTTCGTGGCATCCACCACGTACCAGGAGCGTTCACGGGTCTCGGAGCTGGCGACGTACGTCTTCACAAGGATCTCGGCTGGCGCGGGCAGGGATGGACGCGCAGCGACGGGGGAGAATAGCGCAGGCCCCCCGGGGGACGCCGTCCGGTCGGGACGGGCGTCGGTCAGGGCCGCGGACCGGCTGCGCCGAGCTCGCGGTCGCGAGCCCAGAGCAACAGGTTGACGGCTCCGAGCAGGAAGAGCAAGGCCGCCCACGTGATCGGGCGCTGCAGGGCCGGGACGTCGAGGTCGTCCAGCAGGGTCGCGACGGTCGCCGCGACGGCCAGGAGCGTCGCCGCGACGCCCCAGGGACGGCCGGCCAGCTCCAGCAGGACCACGCAGGCCAGGCCGACGCCCGCACCGACGCCCGCGGACGTCTCGCGGGCGACGTCGGAGCCCACGAGGTCGCCGGCCTGCGGCGCGAGGAGCGCGCCGGCCCCGGCGCCGGCGACCACCAGGGCGGCACCCCAGGGGCCGTCCTCGGCACCGCCGGCGAGGCCGACGAGGACCAGGACCGCGGCGACCGCCAGCGCGGTCCGCGGCAGGTCGAGGGTGTCCGTCAGGACGCCGGCGGCGACCGCCGCCGCGCCCGCGAGGTAGAGGACGGCCCGGGGACCCCGGGCCGGGCTCCGGCTCACTCCCACTCGATGGTGCCGGGCGGCTTGCTCGTGATGTCGAGCACGACCCGGTTGACCTCGCGGACCTCGCCGACCATCCGACCGGCGACGCGGTCGAGCAGGTCGTAGGGCAGGCGGGCCCAGTCGGCCGTCATCGCGTCGTCCGAGGTGACCGCGCGGATCGCCACGACGTAGCCGTACGTGCGCTCGTCGCCCTGCACGCCCACGGTGCGGACGTCGGGGAGGACGCAGAAGCTCTGCCAGAGGTCGCGGTAGAGGCCCGCGGCGCGGACCTCCTCCTGCAGGATCGCGTCGCAGTCCCGGAGGATGTCGAGCTTCTCCTGCGTGATCTCGCCGCCGACGATGCGGATGCCGAGGCCGGGGCCCGGGAAGGGCTGGCGCCAGACCATGCGCTCGGGCAGGCCGATCTCGTGGCCGACCGCGCGGACCTCGTCCTTGAACAGCGCGCGCAGCGGCTCGACGAGCTCGAAGGTCATGTCCTCCGGCAGGCCGCCGACGTTGTGGTGGCTCTTGATCGTCGCCGCCCCGGTGCCGCCACCGGACTCGATGACGTCGGAGTAGAGCGTCCCCTGGACGAGGAACTTCGCGCCGGTGTCGCCGCCCGCGGCCTCGACCTGGCCGTACGTCTTCACGTCGGCCCCCTCCACGTCGGAGGCCCCCGCCCCGACCGCGAGCTTCAGCGCCTCCTCCTCGAAGATGCGGATGAACTCGCCGCCGATGGCCTTGCGCTTGGCCTCGGGCTCGGTCACGCCCTTGAGCCGCGCGAGGAAGCGGTCCTTCGCGTCGACGACGACGAGCGGCACCTGGAAGTGCTCGCCGAAGGTCTTCTCGACCTGCTCCGTCTCGTTCTTGCGCATCAGGCCGTGGTCGACGTAGACGCACGTGAGCTGGTCGCCGACCGCCTGGTGGACCAGGAGCGCCGCGACGGAGCTGTCGACGCCGCCGGACAGGCCGCAGATGACCTTCCCGTCGCCGACCTGACGGCGGATCAGCCGGATCTGCTCCTCGGCGATGTTGGCCGCGGACCAGTCCAGGCGGCAGTGGCAGATGTCGCGCAGGAACGTCTGCAGCGTCTGCTGGCCGTACGGGGTGTGGACGACCTCGGGGTGGTACTGGATCCCGTAGAGGCCGCGGTCGACGGACTCGAAGGCCGCGACGGGCGACGAGGTCGAGCTCGCGAGGGCGACGGCGCCCTCCGGCGGCGTGTAGACCGTGTCGCGATGGCTCATCCAGGCCGGCTGCTCGTCGGGCTGATCCTTCAGCAGGGTGCCGTGCTCGGTGACCGTCAGCTGCGACCGGCCGTACTCGCCGATCTCGGCGGACTCGACGCGACCGCCGAGCTCCTTGGCCAGGAGCTGCATGCCGTAACAGATGCCCAGGACCGGCACCCCGAGGTTCAGCAGCTCGGGGTCCAGCGGCGGGGCGTCCGGGGAGTACACCGACGCGGGGCCGCCGGAGAGGATGATCCCCTTGGGCTTCCGGCGGCGGACCTCCTCGGCGCCCACGTGGTGCGGGAGCAGCTCGGAGAACACGCCGCACTCGCGGACGCGACGGGCGATGAGCTGGCTGTACTGGCCGCCGAAGTCGAGGACGACGACCTCGTCGACGTCCGCACCGGCGGGCAGCGGGTTCTCGGGGGCGGGCGTGGAGGCGGAGTCGGTCACGTCAGGCGATGGGGTGGTTGGCGGCGGGCGCGACGGCGATCTGCGCGCGGTTGAACTCGGCGAGGTCGAGCGATCCGCAGGTCGCCATGGAGCGCTTCAGCGCGCCGATGAGGTTGGTGGTGCCGGAGCCGTCCGTCCCCGGTCCGAGCAGGACCTGCTCGAGCGGACCGGCGGTGCCGACGTGCACGCGGCCGCCGCGGGGCAGCTCGCGGTGGGCGGCCGCCGGGGTCCAGTGCCAGCCGCGGCCGGGGGCCTCCGCGGCCCGCGCCAGCGGGGCGCCGAGCATCACGGCGTCCGCGCCGCACGCGATCGCCTTGGCGATGTCGCCGCCGGTCCGCATGCCGCCGTCGGCGATGACCTGGACGTACTCGCCCGTCTCGAGGACGTGCGTGGAGCGGGCACCGGCGACGTCGGCGATGGCGGTGGCCTGCGGCAGGCCCACGCCGAGCACGCGGCGGACCGTGGAGCCCGCGCCGGCCCCGACGCCGACGAGCACGCCGGCCGCACCGGTCCGCATCAGGTGCAGGCCCGTGTGGTAGCTCGAGCAGCCGCCGACGACGACCGGGACCGGCACCTCCGCGATGAACTCCTTGAGGTTCAGGACCTCGTGGAGCGCCTCGCCCGAGTTGGGGTCGTCCTTGGCCACGTGCTCCGCCGAGACGACGGTGCCGAGGATCGCGAGCACGTCGAGCCCGGCCTCGAGGGCGACCTCGTAGTGCCGGCGGACGCGCTGCGGGGTGAGCGCCCCGGCCACGACGACTCCGGGCTCGGACTTGATCTCGCGGATGCGCTCCGTGATCAGCTCGGCCTTCACCGGCGCTGCGTGGAGCTCGCGCAGGCGGTGCAACGCCTCGGCGTCGGGCAGGTCGGCCAGGGCGGCCAGCTGGGCCTCGGCGTCCTCGTGCCGGGTCCAGACGCCTTCGAGGTCGAGGACCGCGAGACCGCCGAGCCGCCCGATCGTGCGGGCCGTGGCGGGCGAGATCGCCGCGTCCATCGGCGAGGCCACCAGCGGCAGCTCGAAGCGGTAGGGCCCGAGCTTCCAGGCGATGTCGACCTCGTCCGGGTTGCGGGTCCGGCGCGACGGCACGATGGTGATGTCGTCGAAGCCGTAGGCGCGGCGGGCCTTCTTGCCCCGCCCGATCTCGATCTCCATTCACGGAAGGATCGCGCAGCGGGCGGACGGGCGTCGGGCGCCCGCCGTGCGGAGACCCGTCCCGGGTGGCCCGAGCCCGGCCGGGTCGGGATGCGCCCAGGACCCGCGACGCTCGGGTCGGGGCCCGGGACCCCCACCGGGTGGCCCGAGCCCGACCGCATCGGGATGCGCCCCGGAACCGCGACGCTCGGGTCGGGGCCCGGTCTCCTCTATTCGTCGTCGAGGGAGATGCGCTCGATCTCGACCTCGTGCACCAGCCGCTCGACCTGGCGCGGGTCGACGAGGCCGGCGCCGAGGCGCTGGGTCGCGTCGGCGCCGCAGGCCACGGCGTAGCGCAGGGCGCCCTCGTCGTCGCGCTGCTCGTAGCGCGCGGCGACCATGCCGGCGAGGAACGCGTCGCCGGAGCCGATGCGCGCCACGGTCTCGCGCACGTCGATGCGCGCGCGCAGCAGGTGCACGCCGACGGGCCCGCTGGCCCCGCCGTCGTGACGGACGCCGGCGACGCACCCGTCCTGCAGGGTCATGACGGCCTCGCGGACGCCGTGGTCGAGGAGCTCGCGGATCGCGAGCGCCCGGTCCTCGTCGTCGGCGAACTCGTGCCCGACGATCTCCTCGGCCTCGAGCTGGTTCGGCGTCAGACCGTCGGGCTCGGACTTCAGGAGGTGGCGCAGCGGCTCGCCGTCGGTGTCCGCGTAGACCTTGACGCCGATCTTGTGCAGCTCGCGGACGAGATCGCCGTAGACGGTGTCCGGCACGTTGCGGGGGAGCGACCCGGCGAGGACGACGATGTCGGCGCCGCGCGCCAGGTACAGGAGCTTGTCCTGGAACAGCTCGAGCTCGCGGGCGTCGACGCGCGGGCCCTTCTCGTTGACCTCGGTCTGGACGCCGGAGGTCGGGTCGAAGATCGCGGTGTTCGTGCGGGACTCGTCGGCGATGCGGACGAAGTCGTTGAGGATCGACTCGCGGGTCAGCTGCTCGACGATGCGGGTCCCCGTCGCGCCGCCCGCGAACCCCGTGGCGATGACGGGCTGGCCGAGCGTCTTCAGGGTGCGGGCGACGTTGACGCCCTTGCCGCCGGCGAGCGTCGTCTGCTCCACCGCGCGGTGCCGGTGCCCGAGGCGGATGTTGGGCACGACCAGCGACCGGTCGATGGCCGCGTTCAGGGTGACGGTGATGATCATCGCTCGGGGCCAGCCTACGGGGTCGGCGAGCCGCCGCGGCGCCCGCCACGGAGCGTCGCCCGCGAGCGCCCGACGAGCACCGCGAGGACGATCAGGCAGACGACGGCCAGCCCGATCAGGAACCGCACCCAGCCGCGCTGCAGCTGGTCGTCGAGCCGCTCCCAGAACGTGGCCGCGGCGACGTCCGTCGCGGTGACCGCCGGGACGCGGGCGACGACGCGATCGCGCTGGAGCACCTCGATCGTCCCCAACCGCGTCCCGCGCGGCAGCGGGCCCTCGACGTCGCGCGGCAGGCCCACGACCCGGTTGCGGAGCCGCTCGCCCTTGCGGGCGGTGCGCGTCACGGTGGAGGCGGCGACGACCCGGACCCGCTCGTCGCGGTAGCGCAGGGGCAGCCGGCCGGCGACGGCCAGGCGGCGCAGCGGGCGGACCCGGTCGTACAGCGAGGTCGCGTACCGCAGGAGCGCGATGCTGTCGCTGTCGCGGGCGGCCTCCGAGCCGTCGCCGAGCACGGCGCTGATGACCGAGATCCCCCGGCGCCGCGCCGACCCGACCAGGGCGTACCCCGAGGCGCGGGTGTGCCCGGTCTTGACCCCGTCGACCCACGGGTACTCCTGCACCAGGCGGTTGCGGTTGACCACCGTGATGGCCGGTGTGGCCGACTCGAGGGTCATGGACCGGCGGTCGACGATCTCCTTGAAGGCGGGGAAGCGCCGCAGCAGCAGCGTGATCTTGACGAGGTCCGCCGCGCTGGCGTGGTGCCCGTCGGCGTCCAGGCCGACCGGGTTGCGGAAGCGCGCGTCGATGCCCATCGCCCGCGCCCGGTCGTTCATCAGCCCGACGAACGCCGGGACGGACCCGGCGACGCTCTTGGCGATCGCCTCGGCCGCGTCGTTGCCCGACGGCAGCAGCATGCCGGCGAGCAGGTCGCGCATCGTCATCCGGTCGCCGGGGTGGAGGTCGGCCAGGGACTCCCCCGCGCTCGCCGCGTACCGCGGCACGGTGAAGCGCTCGGACAGGTCCGGCTCCCGCTCGAGGGCGACGAGGGCGGTCATGAGCTTCGTCGTCGACGCGATCCCGCGCTGCTGGTCCTGGCGGCGACCGAGGACGACGTCCCCCGTGGAGAGCTCGACCACGATCGCCGCGGGCGCCTGCACGTCCGGCCGGCCGTCGGCGGCCCCGGCGACCGCCGGGAGGGCCAGCGGCCCGGCGAGCAGCGCGAGCGGGAGCAGGAGGACGCGGACCAGGACGGCCACGGCGCGACGACGGGCGTCAGTCACGCGGCCGCAACCGGATCCGCTGGCCCGCCCGGAGCGCCTGGGGATCGACCTGGGGGTTCAGCTCGACGAGCTGCGTCACGTCGAGCCCGTACCGCGTCGCGATCGACGAGAGGTTGTCGCCCCGGCGCACCGTGTAGGTCCGGCGGGTGGTCGTCGGGGCGACGGTCGTGGTCGTCCCCGCCACCGGCCGGTCGGCCGGGTCGTCCGAGCCGGGATGGGCGACGAGCCAGACCGCGACGAGCACGGCGATGAGGGCGAGGGGCGGGACCACGCGGAACGGGCTGCGCGGTGGCATCGCGGGAAGGATAGGCCGCGGACGGACGACGACGTGCCGACGCCGCGTCCGTCACAGCGCGGCGGCGAGGGCGCGGAGCTCCTCGGCGGCGCGGCGCGCGGCGGGTGCGGGGTCCTCGGCCCCGTCGTCGGCACCCACGACGGAGCGCGACGCCGTGACGATCGCGCTGCCGGGTCCGGGGGCGAACGCCGGGGCGAGGTCCTCGACGCGACCGCCCTGCGCTCCGACGCCGGGGAGCAGGAACGGCGTGGCGGGCATCAGCTCGCGCAGTCGGCGCAGGCGCTCGGGCGCCGTGGCCCCGACGACGGCGCCGACGTCCGAGACCGCGTCGGCCCCGGCCACCGAGGCCTCGCCGAGAGCGGCGACCATGCGGGCCACGCGGGCCCACACGGGCTCGCCGTCCTGCATCGCGTGCTCCTGCAGGTCCGCCGCACCGGGGTTGGAGGTGCGGACCAGCACGAAGACGCCGCCGCCCGTGGGGCGCCCGGCGTCGATGAAGGGCACGACGCTGTCGCGGCCCATGTACGGCGCGACGGTCACGGCGTCGGCGGCGACGCCGGGGACCGGGCCCCACGGGGTCTCGACGCCGGAGAAGGCGGCGGCCGCGTACGCGGCGGCGGAGACGTCGATGTCCCCGCGCTTGGCGTCGAGGAGGACGAGGAGGTCGAGCTGCCGGGCGTGCTCCGCGACGTCGCGCAGGGCGCGCAGCCCGTCGGGCCCGAGGCGCTCGAAGGAGGCGCTCTGCAGCTTCACGGCCACGCAGGCCGGGGCCGTCGCGTCGAGTACGCGTCGGCAGTGGTCCGCGACGGCGGACGCCGCGGCGCGGCCGGGATCCGTGCCCGAGGGGACGGCCACCCCGCCTCGCCACAGACGGGCGGGGTCGGGGTCCAGCCCGACGGCGATCGCGCTCTCGCGTCGCCGTACCGCGGACGCCAGTCGGTCCCCGAACCCGGGAGCCGACCGGTCGTCGAGGACCTGGGTCCTCAGGCGACCGACTTCTTCAGCGCGGCGCCGGCGGAGAACTTCGGCAGCTTCTTCGCCGCGATGTCGATCTGCTCGCCGGTGGCGGGGTTGATCCCCTTGCGGGCGCTGCGCTCGGCGACGGAGAACTTGCCGAAGCCGGAGAACGTGACGTCGCTCCCGCGGGACAGCGCGTCGGTGATCGTGTCGAGCACGGCGTCGACGGCGGCCTGCGCGTCCTTCTTGCCGAGACCGGCCTTCTCGGCCACGTGGTCCACGAACTCTGCCTTGGTCATCTAACCGCTCCTCCTATGGTGGGGCACGCTTCGGATTGCGACGCTATCGCGTCTCCACGCCTCCCGCAGGAGCGGGAAGGCGGTCGGACGGGCGATGCGTCGCACGTGCCGGACGGCGAGAGTGTGCCTGCATCGCAGGACGGAACGTCGTCCGACCGCCCGCCCCCGGCCGGTCGCGGACCGCCGTGGGGAGCCCGCCGCGCCGCGACCGGAGCCCCGTCGGCGCGCCGACGGCCGGGGCGACGCACCGCACCCCGGCCGTCCGGCGAGGCGCCGGTGGAGCCCTCCGGTCGCCCCGGCGACCCCGGCCGGCCTCGAGGTGCTTGGATGTGCGCATGACCCTCGAGCGCGCCGCCTGGTCGGTCGTCATCCTGGCGTGCCTGATCACCGCGATCGTCCTGGTCGTGCGGGGATTCCTGGGCTACGCCGCCGTCTCCACGGCGGTCGGCCTGGCCGCCGCGACCAACCTGCGCTGAGCCCCGCCCCGGGCCCCGGCCTCGGCCCGACCCCGCCGCCGGTCGGCGTCGGGGCGACCCCGGGACCGGCCGACCCCTGCTCAGCGTGCCGCGGCCGTGAGCAGCGCGAGCAGCTCGCGCGCAGCCGCGCCGCGGTGCGAGATCGCGGCCTTCTCGGCGGGCGCGAGCTCCGCCATCGTCCGCCCGGCCGCGACCTCGACGTCGTCGGGCAGGAACACCGGGTCGTAGCCGAAGCCCCCGTCGCCGCGGGGCTCGGGGGCCATCGTGCCCGTGCAGCGACCCTCGACGCGGTGCTCCGTGCCGGTCGCGGGATCGACGTAGGCGATGGCGCAGACGTAGGCGACCGCGCTGCCCGCCGGGACCCGGCTGCGGAACAGCGCGAGGTTCTCGGCGTCCGTCGCGTCCTCGCCCGCGAACCGCGCGGAGCGGACGCCGGGGGCGCCGTCCAGCGCGTCGGCCTCGATGCCCGAGTCGTCCCCGAACGCGGCGGAGCCCGTGGCCGCGGCCGCGGCCCGCGCCTTGCCCATGGCGTTCTCGGCGAACGTCGTGCCGGTCTCGGCCGGCAGGTCCACCGAGTCGGGCAGCGCACCCACGGTCCAGGGCGCGAGGAGCTCGGCGAACTCCTCGGCCTTGTGCGGGTTGCGGGTCGCGAGCACGAGACGGGGCACGCGGCCATCGTAGGACGGCCGCGGGACGCCCGCCGGGCCCGTCGGGACTACTTGACCTTCGGCGCCGCGCCCGCGGTGCCGATGGCGGACTTGACCTTCTCGACGACGGCCTGGGCGATGCCGCCGCCCTTCAGGCCGCCGGCGGCGAGGACGACGCCGGCCATGACGGCGGCGATCAGCATCGCCAGGGCGACGTACTCGACGGTGCCCTGACCGCGGTCCTCCGACCGCAGGCGACGGACGGCCGCGCCGTCGTGCAGACGCAGCAGGCGGTGATGGGCGCGCGCGGCGAGGGCGAGCGACGGTCCGGGGGTGGCGACCGGGGAGGGCTGGGCGGTGACGAGGGCGGTGCGGGACACGAGGGTCTCCTGGGGTTCCGGAAGGGGTGCGGATGCGTCCCCATGGTCCGGCCGGCGCCCGTGTCGTCTCCACCGCCCGAACGTGCCGGACCTGCGCCGGAACCGCCCGCGCTCCCCGCCCCGCACCCCGTGGGGGCCCGGCGATCGGTGGGCGTGTCGTCGCTACACTCGCACCGCGGTCCGGCGTGACGAGAACCCGCGGGGCCGTCCGATCTATGAGCGACTCCCCCGACCGCACCCCCCACGACGCCGGCGAGGCCGGGCCGCGCCCGACCCCCGGCGAGGCCTCCCGGCCCGGCGAGGAGCCCACCCAGGTCCACCGGACGGCAGAGCCCGGGCGCCCGGACGGCAGGCGGCAGGACTCGAGCATCACGGCCTTCACCCCGGGCCCCGGCCCCGAGCCCTCGGCGCCCGGGACGGGCTCCGCGGCGGCCGCCGCAGAGCCGGCCGCCCAGGTCGCCCCGCAGGCCGTGCCGCGCAAGGTCAGCGTGCGCAACCGCGGCCGCATGCGCCGGCGCCTACGGTACCTGCGCCGGGTCCGCGAGCTCGGCTACCGCGACCTCGGCGGCCTCGTCTTCGAGCTGCGCCGCGCGGGCGTCGAGAACGAGGTCCTCGTCGGCGCGAAGGTCGACGCCCTGCACTCCATCGACCAGGAGCTGCACGTCCTGGAGCACGGCCTGCGCGACTTCCTGAGCGTCGAGGAGCTCCACGAGCCCGGCGTCTCGGTCTGCCTGCGCTGCGGTGCGCTGCACGGCAGCGACGCGAACTTCTGCCCCCAGTGCGGCATCCGCGTCGACCAGCAGCAGACCGGCCACGCCCCCGCCGACCCCGCGACGGTCGCGGCCGCGCCGGGCGCCGGGACGACCGGGTCCTACCCCGGGGCCACGTCCGCCACGGGCTCCGAGCGCCGATGAGCCGCACCCCGCCGACACCGGTGGTCTGCCCGCGTTGTGGGAACACCGTCGGGGCCGAGCAGTCGTGGTGCCTGAGCTGCGGCGCACCGGCACGGACGCGCATGCGCCCGACGCCGAACTGGAGGCTCCCCGTCGCCACGGTCGCGGCCGTCGTCCTGATCGTCGCGGGCGGCACGCTCGGCGCCTTCGTGGCGCTGACCACCACGGGCGACGACCCGGTGCCGGCCGCCACCACGACGACGGTGGCCCCCGCCGTCCCCGAGCCCGACCCGCAGCCGACGGCCGCCGTGCCCGCCACGCCGACGACCTCGACGCCCGCGGTGACGACGACGACCGCGCCCTCCGGCGGCACCCCGGCACCCGGGACGAGCACCACGTCCGGCGCCACCACCGCACCCGGCACGACGACGGCCCCGGCCCAGCCCGGGGCGGGCACCGCCACCACGCCCTGACCGGCGTGGATCCCGCCGCTCAGCCCGCGGCGTGCGCCAGGGACGGCCAGCCCGGCGCGAAGAACTCCCGCGCCCGGCGGACGACGTCGTCCTCCGGGACCGGCTCGGGTGCCGACGCCGACGCCGGGTCCTCCGACCACGCCTCGAGCGTCCGGGCCACCGACCGCGCGAGCGCGTCGACGTCGTAGCCGCCCTCGAGCACCAGGCCGAGCGGGACGTCGAGCTCCTTGGCCAGGCGGTGCGCCGCCCCGGCGATCCGGGCGAAGCCGTCGTCGGTGACCTCGCAGCCCGCGAGCGGGTCGTCCGCGTGGGCGTCGTAGCCCGCCGAGACCAGGACGAGCTCCGGGGCCCAGTCGCGGGCGATCGGTGCGACCACGTGCTCGACCATCCCGACCCAGGTGCGGTCCCCCGTCCCGCCGGGCACCGGCAGGTTCACCGTCAGGCCCTTCCCGGCACCGTGGCCGGTCTCCGTGGGCCGGCCCGTCCCCGGATACAGGGGGAACTCGTGGATCGAGGCGAAGAGCACCTCGCCGCTGCCGGCGAAGATCTCGGCCGTGCCGTTGCCGTGGTGGACGTCCCAGTCGAGGACGAGCACCCGCCGCAGGCCGTGCGTCAGGACGGCGTGGCGCGCCGCGATCGCGACGTTGTTCAACAGGCAGAACCCCATCGGCTCCGCCGTCTCGCAGTGGTGCCCGGGCGGGCGGTGCAGCGACGCCGCGCGGGTCGCCTCGCCCGACAGGAGGGCGTCCACGACGGCCACCGCGCCGCCCGCGCCGTGGACGGCGGCGTCCCAGGACCCCGAGGAGACGATCGTGTCCGCGTCGATCCGTCCGCCGCCCGACCTGGCGAGCGCACGGATCCGCTCGACGTGGGCCCGGGGGTGGACGGCGAGCAGCTGCTCGTCCGTGGCCTCCGGCGAGTCGCGGGGGACGAACCCGCACCAGTCGCGGGCCTCCAGCTCGCGCTCGATCGCCACCATCCGGTCGGCGCGCTCGGGGTGCGACCCGGTCTCGTGACGGAGGGACGACTCGTGACGGAAGAGGGGGCGGGCCACGACGGATACGGTACCCGCCATGTCCGCCGCCGCCGACGCGACCACCGACGCCCTGGTCGTCGGAGCCGGGGCCGCCGGGCTGTACGCCGCCCTCTGCGCCGCGCGCGACGGGGCGCGGGTCACCGTCGTGTCCGCCACGCCCCTCGCGGAGACCGCGTCCTACTGGGCCCAGGGAGGCGTCGCCGCAGCGCTGGCGGTCGACGACAGCGCCGCCGCCCACCTCGCCGACACGGAGCGGGCGGGCCGCGGTCTCGTGCGCCGGTCGGCCGCCGAGGTCCTCTGCCGGGAGGCGCCCGACGCGGTCCGCGACCTCGAGACGCTCGGCGTGCGGTTCGACGCCGACCGGCACGGGCGCCGCGTCCTCGGGCTCGAGGGCGGGCACACCCACCGACGGGTCGTCCACGCCGGGGGCAGCGCGACCGGCAGGCGGCTCGTGCGCCAGCTCTCGGCCCGGCTCGTCGCCCACCCCTCGGTCACGGTCCTGGAGGACACCCGGGCCGCGGCGGTGTGGACCACGGACGGCCGGGCCGTCGGCGTCGTGCTCGAGGACGGCAGGGCGATCGCGGCCCGCGCGACGATCCTCGCCTGCGGCGGCTCCGCGGCGCTCTGGAGCCGGACGACCAACCCGCCCGGGTCCGTCGGGGTGGGCGCGCAGCTCGCGTTCGCGGCGGGCGCCGAGCTCGCCGACCTGGAGTTCGTGCAGTTCCACCCCACGGCGGTCGCCGGGATCCCGGGCCGCGAGGGGTTCCTGGTGACGGAGGCGATCCGGGGCGAGGGCGCGACCCTCCTGGACGGGGCGGGCGAGCGGTTCGTCGACGAGCTGTCGCCGCGCGACGAGGTCGCCCAGGCCGTCTGGCGGACGATGCTGGCCGAGGGGGCCGACCACGTCCGCCTCGACATGCGGGACGTCGACCCGGGGGCCTTCCCGAACGTCGTCGGGGCGCTGCGCGAGTCGGGCCTCGATCCTGTGACCGAGCTCGTGCCGGTCTCCCCCGCCTGCCACTACACGATGGGTGGCGTCGCCTGCGACCTCCAGGGCGCCACGAAGGTGCCCGGCCTCCACGTCGTCGGCGAGACCGCGTGCACCGGGCTGCACGGGGCCAATCGCCTGGCGTCCAACTCCCTGGCGGAGTGCATCGTCTACGGCGGCCGGGCGGCCCGCGCCGGCCTGGACGCGCCCGCCCTGCCGCACCGCCTGGGACCGCCGCCCTCCGCCCCGGCGGTCGTCGCGCCGTCGCGGGAGAGCCGCGAGGCCCTGTGGCGGCACGCGGGCATCGAGCGCGACGCCGACGGGCTCCGGACCCTCCTGGACGACCCGCATCCCCTGGCCCGCGCCATCGGCTCGGCCGCCCTGGCGCGTGAGGAGAGCCGCGGTGCCCATCGTCGCCTGGACCACCCGGGCACGGATCCGGAGCTCGACGGGGTTCATACGGTCGTCCAGCCCACCGACGGCGTGCCGGTCGCCCGGCGCGAGCGGTGGGACGTCTAAACGGCGTATAACGCCTCGATCAATAAATCGGCCTTTATCACTCTCGCGAGGAGAAGGCGCCACATCTTCATCGAAACCCAACATTCGGGGTGTTTCGAGGGGTGGACGGTTCCGACCCACCGTCCCACTCTCATGTACCACCTCTCCAGGACTCTCTACCGCGACGTCACCCGCAACCTCCCCGGCGGTGCCTCCCGCACGACCCAGGAGCGCGTGCTCCGGGCGTGCGAGCGCACCATCGAGCGGCTCGTCACCGACCCCCACTACTTCGCGCACCCGGCGAAGAGCCTCTTCACCGAGATCAGGTTCCTCTTCCCCATGGCCGCCCAGGCCCAGGTCTGGCGGACCGTCGACACGTACGTCGGCACCGTGGCGGAGGAGCTCCGGCGCCGGCCCGACCTCGGGCACGACCTGACGGGCACGAAGCCCACCTGTCAGGCGACCACCCGGCGCGGGCAGCCGTGCCAGCGCGATCCGCTCCACGGTTCGCGCTACTGCCCCTCCCACCAGCACCTCAGCGAGACCGAGGAGCCCGTGGAGGACTTCGCGGAGCGCCGCCCGCTCGAGGCCCTCGCGGCCTAGGGACCCCGCGGGCCGCGGGCGCCCGGCGGGAGGCCCGGCGTGCGCGGTCCCCGGTGGGGCCCGCCCGCGACGGCCCGCGACGCCGACCGGCACGTGCACCCCCGCGGGGCGCACCCGACCCGGACCCCCGTGCCGGCCGGCGCTACGCTCGGCCCGATGCTCCTCGGGGTCGACGTCGGCGGCACGTTCACGGATGCGGCGCTCGTCGCGGACGGGCGCGTCCACACCGCGAAGACCCCCACCACGCCCGAGGACCAGTCCGAGGGCGTGCTCCGCGCGATCCGGGACGTCCTCCGGACCGCCGGCGCCGGTGCGGCCGACGTCTCCGGCCTGCGCCACGGCATGACCGTGGCCACCAACGCGCTCCTCGAGGGCCGGGTCGCCCGGACCGTCCTCTGCGCCACCGAGGGCTTCGTC
Source organism: Patulibacter sp. (assembly GCF_030655195.1). Taxonomy (GTDB): domain Bacteria; phylum Actinomycetota; class Thermoleophilia; order Solirubrobacterales; family Solirubrobacteraceae; genus Patulibacter. The sequence continues at coordinate 12,940 of NZ_JAURWA010000112.1, read as the reverse complement.
GACCTCGTCGAGCTCGGCCGCCAGGACCGCCCCCACCTCTACGACCTGGCGCGGCCGCGCGTCGCGCCGCTCGTGCCACCGGCGCTGCGGGTGCCCGTCCCCGAGCGCTGTGGTCCCGACGGCCCCGAGGTCGCGCTGACGCCGTCGGCCGCCGACGCGGTCGCCGCAGCCGTCCTCGCCCTGCGGCCAGAGGCGGTCGCGGTGGTCCTGCTGCACGCCGACCGGCACCCGGAGCACGAGCGCACGCTCGGGGCGGCGCTGCGTCGCGTCCTCGGCGACGAGGTCCACGTGTCGCTCTCGCACGAGGCGGTCGGGACGTTCCGGGAGTACGAACGCGCCGCCACGACCGAGGTCGACGCGGCCGTCTCGCCCCTCGTCGGGCGCTACCTTCGCCGACTGGCCACGCGCTGCGAGGACGCCGGGCTCCCCCGCCCCCAGGTCCTGCAGTCCTCCGGCGGGGTCTGCGCCCTCGAGGTCGCCGCGGCCCGTGGGGCGACGACCGTGCTGTCGGGCCCGGCGGGCGGCGCGGCGGCCGCGGCGATCGTGTCGCGCACGACCGGCGAGCCCGACCTCCTGTGCTTCGACATGGGCGGCACCTCCTGCGACGTCCTCGTCGTGACCGGCGGCCGGGTCCGCGAGACGGGCGGCGGCACGATCGCGGGCCGCCCGATCGCGCTCCCGACGGTCGACATCCACACGGTCGGCGCGGGCGGCGGCTCGGTCGCCTGGACCGACGCGGGCGGCGCCCTGCGCGTCGGCCCGCGCTCCGCCGGGGCGGTGCCCGGTCCCGCGGCCTACGGCGGGGGTGGCACCGAGCCGACGGTGACCGACGCCCACGTCGTCCTCGGGACTCTGGACCCGGCCGCCCCGCTCGCGGGCGGGGTCGCGCTCGACGTCGACGCCGCCCGTGCCGCGGTCGGTCGCCTCGCGGGGGCGACGGGGCTCGACGTCGACGCGTGCGCCCGCGGGATCCTGCGGGTGGCCGACGCCGAGATGTCCCGCGCGCTGCGGGTCATGACCGTGGAGCGGGGCGTCGACCCGCGCGGCTTCGCGCTCCTGGCGTACGGCGGCGCGGGTGGTCTGCACGCCGCCGGGCTCGCCGCGCGGCTGGGCATCGGGCGGGTGCTCGTCCCCCGGGCCGGCGGCGTCCTCTCCGCGTTCGGCCTCGCCGCCGCGGAGCGGCGCACCGACACCGCCCGCACCGTCCTCCTGCGCGGGGACGCGATCACGACCGAGGCGCTGGGCGGTGGCCCGGAAGGCCGGTCGTCGGGGCTCGGCCGCGACCCGGGTGGGGCCACGGCCGCGGACGGATCGACCGGGACGACGGGCGGCGCCGGCACCGAGGGCGCGGGCCTCCCGGGCGACGCGGAGCCCGACACCCTCGGGGCCCGCGGGGACCGCCTCGAGCGCGCCTACGACCTGCGGTACGCCGGACAGGCCTTCGAGCTGACCGTCCGCGACGTCGCCCCCGACCCCGTCGCGCTGCGCCGCGCCTTCGACGCGGCGCACCGGGAGCGCTACGGGTTCGACGACCCCGACGCCGTCCTCGAGCTCGTGACGATCCGCGAGACCGTGCGTGGTGAGGCGCCTGCGGTGGCCCTCGGCGTCGGCGGCGACGGGACCACCGCCGAGGGTCCCGCCGTCGTGCGCCTCGACGGCGCCACCGTGGTGGTGCCGTCGGGCTGGACGGCCCGGACCGACGACCACGGGACCCTGCACCTGGAGGCGGACGATCCCGTCCCCGCCCCCGCGCCGTGGGAGGACCGGGCGTGAGCGCCGGCGACGGCACGACCGGCGCCGGCCCGGGCGCCGGCGGGGCGGGCGGCGGCGGGACCGGCACCGGGGACGCCGCGCTCGACGCGGTGGACCTGCAGGTCCTCGTGGGCGGCCTGCGCGCGGCGTGCGACGAGATGGGCGCCGTCCTGGTGCGCAGCGCCCACTCCCCGAACATCACGGAGCGCCGGGACTGCTCCACCGCGCTCTTCGGTGCGGACGGCGGGATGATCGCCCAGGCCGAGCACATCCCGGTCCACCTCGGCGCGATGCCCGCGTCGGTGGCCGCGGTGCGCGACCGGGAGCACCGGCCGGGCGTCTCGTGGATCCTCAACGACCCGTACGCGGGTGGCTCGCACCTGCCCGACATCACGGTCGTCACGCCGGTCTTCGTCGCCGGGGCGCCGGCCGGTGCGCCGATCGGGTTCGCCGCCGCCCGCGCCCATCACGCCGACGTGGGCGGCCGGACCCCGGGGTCGATGCCCGCCGACTCGACGACCCTCGAGGAGGAGGGGGTCGTGATCACCCCGCGGGCCCTCACCCCGGGTCTCGTCGACGACCTGGCCGGCCGCATGCGCCACCCCGGCCAGCGGCGCGCGGACCTCCGCGCCCAGGTCGCCGCCTGCGAGGCCGGGGCCGCGCGCCTCGCGGACCTCGCGGCCGCACGTGGGACCGACGCGCTCCGATCGGCCCTCGGCGAGGTGCTGGACTACGGCGAGCGGCGGATGCGCGCCGCGATCGCGTCCCTGCCGCCGGGGCGCCACACGTTCGACGACCTGCTCGAGGGCCGCGAGGGCCCGATCCCGCTGTCGGTCGTCGTGACCGTGGCCGACGGCGAGGTCGAGGTCGACCTGCGCGGCGCCCCCGACCAGGGGCACCACAACCTCAACTGCCCGCGGGCGGTGACCGAGTCCGCGTGCCTCTTCGCCGTCCGGGCCGCCGTCGCGGACGCCGAGCTGCCGACGGACGACGGGACCCGACGCTGCGTGCGGGTCCTGACGCGTCCCGGCTCGATCCTCGACGCCCGTCCCCGGCCCGACGGCACCCGGCCGGCGGTCGTCGCCGGCAACGTCGAGACGAGCTCGCGCGTGGCGGACCTCGTGCTCGGGGCGCTGGGCCGCGCCCTCGGGCAGGGCACGATGAACAACGTCACGCTCGGGGACCAGCGCCGCACGATGTACGAGACGATCGGCGGTGGGCAGGGCGCGCTGCCCGACGCCGACGGCCCGTCCGCCGTCCACGTCGCGATGTCGAACACGCGCAACACCCCGATCGAGGCCCTCGAGGTCTCGTTCCCGGTGCGGGTCGTGCGGTACGAGGTGCGCCGGGGGAGCGGCGGCGACGGACGTCACAGGGGCGGCGACGGCGTGGTGCGCGAGCTGCAGGCGCTGGAGCCCCTGGAGTACCAGGTGCTCGGGGAGCGCCGGACCGTGGGAGCGCGCGGCGCGGACGGCGGGCACGACGGCCGCCCGGGCCTGCACGCACTGGACGGGCGGGTCCTGCCCCCGAAGGCGGGCGGCCGGATGGAGCCCGGCCAGACCCTCCGCATCGAGACCCCCGGCGGCGGGGGTTGCGGGGTCCCCGGGTCCGGGTCCCGCGCCGACGGGTCCTGACGTCGGCGACGCCTAGCACGAACGGCACGAATCCGTGCGCTGCCGCACGGAGTTGCACCAATCGCTTGGATTTTGCAGCGGTCTCTGCAACGATGATTTCTCCGGCCTGCAGCGATCTCCGCTCGGTATTGCGTGTGCGCGCAGGTTCGTTTCATCTCCGACAGTTGGTTCCGCCATGCCGATTGCTTTCAAGGAATGGGCGGTCACGGTCCGTGCCCTCGCCGAGGGTGAGCAGCTGCTCACGCTTCGCAAGGGCGGAGTCCGGGAAGAGCACAAGCACTTCCGGCTCGACCACGATCGATTCTTCCTCTACCCCACCTTCGATCACCAGCGCAACGACGTCATCCGGGAGTCCCACCTCCCGGAGCTGCGCCGTGCCCTCGAGGAGGGCGTCTGGCCCGACGGCGATCCGCCGGCGGCCGCGCTGACCGAGGACGGTGGCATCCCGCAGCCCGAGCGCGTGCGCATCCGGGCCTGGGCCGAGGCCGTCGCGCACTACACGGTCACGGACGCCCGCATCGTCGAGGCGCTGTCCCCGTACTACGTGTGGACGCCCGACTACGCCGAGAAGCGCCTGAACTGGAAGCACCGGCACCCGCTGCACGTCGTGCTGCTGCGCGCCTACCGGATCCCGCGTCCGGTGACCGTCCGCGTGCGTGACGACATGGGCGGTTGCCGCTCGTGGCTCGAGATCCAGCGCGACCTCCCCTTCGAGGGCACGCCGGTCCTCTCGGACGACGAGTTCACCCGCGCGACGGACCAGATCGAGTCGATCCTCGACGGCACCGCCGAGCGCGCGGAGCTGCCGGCCGCGCTGATCTAGCGGCGCGGCCCGGCCTCCGCGGAGGCCGGGCCCGCAGGAACGACGAAGGGCCGCCCTCGAGCGGCCCTTCGTCGTTCTCCGGCCGGGTGTCGTGCGTCGGTGACCGTCCGGTCGCTCGCACGACGGCCGCCGTCCGCCGTGGGCGGCCCGACGCCCGCGGGTCCTCCGTCAGTCGAGCACGGTGACCGGGACCTCGGTCACCTCGCCGTCCGCGTCGATCAGGTAGCTGCGGACCTCGGGCTCCGCGCCCTTGGTGCCGACGATGAGCCACTCGACGCCGGGCAGCCGGTTGCGGTCGCGGCCGAAGTTGATGTCCGTCTGCGACGGGTAGGGCGCCGACCGCGTGTGCGAGTGGTAGAGGACGCTGGCCTCGGCGTCCTCGTCGTCGATGGCCATCATCGCGCGCGGGTACGACGACCCACCGAGCTCGAAGCCGAAGACCTTCGGCCCGTTCAGCACGTTCTCGAGCTCGTGGACACCGACGACGTCGCCGTCGCGGACCGCGAGGAGCCCGCAGCACTCGTCCGGGGCGTCCCGGACGGCGTGGGCGATCACCTGATCCAGGTGTGCGCGGGAGATCCTCATCGCCGACCCCGGAGGCCGGCCGACGGGTGCGGGCCGGAGCCCGCGGCGGCCCCCGTCACGACTTGTTGGCGCCAAAGGCGTCCTGCGCCTCGCGGCTGTCCTCGTCGGACGCCTTCGCCGTCGGGACGTCGTCGTCCTCGGTGCCGATCGGCGCGGCGGCGACCTGCTGCGCCGGCGTCTTGCGCGGCGCGGGGCGGTCGTCGTCGTCGTCGTCGAACGGGTTCGCGCTCGCGAGGCTGTCCTTGAACTCGCGCATGCCCTTGCCGAGCGACTTGCCGACCTCGGGGAGCTTCTTGGGGCCGAGCACGAGGAGCGCGATCACGAGGATCACGATCAGTTCCGTAGGTCCGATAGGGCCCATCAGGTCACCACCAAAGCGTAGATTCGAGGTCCTTGATCTCTTCGATCGGGCGCGTGTAGATGCCCGACGAGAGGTACTTCCAACCGTCGTCGCAGACGATGAAGACGACGTTGCCCTCGTCCATCTCGTTGGCGATGCGGACGGCGACGCGGGCGATCGCGCCGGAGCTGACCCCGACGAAGAGGCCCTCCTCGTCGAGGAGCTTGCGCGTCCAGACGATCGCGTCGGAGTTGGTGACGAAGATCTTCCGGTCCAGCAGCGAGAGGTCGATGATCGGCGGGATGAACCCGTCGTCGAGGGACCGCAGGCCCTGCACGGGCTCGCCCTGCATGGGCTCGGCGGCGACGATCGTGACGCGGTCGCCGAGCTCCTCCTTGAAGCGCCGGCCGTTGCCCATCAGCGTGCCGCCGGTGCCCAGGCCGGCCACGAACGCGTCGACCTGGCCGTCGAGCTCGTCGAGGATCTCCACCGCGGTGCCGTTGTAGTGCGCCAGCGGGTTGGCCGGGTTGCCGTACTGGTACGGCATCACGTACCTGGGGTCCGACGCGGCCATCTCGGTGGCCATGGCGACGGCGCCGTTGCTGCCCTGGTCGCCCGGGGAGTAGACGATCTCCGCGCCGTACATCTTCAGGAGGTCGGTGCGCTCCTGCGTGACGTTGTCGGGCATCACGACCTTGAGCTTGTAGCCCTTGCGGCTGCAGATCATGGCCAGCGCGATGCCGGTGTTGCCGGAGGTCGGCTCGAGGATGACGGAGTCCGGGCCGATCGTCCCGCGCTCCTCCGCGTCCTCGATCAGCGCCTTGGCGACGCGGTCCTTGACCGAGCCGGTCGGGTTGGCCGACTCGAGCTTGGCCCAGATCCGCACGCCGGGCTTGGGCGACAGGCGCTTGAGCTCGATCAGCGGCGTGTGACCGATCGACTGCACGATGTCGCCGTAGCGACCCGCGCACGGCCGGTTCTCGAGAGGGGGCATCGCCATGGGCCACCAAGTGTAGCCGTGCCGGATCCCGGCCCCGACCGACCGGGGCCGTACGCGGCGCGTCGCCGCTCGCGGGTCAGTTCGTCGTGCTGAGGACCAGCGGCGAGACCGGGCCGGCGCCTCGCCTGCGGAGCTGGCCGCCGACCATCGCGAGGGTCCACCCGCTCTGCCGCAGGTCGTCCACGAGCAGGCACCGACCGGCGGGCGGGTCCGCCGTGACGGCGAAGGCCCCGCGGACGTTCGCCGCCTGCTGCGCGGCACCCCGCTGGCCCGCCTGCCGGGGCCGGTCCTCGCGCCGGCCCACGGTCGCCACCCACGGCAGCTCGAGCGCCGCCGCGAGCCGTTCGGCGACGTCGGACACCGGGTCCTGGGGGCGCCGCGAGGGCACCGCCGTGACCCACTCGGGGCGCACGCCCCAGCCCCGCACGAGCTCCGCCAGAGCCTCGACGACGTCGTCGCCCAGCCGACCGGACTCGAGCTCGGCGCGGACCTGGGCGTCCCAGCCGGCATCGCCGCGGCGGGCGAGCGCCCGTCCGGCGTCGGTCCTGGCGGCCTCGGGGATCTTGCGCATCGTGCCGCTGCCGGCCTCGGGCGCCATCCGCTTGGGATCGAACGAGACCGGCCGCGACCGCAGCGCGGTCTGCCCGGCCCGCACGAGCTCGCGGTCCGGGGCCTCGCCGTAGCGCGGGGCGGTGCAGACCGCGCAGCGGCCGCAGTCCCCCGCGTCGGGGTCGTCGAGCTCCTCCTGCAGCGCACGCATCAGGCAGCGCCCGTCCGTGCCGAAGGCCGCCATCGCGTCCTGCTCGGCCCGGCGCAGCTGCGTGACGTGGGCGTAGCGCTCCTCGTCGTAGGTCCAGTCCGCCCCCTCGACGTGGCCCCACCGACCGTGCGAGCGCCAGACCGCGCCCTCGACGTCGAGCACCTTGAGCATCGATTCCAGCCGCGTGAGCCCGAGGTTGACCTGCGCCTGGACCTCGCGCGTCGTCGCGCCGGCCTCCCCCGCCTCCCGGAGCACCTCCCGGACCTCGGCGACGCGCTCGGCGCTCGGGAACGCCTGGGTGATGAAGAAGTCCTGGATGCGGCGGTCCTCGGCCCCGCGCAGCAGCACGACCTCGGCGTGGTCCACGCCACGGCCCGCACGGCCGACCTGCTGGTAGTACGCCACCACGGAGCCGGGCGCCTGGTAGTGGACGATGAACCCGAGGTCGGGCTTGTCGTAGCCCATGCCCAGCGCGCTGGTGGCGACGACGACCTTGACGTCGTCGTGCTGCAGGCGCTCCTCCAGCGCGATGCGGTCCTCGGAGGCCTGCTGACCCGTGTAGGCCGCCGCCGCGATGCCCTGGTCCTTCAGGAACGCCGCCACCTGCTCGGCGTCCGCGACCGTCAGGGCGTAGACGATGCCCGAGCCCTCGAGCGCGTCGGGGCCGCTGAGGTGCTCGACCAGCCAGGCGAGGCGCTCGGCCGGGTGCGGCAGCTCGACGGTCTCCAGGCGCAGGCTGGTCCGGGCGAGCGAGCCGCGGTAGGTGCGCAGCGCCGCCGGGTCCGCCGTCCCGTCGGCGCCGGCCGGTGCGGTGAGCTGCTCCACGACGTCGGCGACCACGCGGTCGTTGGCCGTCGCCGTCGTGCCGAGCACGGCGGCGTCGGACGGCAGGTTGGCCAGCACGTCCTTGATGCGGCGGTAGTCCGGCCGGAAGTCGTGCCCCCAGTCGGAGACGCAGTGCGCCTCGTCGATCACGAGGAGGCCGGTGCGGGCGGCGACCACCGGCAGCAGGCGCTCGCGGAAGCGGTCGGCGTTCAGGCGCTCCGGCCCGATCAGGAGCAGGTCGACCTCGTCCGCCTCGATCAGGCGCTCGATCTCGGCCCACTCCCCGGCGTTGGTCGAGTTGATCGTGTGGGCCCGCAGCCCCATCGACTCCGCGGCCTGCAGCTGGTTGCGCATGAGCGACAGCAGCGGCGAGACGATCAGCGTCGGCCCGGCGCCGCGGGCGCGCAGGAGCGCGGTGGCGACGAAGTAGACGGCGCTCTTGCCCCACCCCGTCCGCTGGACGCAGAGCACCCGGGCCCGGTCCTCCACCAGATCGGAGACCGCGTCGAGCTGATGCTCTCGGAAGACGGCGTCCGGGTTGCCGGTGAGCTGCCGGAGGCGTCCGAGCGCCTCGTCAGCGAGGGGGATGTCCGTCGCGGTGACCACGTCCTCCATGCTGCCCTACGACCACGGCCCGGTGGGTGCCGGGCCGTGCCGGATCAGCTCCGGATCGGCTCCGAACCCGCGAAGAAGCCCGCCTCGTCCTCGCCCAGCGGCGTCACGGGCCCCATCCCGTAGAGGACCTCGCCCACGATCCCGCCCCAGTCCGCGCCGGCGCGCAGCTGGCCGAGGACGATCGCGACGACGTCGAACATGCGGCGGGTCAGCACGGCCTCGGAGGGCAGGGTGAAGCGGTTGGCCTCCGCGCGGACGGCCTTCATCTGGGCGCGGTCGGCGGCGCGGTCGCGCTCGGCCGGAGCCGCGGGTGCGGCGGTCGCCGGGTCCTCCCCCGGGGCCGCGTCGCCGACCGCGGCGACCGCTCCGGGCGCGAAGCCTCCGACGGCGCCGTCCTCGCCCTCCGGCGTCGTCCACACCCGCGGGTCGCCGGCGTCGCCCCCGAAGCGCCGCTCGCCGGCCACCGCGTACCACCCGGCCATCGCCCGCATGAGACGCAGGACGAGGTCGCCGTCCATCTCGGCCGCGCGCTCCGGCGGCAGGTAGCCCGTGGAGATCAGGGCCTGGCGGAGCCCCTCCGCATCGGCGTCGCGGGCGGCGGCGGCGATCGCGCGCTCGCCGTCGAGGTAGGCGGGCGAGACGTCGCGCAGCAGCCCGAAGTCGAGGAAGCAGACCTTGCCGTCGGCGCAGCGCAGGTAGTTGCCCGGGTGCGGGTCCCCCAGCGCGATGCCCTCGCGGAACAGCAGGCCGAAGAAGAAGCGGACGACGATCTCGCCGTAGCGGTCGCGCTCGTCCTGGTCCAGGCGGCGGACCTCCTCGAAGCGCTGCCCCTCGACGTACTCCGAGACGAGGACCCGGCGGGTCGAGAGCTCCGTCAGGACCTTGGGGATGCGGACGAACGGGTGCCCGCGGTAGAGCCGCTCGATGCGGCGGTGGTTCTGCGCCTCGAGCTCGTAGTCGAGCTCCTCCGAGATCCGCTCGCGGAGCTCCTCGGCGAGCGCCTTGGCGTCGAGGCCCGGGGCGAGGCGCTTGACGAGCGGCAGCAGCAGCATCGCGTTGCGCAGGTCGGTCTCGACGGCCTCGGCCACCCCCGGGTACTGGACCTTGACGACGACGTCCTGGCCGTCGAGCGTGGTGGCGCGGTGGACCTGCCCGATCGAGGCCGCCGCGAAGGCCTCCTCCTCGAACGACGAGAAGACCTCGGAGAGCGGACCGCCGAACTCCTCGCGCATGAGCTTCTCGAGCTTGCGGAACGGGACGGGCGGGACGTCGTCGCGGAGCTTCGCGAGCTTCGCCTGGAGCTCGCCCCGCTGCTCCTCGGGCAGCCCGTCGAACTCGACCATCGAGAGGATCTGCCCGATCTTCATCGCGGCACCGCGCATCTGGCCGAGCTGGTCGACCAGCTGGCCCACGAGCTTGGCGGTGCGGTCGGAACGGGCCTCCTCGGCGCGCTCCGGCGAGCGGACCTTGTTGGCCGCGCGCATGCCGGACCACCGCAGTCCCTGACCGGCGACGAGGCGTCCGACCCGCGCCGTGCGCGCGACGCGGCCGGTCGGGAGCTCCCCGGCGGCTTCGGGGGAGGTCTCGTTCGGTCCGTCGGGCACCTACTGAAGGTACCCGCCGACCATGAGGGCCCAATCAGGAACGGGTCACGCGCCGGGGGCGTGGTCGGCGTGTGCCCCGACCGGGCAGGTCGGCCCGCACGGACCGGGGGCCGCGCGTGCGGCCTGCCCGGGACCGCGCGCGGGCCGGGTGGGGAGGCGGGCCCCGGGTGGGCCCGCCTCCGTCAGGCGGCGCCGCCGGCCATGGCCGGCAGGATCTGGAGCGTGTCGGCGTCGCCGACCTTGGTGTCCAGACCGTCGAGGACGCGGACGTCCTCGTCGTTGAGGTACACGTTGACGAACCGGTTGAGCTCGCCGTCGGCACCGAAGAGCTGGGTGCCCAGCTCCTCGTGCGACGCGACGAGGGCCTTGAGGACCTCGCCGACGTCGGCGCCGTCGGCCGTCACCTGGCGCTCGCCGCCGACGGACGGGCGCAGGACCGGGGGGATGCGAATCGTGGCCATGAGGTGCGGGACCCTAGCCCGCCGCGGCGCAGAACGCCTCGTAGTCGGGGAAGACGCCCATCTCGTCGTCGGAGATCGAGTCGCGGTCGCGGGAGCACACGGGGCACTCCGGGTCCTTGCGGACCTTGACCTCGTTGAACTCGGCGGCCAGTGCGTCGTACATCAGCAGGCGGCCGCGGAGCGAGTCGCCGACGCCGATGATGAGCTTGATGACCTCGGTGGCCTGGAGCAGCCCGGCGGTGCCCGGCAGGACGCCGAGGACGCCGTTGGCACCGCAGGACGGGGCCAGCTCGGCGGGCGGCGGGACCGGGAAGAGGCAGCGGTAGCAGGGGCCGTCGGGGTGCGAGGTGTCGAAGACCGACAGCTGCGCCTCGAAGCCGAGGATCGCGGCGGAGACGACCGGCTTGTTCAACCGGACCGCCGCGTCGTTGATCAGGTAGCGCGTCGGGAAGTTGTCGGTCCCGTCGACGATGACGTCGTAGCCCTTGAACAGCTCGAGCACCGAGTCGGCGTCGAGCCGCTGCTGGTGCTGGACGACCGTGACGTCCGGGTTGAGGTCGTTGATCCGCTTGGCGGCGGACTCGACCTTCGGCGTGCCGATCGTCGACGTGCCGTGGGCGACCTGGCGCTGCAGGTTCGACAGGTCGACGACGTCGTCGTCGACGATGCCGATCGTCCCGATGCCGGCGGCTGCGAGGTACAGCGCGTTCGGCGAGCCCAGCGCGCCGGCGCCGATCAGCAGCACCTTCGAGTCGATCAGCTTGATCTGGCCCTCGAGGCCGACCTCGTTGATGAGGATGTGGCGGCTGTAGCGCTCGCGCTGCTCGGCGGAGAGCGTGCGGGGGACGTCGACCTCGTAGCCGCGGTCCTTCCACAGCGTGTAGCCGCCGGTCATGGACTCGACGTTGTCGTAGCCCAGGTCCTCCTTCAGCGTGCGCGCCGCCAGTGCCGAGCGGTTGCCCGAGGCGCAGTAGAGGACGACCCGCTTGGAGCGGTCCCCGACGGCGCCGTCGATGCGCGACTCGAGGAATCCGCGGGGCACGTGGACCGCGCCGGGCAGCTTGCCCGCCGCGACCTCGTCGCTCTCGCGGACGTCGACGAGGACGACGTTCTCGTCCCACAGCACGTCGTGGACCTGCGCCGGATCGACTTCCTCGATCTGGCCCTTGATCTGGCGGACGAACTCCGCTCCCGAGGGGGTCATGGCTTCACCTGAAGGTCCATAGGGTTTCCTTGCTTTACAAAGTGTAGCGCCCCGGAGATCCCGGCTCCGGGCCTCGACGGGGCTGCGACGTCGTCACCGGTCGTCGGCCCGCTCGGCGCGGCCCGGATCGTCGAGCGACTACCCTCGGGTGGTCGTGAACGCTCGCCTCAGACTCTCCCTGATGACGACCGCCGTCGTGGTCCTCGGCGTGCTCGTCGTGCTCGTCCTGGCCCGTCCCGGCGGCTCCGGCGACGGCGCGGACGACGGCATCCAGCAGGCCGGGTCGCCGTTCAAGGGCTCCCGCGGGGTCGGGGCCGCGGCCCCCGGGTTCCGCCTCGCCGACCAGGACGGGCGTCCGACATCGCTCGCCGGCCTGCGCGGCCGCCCGGTCATCCTCACCTTCATGTACAGCACCTGCGAGGACACCTGCCCGGCGACGGCCCGGCAGATCGCGCAGAGCCTCGACGACCTCGGCGAGGACGTGCCGACGATCATCGTGAGCGTCGACCCGAAGAACGACACGAAGGCCACGGCGCAGCAGTTCCTGAACAAGATGCGCCTGCGCGGTCGGGCGCAGTTCGTGCTCGGCACCCGCGCCCAGCTCGCGCCGATCTGGAAGAGCTACGCCGTGCTCCCCCAGGGCGAGGGCTTCGAGCACTCCGCGGTCGTCCTCGTGCTGGACGCGCAGGGACGGCAGCAGGTCACCTTCCCCGTCGACAAGCTGACGTCCTCGGACCTGGCCCACGACGTGCGCGCCGTGCAGGACCGGGCCACGCCCAGCGCCCGCTGAGCGGACGCGGCGGGCGTTGCCGAGCGCCGGCGGCGCGTCAGGCGACGACGGCGGACCGCAGGGCCGCCACCGCGGCGTCCTCGCGGTCCCGGGCGGCGAGGTAGGCCGCCCACGGCCCGACGCCGGGGCGGCGGGCCCACCGGGTCCAGGCGTCGAGCGCGTCGTCGCGAGCGGCCTCCCAGATCGCCTGGGCGAGGTCCTCGGCGTCCGCCCGACGCACGATCACGTCACGGGTGTCCGGGACGGAGTCCAGCAGCTCGTGCAGCTCGTGGGTGTCGCAGGATTGCATCGGTGGTCCACGTATCGGACGGTCGGGGCTCGCTCTTGAGGTCCCCGTCGAACGTCACGCAACCCCGCCCGGACGACCCTCGTGGGCGGTCCGGCGCGGTCGGTGCGGGGTGCGCCGGGTGCTCTCGTCCGGGGTACGGCGCGCGTCGGTCGCCGGACGCGTGCCCGGCGAGGTCGTGCCGGGCCACGGACTCAAGCTCGGCTACTACGCCCAGGAGCACGAGACCCTCGACACCTCCCGCACCGTGCTCGAGAACAT
>NZ_JAURWA010000010.1 GCF_030655195.1 Patulibacter sp. | reverse complement strand
CTACGAGGTCCTGACCTCGGCCGCCGTCGGCGGCAAGGCCGTCACCGACACGATCTACGTGCCCGACGAGGTCTTCGCCTCCCCGGAGAACCTGCTCAAGACGCTCGTCGTCGGCGACCAGGTCTTCATCAACGCCTACCTCATCGGCGTGACGGTCTTCGCGCGCCAGGGCACCCTCGCCGGCTCCCGCCTTGCCCGCTACGCGTCCGAGATCATGGGCGTCGAGGCCGTGCACCGCGCGCTGGCCCTGCAGTCCCTCGGCGTGCTCGGCAACGACCGCGCCTACTCGAAGTTCGCGCAGCGCGAGCAGACTCCGGGCCTCGCCACCACCGGCTCGCCGGGCTTCTACGTGATCTCCGACGCCGTCGGCGTGCTCGAGTCCGCCGGCTTCGGCTTCGGCAAGCCGGGCAGCAAGCCGGGCACGGCGTACAAGTACGCCGACGTCGCGGCGCGCACCCCGACCCTGCCGGGCGTCAACACGCTCTCGCCGCTGTAGGACGGGACGACCCGGGGACGCCGTCCGGCGTCCCCGAGAGGACCGAGGGGCCCGCGGAGACGCGGGCCCCTCGTCGTTCCCGGGCCCCTGCTCGGGGCTCGGCACGCGACGGCGGCCTCGTCGCGGTCGACGACCCGGGCGTCCGCCCCCGGAACGACGAAACCCCCGCCGTGGCGAGGGTTCCGTGCAGAGCCTCCCAGCGGACTCGAACCGCTGACCCCTTCATTACGAGTGAAGTGCTCTACCAGCTGAGCTAGGGAGGCCCGCGCGCTGCGCGAGGCAGACGCGAAGCGGAAGAGTACCGGGACCGCCGCGATAGCGTTGCCTCATGGGAATCATCGCCTGGATCGTCCTCGGACTGCTCGCGGGAACGCTCGCCCGGGCCATCGTCCCCGGCCGGACCGACCTGGGCTGCCTGACCACGACGGCGGTGGGCATCCTCGGCGCGCTGATCGGCGGGGCGATCGCCTCGGCCGCCGACGTCGGCGAGCTCGGCACGTTCTACGACGCCGGCACCTGGGGTCTGGCGATCCTCGGATCCGTCCTTCTGCTCCTGGTGCTGCAGGCGGTCGGCGGACGCGGACGGCGTCGGCGGTAGGCCCCGCGCCGGTGGCCGCGGACTAGGCTCTCGCCATGGCCTGGAGCACCTCGGACATCCCCAAGCTGGACGGTCGCCGCGCGATCGTGACCGGCGCGAACGGGGGGCTCGGCCTGCAGACGGCGCTCGAGCTCGCGCGCCGTGGGGCCCACGTGACCCTGGCCGTGCGCAACACCGGCAAGGGCGCCGACGCCGTCCGCCGGATCGAGCGCGAGGTCCCCGGTGCGTCGCTGCAGGTCGAGACGCTCGACCTGGCCGACCAGTCCTCGGTCCGGGCGTTCGCCGAGCGCGAGGACGCCGAGGGGCGGCCGCTGGACCTCCTCGTCAACAACGCGGGCATCATGGCCACGCCGCCGCGGGTGACCGCCGACGGGTTCGAGCTGCAGTTCGGGACCAACCACCTCGGCCACTTCGCGCTGACCGGGCTGCTGCTCGACCGGCTGAAGGCCGCCGATGCGCCGCGGGTCGTGACGATCTCGTCCGTCGTGCACAAGCTCGGCGCGATCGACTTCGACGACCTGAACTGGCAGCACAGCTACGGGCCGTGGCGCGCCTACGGCCGCTCCAAGCTGGCCAACCTGCTGTTCGCCCGCGAGCTGCAGGCCCGCGTCGACGCGGCCGGCGTCCCGCTGCGCAGCCTCGCCGCGCACCCGGGGTACTCGTCGACGCACCTGCAGACGTCGGGTCCCGGCATGAGCGGCGGCGTGCTCGGCACGCTCAACGCGTGGGGCGGCCGCGTCGGCAACGCGCTGATCGCGACGAAGGACTCCTACGGCGCGCAGCCGACGCTCTACGCCGCCACGCACCCCGAGGTCCCCGGCGGCTCGTTCGTCGGACCGACGCGCCTCGGGCAGACGCGCGGCCCGATCGGGGTCGTGCAGTCCAACGCCCGCGGGCGCGACATGGCCGTCGCGAGCCGCCTGTTCGACGTCTCCGAGGAGCTGACGGGCGTCCGCTTCGGGCTGGCCCCGGTCCCCGTCGCAGCCTGATCGGTGCGTCGCCTCCTGCGCCGGGCGGGGGTCCTCGCCCTCGTCCTGCTGTTCCTCGCGGGCGTCGCGGCGCTCGCGAGCCTGGGCGACGGCGGGGAGTCGCGGGGGCCGACCGCCTCGACGCCGGCGACCACGACGGCGGCGCTCCCGCCCGCCCGGTCGGCGCGGACGGTCCGCGAGCTGCAGCCCGAGCGGGTGCTCGCCCGGGTCGAGGCGCTCCGCGGGCTGAGGCTCCGCCGGCCGCCGAGGTTCGTCGTGCTCACGCCCGAGCAGGCGCGGCGTCAGGTGCAGGCGGCCGAGGACCGCGAGGCCGGCGGTGCCGTCACCGCGCGCGAGGAGGCCGTCAACCTGTCGCTCGTGACGCTCCTGGGGCTGCTGCCGCCGGACGTCGACCTGGACGACCTCGCGGGGCGGATCACCTCGCAGGGGACCCTCGGCTACTACGACGGCGCGAAGAACGAGATGACGATCATCTCGAAGGGGCCCGACCTGCCCGTCGGCGTCGAGACGACCGTCGCCCACGAGTTGACCCACGCGATCGACGACGAGCACTTCGACGTGTTCGACCGGGTGCAGCGGCTGCGCGAGGACGGGGACGCCGAGCTCGCCTACCGCTCGGTCGTCGAGGGCAACGCCAGCGAGGTGGAGGAGCGCTACCGACAGCGCTACCGGATCCCGCAGCCCGCACCCGGCGGCGACGCCGAGCAGCGCGAGCTCCTGCGCGACCTGCCGTTCGGCCTGCAGCTGCAGCTCGGCTTCCCCTACGCGATAGGGCAGACCTTCGTCGACGCGCTGCGGTCCTCCGGCGCGGACGGCCAGGCGCTGCTGGCGCGCGCGCTGGGCAGCGGCCGGCCGCGCACGACGGTCGAGATCCTCGACCCGACGCGCTGGGTCCGCAGGCAGCCCGTCGTCCCGACGCCGCTGCGGCCGGGGCCGATCCTCGGCGACGGTTGGACGCGGATCGACGGGGACTCGATCGGGGCGTCGGACGTCCTGGCGATCCTCGCGCCGGTCGAGTCCGAGGCCGGCTCCGCGGCCCTGGTGGCCCGCGCGTGGACCGGCGGCGAGTACCGCTTCTACCGCCGCGGCGGGGCGGCGGCCCGTGGCTGCGAGGACCCGTGCCAGAGCCGCGACGCCGTCGTCGGCGGCGTGGCCTTCGCGGCGGCCCCCGACGCGAAGGCCTTCGCCACGCAGTTCGGCCGGGTGCTCGAGCAGCACCGCGACGCCACGAGGGCCGGCACCGCCGTCTGGCGCGTCGGCGACGGCGCCGCGGCGGTCGGGGTGGACGGCGCGCGGGCGACCTTCGCCTACGCCCCGACCCCGGAGCTGGCGATCCGGCTGGTCCGGGAGGCGCCGGCGGCCTGAGCGGCGC
>NZ_JAURWA010000095.1 GCF_030655195.1 Patulibacter sp. | reverse complement strand
CGGCGCCGCCGGTCGCCGCCCCGCCGGTCGGGTCCACGGCACCGCCCGGCGAGCGGCGCTCCCGCGGTCCGGGCACCGCCGCGACGAGCGCCTCCACCCGCACGGCCATCGCCTTGAGCTCCGGCTGGCGCGAGACGGGGTCCGTGGCGTCGTGGCTCAGCGCGTTGAGCTGGCCGTCCCCGGGGCGCGCGTGCAGCAGGCCCCAGTGGAACGGTGCGAACGCGACGCCGGGACGGATGTCCCCGTCGACGCGGGCGCGCACGACGACCTCGCCGCGGCGGGAGACCAGGCGCACGCGCTCGCCGTCGGTCACCCCGGATCGCGCGGCGTCGTCCGGGTGCAGCTCGACGAACGGCTCGGGGTCGGCGGCCCGCAGCTCCGCGGCCTTCGCGGTGCGGGTCATCGTGTGCCACTGGCCGCCGACGCGACCGGTGGTGAGGATCAGCGGGTGCTCGTCGTCGGGCGTCTCGGCGACGCCATCGACGGAAAGCGCGCCCAGCCGCGCGCGCCCCGAGGACGTCGGGAACACGTGGTCGGCGTGGAGCCGGGGGCTGTGGTGCGCGCGGTCGGGGGCCTCGGCGTCGGCGCGGAGCACCTCCGGCGACAGGTCGTCGGTCAGGGCGGCGCGGCGACGGAGGCGGTCGGCGCGCTCTGCGTCGGCGGCCGTGAACGGCCAGCGGACGCTGCCGTCGCGGCCCAGGCGGCCGTGGGACAGGCCGGTCTGGTCGCAGACGCGGCCGGCGGTCAGGGCGACGAACTCGGCGTGGACGGCGGCGGCGTCGGGCCAGGCGAACTGCTCTTCCCAGCCCAGCGCGGCGGCCAGGCGGGCGAGGATCCGCCAGTCCGGCAGCGCCTCGCCCGGCGGATCGATCGCCTTGCGCATGAGCGTGACGCGGCGCTCGGAGCTCGTGGTGGTGCCGGCCTTCTCGGGCCACGCGGCGGCCGGCAGGACGAGGTCGGCGAAGGCCGTGGTCTCCGTCGGGTGGTAGGCGTCCTGGACCACGACGAGCTCCGCGCGACGCAGCGCCTCGTGGACCTTCGCGCTGTCGGGCAGGGAGACCGCGGGATTGGTGGCCATGATCCACACCGCCTTCACCGTCCCGTCGTGCAGCGCGTCGACGAGGTCGGTCGCGACGAGCCCGGGACGCTCCGAGACGCCGGCGGCGGTCGGTGGCAGGCGCCAGAAGGTGTTGACGGTCTCGCGGTCCTCGGCGGACGCGGCGTTGCGGTAGCCGGGCAGCAGGCCGGCGAGGCCGCCGACCTCGCGGCCGCCCATCGCGTTGGGCTGCCCGGTCAGGGACAGCGGCCCGGCGCCGGGCCGGCCTAGCTGGCCGGTGACGAGGCAGAGCGCGTGCAGCGCCCGGTTCTTGTCCGTTCCCGCCGTCGACTGGTTGGCGCCCATCGTCCAGCAGGTCATCGCCGCGCCGGCGGTGGCGAAGCGGTGCGCGGCGTCCTCGATCAGGGCCGCGTCGACGCCCGAGACGTCGGCGGCGCGCTCCGGGGGCCACTCGTCGACCTGGGCGCGCAGCTCGTCCCAGCCCTCGGTGTGGTCCTCCAGGTACCGCTCGTCCGTGAGGCCGTCGCGGACGATGACGTGCAGCATCCCCAGCAGCAGGGGGACGTCGCCCCCGGGACGGACGGGCAGGTGCAGGTCGGCCTCGGCGGCCGTGGCCGTCCGCCGGGGATCGACGACGATGACCTGGCACGGCCGCCCCTCCCGCTCCCGCGCGGCCTTGATCCGGGACCACACGATCGGATGGCACGCCGCGGTGTTGGACCCCAGCAGCAGGATGCAGTCGCTCTCGTCCAGGTCGTCGTAGCTGGGCAGTGGGCCGTCGGAGCCGAACGTCGCCTTGTAGCCGGCGACCGCCGAGCTCATGCAGAGCCGCGAGTTGGAGTCGACGGAGTTCGTGCCGATGAAGCCCTTGGCGAGCTTGTTGACGACGTAGTAGTCCTCCGTCATCAGCTGGCCCGAGACGTAGAACGCCACGGACTCCGGCCCGTGCTCGGCGATGATCGACCGCAGCCGCTCCGCCGCCCAGCCGATCCCCTCGTCCCACGAGACGTCGCGCCACGGGCCGTCGGGCACGTCGCGGCGCTGCGGGACCGTCGCGCGGTCCCGGGCGTGGACGGCCGACGGCAGGTGGATCGGCTTGGCGCAGGTGCGGCCGCGGTTGACGGGGTGCTCCTCGTCGCCCTCGACGCGCAGCAGGCGTCCGCCGGCGACCGTGGCCTTGAGGCCGCAGCCGACCCCGCAGTAGGGGCAGGCCGTCCGGACGGTGCGCTCGCCGCTCACGTGGCCGCCGTGCCGGTTCCCGGGCGGAGGCCCGGCGCGCCTGCGGCCGCCGCGTCGTCGGCCGGGCGACCGCCGGGACCGTCGGCCAGGCTCGGGGCGCTCTCGGCCGCCCGGGACGTCGCCCCGGACGCGGTCGGGTCCCAGAGGCGCGCGGCGTCGCCGGCGGTGACGCGGGGCGCGGGGGGCGGCGCGGGCCCCGCGTCGGGAGCGATCCGCACCCACAGCCGGTCGTCCCGGACGAGCACCTCGTGGATCGGCACGACCGTGTCGTCGCCCTGCACCTCACCGGTCGTCAGGTCCAGCCGCCGGTTGTGCAGCGGGCAGGTGACGCAGCCGTCGGCGACGAGGCCGTCCGACAGCGGCCCGCCCCTGTGCGGGCACGCGGCGTCGGTGGCGGCGAACCCGGTCGGCAGGCGGAACACCGCCACGCGGCGGCCGTCGACGGTCGCGCTGCGGCCCTCGAGCAGCGGCACGTCGGACGCGGCGCCGACGTCGGTGAAGCCCGCGGCGAGGACCGAGGACGCGTCGGCGACCGCGGCCGTGGTCGGCCCGTCCGTGCCCGGGGTGGTCGCGGAGGCGACCTCGGTCGTGGTGAGGGCCGCCCCCGTGACGCCGGTCTCAAGCATCGGTGGCCTCCTGGCGGGTCGGGACCTTCGCATCGATCTCGGCCCCGCCCACTCCGCCGTTCGCGCGCCCGCCCTCGACGCGATGGACCACCAGCGGCCGCGCCGCTCCGCCCCCGCCGCCGCCGGGCGCCGACGCGGTCACCTCGGCACCCTCGGGCGGACCGATCGGCGTGGCCTCGGAGTCGAGCTCCTCGAACTGCTTCGGCGTCGCGTTGGCGCGGCGCTCGCGCCACGGGTCCGGGTCGCTGGCCGCCTTGGCGATCCGGAAGCGCTCGTGCAGCCCGACCGGGTCGCCGAGCTCGGGGTCCAGCACCGCGGTCCGGATCGTCACCAGGCCGACGCGCTCGACGAACGGCATCGTGCGCTCGAGGTACTCCGCGTTCTCGCGGTAGTACTGGAGGAACGTGCAGGCGACCTTGAGCGTCTCGTCCTTGCCCTCGATCGTGGCCAGCAGCTCGCCCTTCTTGATCGTGCCCGCCGCGCCGCCCCCGATGTAGATCTCCCAACCGCCCTCGATCGCGACGATGCCGATGTCCTTGATCAGCGACTCCGCGCAGTTGCGGGGGCAGCCGGAGACGGCGAGCTTGACCTTGTGGGGGGTGTAGAGGCCCTCGATCATCTGCTCGAGCTCGATGCCGGCGTTCAGCGAGTCGCCGAGACCGAAGCGGCAGAAGCCGGTGCCGACGCACGTCTTGACCGTGCGGACCGATTTGGCGTACGCGTGGCCGGAGGGCATGTCGAGCGCCTCCCAGACGGCGGGCAGGTCCTCCTTCTTGATGCCGAGAAGGTCGATCCGCTGGCCGCCGGTGACCTTGACCAACGGCACCTCGAACCTCTCGGCGACGTCGGCGATGCGGCGCAGCTCCGACGGGGTCGTGACGCCGCCGCGCATGCGCGGGACGACGGAGAACGTGCCGTCGTTCTGGATGTTGCCGTGGACGCGGTCGTTGATGAAGCGGGCGTGGCGCTCCTCGCGGTGCTGGTTCTGGTTGACCTCGCTGACGAGGTAGGACAGCCCGGGCTTGCAGGAGCCGCAGTCGCGGCCGGCCCCGCAGGCGGCGGAGAGCTCGGAGACGGACTCGCAGCCCTCCGCGCGGGTGATCTCGGCCAGGTCGTCGCGCGTCTGCTTGCGGCACGGGCAGAGGTAGGTGGCCTCGTCGACCTTGCCGCCGCGGACCACCTTGAGGATCTCGGACACGACCGGCTTGCAGGAGCCGCAGCCCGCACCGGCGCGGGTGGTCGAGACGACCTCCTGCGTCGAGCCGAGGTCGTTCTCGACGATCGCCTTGACGATGTCGCCCTTGCAGACGCCGTTGCAGTTGCAGACCTGGGCGGTGTCGGGCAGGTCTGCGGGGGAGGCCTGCGAGGCCTCGGCCAGCAGGGTCAGCGGGTCCTCGACGTGCAGCCCCGTCTTGACGCCGTCGAGCAGCAGTTCGTGGCCGCGGGTGTCGCCCATGAGGATCGCGCCGTGCAGCACCCCGTCCTTCACGACGAGCTTGCGGTAGATCCCGGCCCCCGGGTCGCTCGTGGCGACCGAGGTCGGGTGCACCTCCTGGCCGGCGTCGGGGTCGGGGACGCGGTTCGTGACGGACGGCGCACCGATCGGGTTGCCGATCGACACGAGGTCGACGCCCATGACCTTGAGCTTCGCCGAGAGGATCGACCCCTCGTACACGGCCAGGCTGGCCCGCTCGACGATCTCGCCGTCCTCGACGTCCATCGTGTCGCCGGCCGCGTCGAGGCGCAGGATGGTCTGGGCGGCGACCTCGGCCTGCTCCCAGATCGGGGCGACGATCCCGTAGACCATGCCGCGGTGCTCGGCGCACTCGCCGACCGCGAGGGCGCGGGGGTGCGAGGTCATGAGCCGGTCGTCGACGACGATGCCCCTGCCGCAGGTGAGGCCCGCGGCGGAGGCGAGGTCCGTCCGCGCCCGGATGCCGATGGACACGACGACGAGGCCGGCGTCGAGTGCGGAGCCGTCGGCGAACCGCAGGCCGGTCACGCCGCGCTCGTCGCCGAGCAGCTCCTGCGTCTGCTTCTCGAGCATCACGGTGACGCCGAGGTCCTCCAGCGCCGGCTCGAGCAGCGCGGCGGCGGGGTCGTCGAGCTGACGCTCCATCAGGCGGTCCATGAGGTGGACGACCGTGGCCTTCGCGCCCTGCGACGCGACGCCGTAGGCGGCCTCGAGGCCGAGCAGGCCGCCGCCGATGACGGCGACCTCGGTCCCGGCCGCCGCGGCGTCGCGGATGGCCTGACAGTCCTCCGGGCCGCGGAACGGGATGACGCCCGGCAGGTCGATCCCCGGCAGCGGCGGCATGAGCGGCACGGAGCCCGTGCAGAGGACGACCCGGCCGAAGGTCAACTCGGCGCCCGAGACGAGCCGGGCCACGCCGGCGTCGGGGTCCAGCGTCAGGACGGGGTCGCCGACGAGCACGTCGACGCGGTGGTCGGCGTACCACTCCTCCGGCCGCAGCTGCAGCTCGGCGGCGTCCTTGCCGTCGACGAGCAGGTGCGACAGCGAGACCCGGTCGAACGGCAGCCGGTCCTCCTCGCAGACCATCGCGATCGACAGGTCGTCGCTGCGCTCGCGGACGGCCTCGCAGACCGCCTGCCCGGCGATGCCGCCGCCGATCACGAGGACGTGGGCGTGGGTGGTGTCGGTGGTCGTCATGGGGATCTCGCTCTCGAGGTGGGCGGGGTCAGACGGCCGCGTCGGCGACGCTCGGGACCGGACCGATGGCGGTGGACCTCCGCATGTAGACGGCCCAGGTCACGACGGCCATGACGACGTAGGCGCCGAGGAACACGTAGAGGGCGCCGACGGACCAGTCGGCGTTCTCCGCGGCGACCCGGACCTTGTCCGCCGGGGTCTCCGCGGCCTTCACCGCGGCGGTGACGCCGAGGCTGGCCTGGCGGAACGCGAGCTGGATGAGGAACCCGCCCAGTGCGCCGATCGCCCCGGCGATGCCGATGACCGCGGCGGCCTGGCGCTTGAAGTCGAGCCTCGTCGCGTCGTCGTCGCCCTGCTGGCGGCCGAGCGCGGAGAAGATCGCGGGGATCATCCGGTAGGTCGACCCGTTGCCGGCGCCGGCGAGGAAGAAGATCACGCAGAAGGCGCCGAAGAAGAGCCCGAAGGAGCGCTCGTTCACGCCGACGATCGCGACGATCGTGAACAGCGCCATGCCGACGAAGCAGGCGAGCGTGACGCGGGCGCCGCCCATGCGGTCGGCGGTCCAGCCGCCGATCGGGCGGGCGATCGAGCCGATCAGCGCGCCGACGAAGCCGAGGCCGGCGAGGTAGGTGGCGATGAAGGTGTGGTTTGCCAGGAACTCCGGGAACGTGTTCTTGATGACGAGCGGCAGCGCGAAGGAGTAGCCGATGAACGAGCCGAAGGTGCCGATGTAGAGGACCGACATGATCCAGGCGTGCGGCTGCCTGGCGGCCTTCACGTAGGACGCCTTGTCGGCCTTCGCCTGCGTCAGCGAGTCCATGTAGAGGTACGCGCCGAGCGACGCGACGACGATGAACGGGATCCAGATCAGGCCGGCGTAGGCCAGGTGGACCTCGTGGGGCATCGTCTTCACGGCCGCGGCGGGGACGCCGACGATGATCACGAGCGGCACCACGAGCTGGGCGACGGCGACGCCGAGGTTGCCGCCGGCGGCGTTCAGGCCGAGCGCCGCGCCCTTGTGGCGCTCGGGGTAGAAGTAGGAGATGTTGGCCATCGAGGAGGAGAAGTTGCCTCCGCCGAAGCCGGCCGTCGCCGCGCACGCCATCAGGACCCAGAGCTGCGTGTCGTGGCTCTGGTCCGCGAGCCAGCCGCTGGGGACGACGATCGCCAGGAGCAGGGCCGGGATGAAGAGCAGCGAGGCGGAGACGACCGTCCACGCTCGGCCGCCGAAGCGCGGCACCGCGAACGTGTAGGGGATCCGCAGGAACGAGCCGACGAGGTTCGGCAGCGCGGTCAGCCAGAACAGCTCGGACAGGCTGAGAGCGATCCCGACGTTGGCCAGGTTGATCGCGATGACGCCCCAGACGACCCAGAGGCAGAAGCCGATGTGCTCGGCGAAGACGGAGAACGCCAGGTTCTTCTTGGCGATCCGCCTGCCGCCGTTCTCCCAGAACTCCCGGTCGTCCGGGTCCCAGTCGTCGATCCAGCGACCGCGGTCGGAGGAGGTGTCGGGGCCGGTGACGGGATGCTCGTCGGCCGGAGCGGGTGCACCGGCGCGCTGTGGCGCGGTGTCGGTCTGTCGGAACTCGGTGAGTCGCATGGCGTGGGTCTCGGGAAGGGTGCGAGGGGGTCCTGATCGCCCCGGGAGGGGCGACGGGTGGTCCTGTGCTCCGGTGGCCGCCGGAGCGCCGCGTCGACGACACCGGGGAGGCTAGGTCGGGTCCGGACCCACGCCGTTGGCCTCCTGGGAGAGGTTCGGAGGGGCGTCTTGTCCCAGCGGTGTTGGACGCATGGACGGGGTCGGGTGTCCCGATGTCCAAGCGCTCGGGGGAGCCCGGTCATGCAGGCGCGTACGGGGTCCGGGGGCGGTTCCGGCCGTGTGCTCCCGGGACGTCGTCGTGTGCCGGCGGTCCGGAGCGATCCGACCCCAGGCCGGCGTACGGCTCCCGGAGAGCCGCTGGCGCACGCCGATCAGCGCGACCGCAGCGGGGTCGTCTTCGGCACCCGAGCGAGCGCACGAATCCGGGTCTCGGTGCGGCCCGTGGATCGAGACCTGGATCGAGGTCGGTCGGGAACGTCGATCCGGGTCTGGGTCGGGTCTCCTCACCGAGCTGCGGATCGGTGCCCGTGACGGGCTCCGCCAGCGCCGCCCGCCCTACGGCTCCAGTGCGCCCCGCCCCTACGGCCCCAGTGCGTCCAGATCCCCCGGCCGGTCCACGTCTGCCCCGGCGTCGACGTCCGCGACGTCGACCGGGCGGGCGGCGCGCGCGAGGTACGCCCTGCGCTCCTGGTCGTTGAGCGCCGCGACCTCCGCGATCGCTGCACCGCGCAGCACGACGGGGTGCCCGGGTCGCGACCCGTGGGTCGCCCGGACCACGTCGCCGGGCGTCGCCAGGACGCGGTCGACCGTCGCGGCCCGCAGCAGCGGCTGGTCGCCCAGGGTCAGCAGGACCTCGTCGGCGCCCGACCGGAGCGCCGCGGCCAGGCCGGCGGCGAGGCTCGCGGACGGGCCCCGGTCCCAGCGCTCGCACCGGACGACGGTGACGTCGTCGAGCTCGACCCCGGCGGCGACCCTGTCGGCGTGGGCGCCGAGGACCACCACCGTCTCGTCGACGTCGGTCCGGGACGCGACCGCGTCGATCGCGTGGCGCAGGAGCGGTCGACCGCGGAACGGGGCCAGCTGCTTGGCGCCGCCGAAGCGCCGTCCCTCCCCGGCGGCGAGCACGACCGCGACACGTCGCACCCCGCGACCGGCGCCCGGCACGGTCATGCGACTCGGACGGACATGGCTACGGCGCCCGGGGCAGTCATGCGACGCGGGCCGACATGGCTACGGCGCGCGCCCGGCGCGGTCATCCGACGCGGACCGACATGACTACTGCGCGCGCCCGGCGCGGTCATCCGACGCGGACGGGCACGGCTTACCGCGACCGGTCGGCGCCGAGCTGCAGCATCCCGGCGTCGGCCGCGTTGACGAGGGCCTGCAGCCGGGAGGTCGCGTCGAGCTTGCGCAGCAGGTGCCGGACGTGGTCCTTGATCGTGGCGGGGGAGAGGACGAGCCGTTCGCCGATCTCGCGGTTGGAGCACCCCTCGGCGAGGAGCTCCAGGACCGTGCGCTCGCGGTCGGTCAGGGCCACGGGCGAGCGGCGGTGGTGCTCCTCGCGCTCCTGCAGCGCCGCGGCGATCTGCACGTCGATGATGCGACCGCCGCTCTCGATCTGGCGCAGGACGAGCGCGATCTCGGCCTCCGGCGAACCCTTCCAGATCGCCCCGGCCGCACCCGTCTCCAGGCAGCGCTTGACGTCGTCGCCGGGGGTGCCGCCGACGGTGACGACGACCTGTGCCGAGGGGGCGACGGCGAGCAGCCGGGCGACGAGCGCGGGGCCGCTGGGCAGGTCCGCCGTGCGCACGTCCATGAGCACCATGTCGGGCTGGTGGACCCGCGCGAGCTCCAGCGCCTCCGGGCCCGTCGACGCGGCGAGCCACGGCGCCGCCTCGGGGAACGTCTCCGCCACGAGCGAGAGGAGGCCGCGACGGGCGATGGCGTGGTCGTCGACGACCAGCCCGGTCAGCGACCGGACGGTCGGGCCGGACGCCGGCGCGGGACCGGCGGGCGTCTGGACCCACGGGGCGCCCGGCTCGGGCCCGGGGGCCTCGGACGACGCATCCGGCGCGTCGGGCGACCACGACCCGCGCCCGGTGGTTGCCTGGCGAAGCACTCTGCACACGATAGACCCGGCCGCGGGCCCGGGACAGTGGCCGAAAGGACTACGTCCGCGAGCCCGTGCGGGTCCATTGGGCGAGGTCCGTGAGGCGTCGTGCCGGAGCACGATGGCGGACGGCCGGCCGCAGGCGCGACCCCTACCCGGGCGGTGCCTGGGCACGGTCCCACCAAAAGGCGGGACCGCCGTCCGCGCGTTCGACACCGTGTCAGGCTCGAGGTCAGCATCGGCATCCCCCAGGTGCCGCTCCGACCCGGCCGCGACCGGTCCCTCACGAAGGAGCACCCTCCATGAAGCACTCCGACCGTCCCCAGGACGGCGAGCCCCGGCACGACGCCGGTGCCCCCGACGAGGCCCCGCAGGACGCGACGACGTCGTCCGACGAGCACGCCCCCGACGGGAAGCAGATCTCCCGCCGACGGATGGTCGGCTACCTGCTCGCCGCCCCGACGCTCGTCGCCGCCGCGCGCTTCATGCCCGCCGAGAAGGCCGCCGCAGAGGGCATCCCCGCTCCGAACATCGCGGACCTCTTCGACCTCTCGGACGTGCTCAACGCCGCCGCTGCGCCGACCTACGGCCTGCTGGCGATCACGATCGACAAGCAGGGCAACGCGAACTTCCAGCTGCCCCGTTCCGAGAACGGCCAGGGCATCACCACGGCGTTCACGATGATCATCGCGGACGAGATGGACCTGCCGATGAGCAGGGTCAAGGTGACCCTGATGCCGGCGGAGCCGAAGCTGCTGTTCAACCAGCTGACGGCCGGCTCCAGCAGCGTCTTCACCCTGTACGAGCCCGTCCGCCGCGCCGCGGCCGTCGCCCGGACCCAGCTCATGCGCACCGCCGCCCGTGAGCTCGGCGTCCCCGCGCGCGACCTGACGCTGAAGGACGGCGTGTTCACCGCGAGCCACGGAGGGAGCATGGGTTTCGGTGCGCTGACGGAGAAGGCCGCCGTCAAGCGGATGATCGAGTTCCAGCCGAAGCTGAAGAAGGCGGCGGACCAGAAGCTCATCGGCACCGAGCAGAAGCGCGTCGACGCGCTCGACATCGTGATGGGCCGCAAGACGTTCACGATGGACCTCGCTCCGGCGGGCGCGGACCCGACGATGATCTGCCGCCCGCCGACGCTCAACGCGAGCGCGAAGGCGATCCAGAACAAGGCCGCGGTCCTGAAGATGCCGGGCGTCACGCACGTGCTGCTCGTGCCGCACAGCGACGACGTCCAGGGCGGCGTCGCGGTCGTCGCGAGGACGTTCGGGCAGTGCATCGACGCGATCCGCGCGCTCAAGGTCACGTGGAGCAAGGGCTCGATCGCCGGCCGGACCGAGCAGTCGATCAAGGCGGACCTCGCCAAGGCCGAGCTGCCGATGACGCCCGCGCTGGGCAAGGTCATCGAGGAGACCTTCACGTTCAACTTCCGCTCCGGCTCGGCGCTGGAGACCAACTGCGCGGTCGCGGACGTCCGCAAGGACAAGGCCGAGATCTGGGCGCCGCTGAAGTCGCCGCAGTGGGCGCAGGGCAAGATCGCCGAGCTCCTGAAGCTCAACATCGAGTCCGTCAAGGTCAACGTCATGGACGGTGGCGGCTCGTTCGGGCGCCGGCTGTTCTGCGACGGCGCGTTCGAGGCCGCGGTCATCTCGCGGTCCATCGGCAAGCCCGTGAAGCTCATGTGGCACCGGGCCGACGACGCGCGCCACGGCCGCCACCACCCGCTGACGACGTCGAAGGTGCGGATCACCACCGGCGGTGGGGCGGTCCTGCAGTACGACCAGCGCCACACGGCCGTCCCGACGGACTTCACCCAGGGCCTCGGCGACTACCTGACCGCCGCGGAGACGCGCCTGCCGCTGCAGAACTTCGCGCAGTTCTCCCAGACCGTCTTCTACACGACGGCCAACGTGCCCTACAACTTCGGCGTCGTCACGCAGCTGTTGAACGAGATCGACGCGTTCAACACGTTCAACACGTCGAGCGTCCGCAACGTCTACAGCCCGGACGTGGCCACCGCGACCGAGCTCATGGTCGACCGGGTCGCCAAGGAGTTCGGCCGCGACCCGATGGAGTTCCGCCTGGCGTTCGCCAAGGACCAGCGGATGAAGGACGTGCTCAACGCGGTCAAGAAGGCCGGCAACTGGGGCCGGGCGATGGCGCCGGGCACCGCGCAGGGCATCGCCATGCGCAACGAGTACAAGGGCCGCACCGCGTGCCTGGTCGAGATCGACTGCACCCCTGCGACGGTCAACCGCAAGATCCGCCAGGCCGTCACGGGCCCGCGGGTGACGAAGCTCGTCTTCGCCATCGACGTGGGCATCCCGATCAACCCGCTCGGCCTGAAGGCCCAGGTGATGGGCGGGGCCATGGACGGCATCGCGCAGGCGCTGACCTACAGCCACCACCTCAAGAACGAGAACTTCGTCGAGGCCAGCTGGGACAACTCGGCCTACACGCGGCAGTGGAACACGCCGCCGGTGGTCGAGATCATCGTCATGCCGCAGACCACCGATGTCGCCGGCGGCGCCGGCGAGGCCGCGGTCGGCACGACGATGGCCGCGGTGGCCTGCGCCTACGGGCGCGCCATGGGGAAGATGCCCACGGAGTTCCCGATCAACCACAACTCGCCGCTGCACTTCGAGCCCTACCCGGCGTCGCCGCCGGTCCCGGAGGTGCCCGCCGACGGGCTGGAGCGCGCCGGCATCAAGCGGCCGTCCGCCAAGAAGAAGCGCGCCACGCGGAAGAAGAAGCGCACGACGGCGCGGAAGCCCGCCGCGAAGACGCCCTCCAAGACGACGAAGAAGTAGGGGACCGGCATGCCGAATCACACGTTCACCGTCAACGGCAAGAAGGTCACGGTCGACGTCGAGGACGACGTCCGCCTGCTCTGGGTGCTGCGCGACGTCCTGAAGATCCACGGCCCGAAGTACGGCTGCGGCATCGGTGTCTGCCGCGCCTGCACCTGCCACCTCAACGGCAAGGCGTTCAACCCCTGCGTCACGCCGGTGAAGGACATCCTGCCGACGGACGAGGTCACGACGATCGAGGGGCTCGCTCCGTCGATCGGCAAGGCGATCCACCCGATGCAGCAGGCCTGGCTCGACGTCGACGTCGCGCAGTGCGGCTACTGCCAGCCCGGCCAGATCATGCAGGCCGTCGACCTCGTCAAGACCGTGCAGCGGGAGAAGCGCCAGGTCACCGAGAACGACCTGGACCAGATCCGCAACGTCTGCCGGTGCGGCACGTACCCGCGCATCCGCGAGGCGATCAAGAAGGGCGAGGCCGCGATGCCCGTCCTGCAGGTCACCAAGCCGAAGAAGCGCAAGGCGAAGAAGAAGAAGCCGGTGGCGCGCAAGCCCGCCCCGTCGAAGAGGAAGAGCGCGGTCGAGCTGCCGCAGAGCGCCGAGTGAGCACGCTCGCGCCCCACCGGGTCGCGGACGGTCCGCGAGCCGTCGTCCGTCCCGCCGACCCGCTCGCGGTCGGCCGTGGATGGAAGGCGGAGGGCCACCGCGTCGCCTCCGCGGTCGTCGTGGCCACCCGACGCTCCGCACCCCGACCCGTCGGCACACGGATGGTCGTGCGCGCCGACGACGCGGTCGTCGGATCGGTCTCCGGTGGGTGCGTCGAGGCCGACGTCTGCCGGATCGCCCAGGAGGTCCTCGTCGCCGGGGTCCCGCGGCTCCTGACCTACGGGATCGCCGACGACGAGGCGCTGGGGATCGGCCTGCCGTGCGGCGGCGAGATCGACGTCTTCGTGGAGCTGCTGTGAGCGACGAGCGCGAGGAGGCGGCTGCGCTCGCCCTGTCGGGCCGTCGCGGCGTCGTGTTCACCGTGCTCGAGGGCCCGGGGATCGGCCGCAAGCGGATCTTCGACCTGGACACCGGGCACGTCGGCGGGTCGGGCCCGGCCGGGCTGGTCGCCGTCGTGGAGGACGTCCGCGCCGCGGGCCGGTCGACGACGATCGAGTTCGAGGGCGTACGCGTCCTCGCGGAGCTCTTCGGCCCGCCAGTGCACCTCGTGATCGTCGGGGCCTACGACATCGCCGAGGAGCTGTGCTTCCTCGGCGCGCGCCTCGGCTGGCGCTCGACCGTCGTCGACGCCCGTGAGACGTTCCTGACGCGCGAGCGGGTGCCGTCCGCGGACCGCCTCGTCGTGGGGTGGCCGCAGGACGCGCTGCCGCAGGTCGGACTCGACACCGACGCCGCGGTCCTCGTGCTCTCGCACGACCTGCGCTTCGACGTCCCCGCGCTGGCCGGGGCGACCGCGAGCACCGCGTTCTACGTCGGCGCCCTCGGATCGCGCAGGACGCAGGAGCGGCGCGCGGAGCGCCTCGACGAGGCCGGCGTGGACGCCGCCGCGCAGGCCCGGATCCACGGACCGTGCGGGCTCGACGTCGGGGGTGCGTCGCCGGCCGAGACGGCCGTGTCGATCGTGGCCGAGATCCTCGCGGTGCGCGCCGGGCGCGGCGGCGGGCCCCTGCGGTCGGCGACCGGGCCGGTGCACCCGGCCGCGGAGGAGGACCCGCGCCGTCCCGGTCAGACCAGTCCGGCGCGACGCGCGGCGGCGACCGCGGCGAGTCGGCTGGGCTCCCCGAGCTTGCGGTAGATCCGCCCGAGGTGCGCCTTGACGGTCGAGGGCGAGATCACGAGGTCCTCGGCGATCTGCCGGTTGGAGCACCCGCGGGCGAGCAGCTCGAGCAGCTCGAGCTCGCGGGGTGTCAGCGACGTCTCCACGACCGGCAGAGGGTCAGGGGCGGTCTCCCCGAGGTGGGCGAGGCCGACGGCGGCCATGTCGGCGATGCGCAGGAGCTCGACGAGCACGCGGTCGCCCGGGGCTCCGACGTCGCGCGAGGTGACGTAGAGCAGCGCCGCCGGCCCGGTCGCGTGCGTGCCGCCCGACAGGTCCTCGACCGGCACGACGGCCGTCGCGCGGACCGATTCCCGACGCATGATCGGCACGTAGTCCGCGGTGATCGACGCGTCCTGGAGGTAGTCGTCGCTCGTCCGCGGGCCGCGCTCCTCGATCACGCGGCCGCCCATGCCGCGTCCCGACCGGACGACGACGCCCGTCCAGCAGGGCGCGTCGAGCCCGACGCGCACGTCGACCGGGAAGACCCCGGGCACGCGCCGGGTCGCCGCGAACGCCCCGTCGGCGCCCCACGCGTCCCGGGCGAACCCGAGGGCGGTGCGGAGGACGTCGTGCCGCGTCCGCTGCAGGGCGATCCGCGAGAGCGGGCGGTGGGGCGGCGCGTCGGTCGTCGGCGCGGGCACGGCGGCGAGGTGCCGGCCACCGCGGTGGCGCGCGTCGCCCGGGCGGTCGGGGAGGGAGCCGGCGCCCCGCCACCCGTGCGGGGCGGCGGTCGCCGGGGAGCGGTCGTCGAGGTCGTGCATCGGTCGTCCCGGACGCGGACGGGTCGTGTGTCCCGGGTCACGGGGAGTACGACGGGCGCCCCGCGGTGGACGCACCCCGACGCCCGGAGGGCCTGGCGGGATCGCCCGGCCGTCCGTCCGGACGGGTCGTGGTCCGGGTCGCGGTCGGTACGTTGCCGGCCATGCGTCGTGCGTCCCGCCCGTGGTCCCTGCTCGTCCTGATCGCCCTCGCCGGGCTGCTGGGGCCACCGGCGGTCGCATCGGCGAGCGACGCCGGCCTGCAGGCCGTGGTCAAGCGGGACCTCGCCGTCCAGAAGCGCCTGAACGCCGTCGGCACGCGCCTGAAGGCGCCGAGCTCGCGGTCGTTCGACGCGTACGTGCGCTACCTCCGCCGGAGCGCCAACCACCAGTCGCGGATCTCGCGCAACGTCCTGGCGCTCCGGCGCCGCTATCGCGCGCAGCAGCCGCAGACCACCCAGGCCAAGCGCGGTCGGCTGCTGGCCCTGCGGGGACACCGCGACCTCGCCAATGCGTCCGGGACCTCGGCAGGCGTCCTCCGACGCGGCATCGAGGAGATGACGAACGCGCCGACCGAGGGCACCTACCGGGCGGCGGGCCGTCGCATGCTCCGGCTGCTGAAGGCCCAGGACCGCCGCTACGACCGGGGGAACCGGCGGGTCAGCCGTGGGCGCACCCTGATCCTGAACGCCCCGTGGATGCCGACCTCGAGCTGACCCGCCGGGAGGTCCTGCCGGGTACGGTCGACCGGTGAGCCCCCCGAACCGCCGTCCTCTCGTCGCGATCGCGGTCGCCCTCCTGACGCTGCTCGCCGCGGCGCCGGCCGGCGCCAGCGACGCCGGGTTGCGCGAGCTCGTCGCGGGCGCCGGCCCGGTCCGCGAGCGGGTCGAGCGGGATCTGCGCTCGGTGGGCGCGACACCGACGACCTCGGTGGCCGCCGCCGTGCGACACCTCCGCCGTGCGGGCCGGATCCACGACCGCGCCCGCCGGACCGTGGTCGGGCTCCGGGGGGAGTTCGTCGCCGAGCGGGCGGACACCCCGCTCGCCGCCGAGGGCCGGACGCTCGTCCTCGACGGCCTGGGGGACCTCGGGCTGGCCGTCGGTCGGCTGGCGCGCGCGGACCGCGTCGCGGTGACCCGGCTGTCGCGGGCCCGGAGCGAGGCGGCGGTCCGCCGGGCCGCCCGCTCCTACGAGCGCACGGGCCGTTCGGCGGCACGGCTCGCGGAGCGCGGGTACGGGCGGGCCGAGCGCGGCGGCCGGCTGCTCGCTATCGCCCGTTGACGCGTCGTCCGGACCTCGCCCCGCCGGACACGACGTCGTCCCGCCTGTCGGCGCGAGGCGGTTCCGCCGTCGTGCCCGTCGTCCGGACCGACGCGACCGTGCCCATGCAATGCTGGGGCACAATGCCGACCTCGTCGCCCTCCTCCGCCTTCGTGCCCCGGTACGCCCGCCGTACCGCGACCGTCGCCCTGGCCCTCGCCACCGCGCTCGGCGTGACCGCGTGCGGCTCCGACGACGAGAGCGACGGGGCCGGCTCCGGCTCCGCGGGCGGCGACCGGCCGACGCTCACGGTGCAGGCCGCCGCGTCGCTCACCGGTGCGCTGACGGCGTGCACGAAGGACTACGGCCCGGCGAAGGTCCGGCTGTCGTTCGCGGGCTCGGACGAGCTGGCGGCGCAGATCCGCAAGGGCGCCGGGGGCGACCTGTTCGCCGCGGCCAACGCGACGCTGCCGCAGGAGCTGGCGCAGGAGGGCAAGGTCGACACGCCCGTCGCGTTCGCCGGCAACGAGCTGGTGCTCGCGGTCCCGGCGACGGGGGCGAAGGTCGACTCGCTCGAGGCGATCGCCGACGGCGACGACGTGCGGCTGGCGGTCGGCGCGCCGTCGGTCCCGGTGGGGTCCTACACGCAGAAGGCCCTCGGTCGCCTGCCGCAGGCGCAGCGCAAGGCGATCCTCGACCGCGTGCGGACGGAGGAGCCGGACGTCAAGAGCGTGCTCGCCAAGCTCCAGCAGGGCGTCGTCGACGCGGCGTTCGTCTACCGGACCGACGTGACGGCGACGAAGGGCGCGGTGAAGGCGGTCGCCCTGCCGACCGCGATCCGGCCGAAGGTCTCGTACGAGGCGGCCGTCGTCACGGGCTCCGAGCAGGCCGCGGCGGCCAAGGCGCTGCTCGAGGACCTGCGCAGCGGCACGTGCGGCGCTGCGCTGCGCACGGCCGGGTTCCTCGCCCCGGGCGCCGCGGGCTGAGCGTTGCGGGGACGCCGCCCCACGCCGTTCGGCGTCCTGGCGTCCCTGGCGCTGCTGCTCGTCGCGCTCGGTCTGGCGCTGCCGCTGGTGGCGATCGTCACCGACACCGCACCCGGCCGCCTCTGGGACAGCCTGCGGACGAGCTCGTCGCTGACGGCGCTCGGCCTGAGCTTCGCCGGCTCCGGGATCGCGGTCGTGCTGGTGGTCCTCGTCGGGACCCCCGCCGCGTACGTGTTGGCGACGACGCGGTTCCCCGGCCGGACGGCGCTGAGCGCCCTGCTCGAGCTGCCGCTCGTGCTGCCGCCGGCGGTCGCAGGGATCGGGCTCCTGGCGGCGTTCGGTCCTCAGGGTCTCGTGGGCGGTGCGCTGGTGGACGGCGGGATCCGGCTGCCCCTGACCTTCGCGGCCGTGGTCGTCGCCCTCGTCTTCGTCGCCGGGCCGTTCCACCTGCGGCAGGCCCAGACGGCGTTCCAGGCCCTCGACCCGGCGATCCTCGACGCCGCCCGGCTCTCGGGCGCCCGGGAGAGCGGGGTCTTCCTGCGCGTCGCGGTGCCGCTCGCGGCGCCCGGCCTGGGGGCGGGCGCGACCCTGACCTTCGCCCGCGCGATCGGCGAGTTCGGCGCCACCCTGATGTTCGCCGGCTCGCTCGAGGGCGTGACGCGCACGGCGTCGCTCGAGGTCTACACGCGGTTCTCGAGCGACTTCCCCGGGGCCCTGGCGCTCTCGGCGGTGCTGATCGTCGTCTCCGCCGCGCTGCTGCTGATCGCCCGGGTCCTCGCGTCCCGGGGCGAGGACGGCGTCCGTGCCTGACGGGCTGGAGGTCGACGTCCGCGTCGTGCGCGGCGCGCGCACGTTCGTCGCGCGGCTCTCGGTGGCGCCCGGCGAGGTCGCCCTGATCGTCGGCCCCTCAGGCGCGGGCAAGACGTCCGTGGTCCGCGCGCTGGCCGGGCTGGTCCGGCCGGCGGAGGGCACGATCGTCTGCGGCGACCGGACGTGGTTCGAGGCCGGTCGCCGCGACCTGCGGCCGCGCGAGCGCGAGGTCGGCGTCGTCGTCCAGGAGCTGGCGCTGCTGCCGCACCTGTCCGCGTGGCGGAACGTGGCGTTCGCGACGGACCGGGCCCGGCGGTCCCGCGGCGACCGTCGCACCGACGCCGTCGGCCGGCTGGACCGGCTCGGCCTCGCGGACCGCGCCGACGCCCGCCCGGCGGACCTCTCCGGCGGCGAGCGTCAGCGGGTGGCCCTGGCCCGCGCCCTGGCCCGGCCGGCGACGGCCCTGCTGCTCGACGAGCCCTTCTCGGCGCTGGACGACGCGGCCCACGCCGTCGCCGCGGAGCTGGTGCGCTCCGAGGTGCAGCGCCGGCGGATCCCGGCAGTCGTCGTGTCGCACGACCCCGAGGACGCGGAGCGGCTGCGCGCCCGCACGCACGCGTTCGTCGACGGGACGCTGGCGGCGCAGGGCGGTGCGGGGCGGCAGGTCTGACGCGGGGCCCCCCGGTCCGGGCGGCCACGACGGCCGACCGCTCAGCCGCCCCCGCCGCTCCCCGCCAGCGCCGAGCGCGGCTGGATCGTCAGCAGGTCGCCGCACTCGTGGTCGACCTGGAGGGTGGTGTGCTCGATGCCGAAGCGCTCGTGGATCGTGTGCTCGAGCTCGCGGCGGATCCCGTGGCAGTCCGAGTCCGTGGCGACGACGACGTGGGCGGAGAGCATCGGGAAGCCCGAGGTCAGCTCCCACACGTGCAGGTCGTGGACCTCGACGACGTCCGTCTGGGAGGCGAGCGCATGGCCGAGCTCGTCGGGGTCGATGCCCTGCGGCGCGGCCTCCAGGAACACCCGGCCCGACGCCCGCACGAGGCCCCAACCGGAGCGCAGCATCAGCCCGGCGATCACGAGCGAGATGATCGGGTCGGCCCGCTCGAAGCCCGTGGTCATGATCACGACCGCGGCCACGGCGGTGCCGATGAACGCGTAGAGGTCGGTCAGGACGTGCTGGTAGGAGCCCTCGACGTTCAGGCTGCGGCGGTCGGCCTGTGCGAGCACCCAGGTCGCGGCGAGGTTCACGACGATGCCGGCGAGGGCGACGACGAGGATCAGCCCGCCCTCGACCTCGGGCGGGTCGACCAGCCGCCGGACGCCCTCGAAGGCGATGATCGCCGCGAGGACCAGCAGCGTCACGCCGTTGGCCTGCGCGGAGAGGATCTCGACGCGCTTGAGGCCGAAGGTCATCGAGCCCTTCGCGGGCCGCCGGGCCAGCCGGGCGGCCACGAGCGACAGGGCGATCGCGGCCGCGTCGGTGAGCATGTGCGCGGCGTCGGAGAGCAGCGCGAGGGACCCCGAGATCAGCGCGACGATCACCTCGACCG
The DNA here is from genome assembly GCF_030655195.1 of Patulibacter sp. Lineage (GTDB taxonomy): Bacteria > Actinomycetota > Thermoleophilia > Solirubrobacterales > Solirubrobacteraceae > Patulibacter. The sequence goes on along the minus strand of NZ_JAURWA010000095.1, from coordinate 8,682 downwards.
TCATGAAGCCGAGGATCAGCGCGAGGGCGAGCGTCAGCTTCGGGACGTTGGCGTCGGCCGAGACGCCGTGGACGTGCCCGTGGTCGCCGTGTCCGCCGTGGTCGTGGTCGTGGCTCCCGTGGTCGCCCATGCAGCAAGCGTGGCACCGACCCGCGCGAGAAGCGATCCCAGCTTCGGGGACCGGGGGTGGTGGCCGCGGTCGACGGGACCGCGGGTCGAGGGGCCGGCGGGCCGGGGCCGGCGGCGACGCCGGGCCGGTGCCTCAGCTGCGCAGGTGGACCTTCTCGCCGCTCGGCCCGAACAGCCCGATCAGCTCGACGGGCTCGTCGACGACGCCGATCCAGTGCGGGGTGCGGGTGTCGAACTCGGCGGCCTCGCCCGGCCGCAGCACGAACTCCTCCTCGCCCAGCACGAGCCGCAGCCTCCCGGACAGGACGTAGAGCCAGTCGTGTCCCTCGTGCTCGCGCGGCATCGCCTCGCGGCGGTCGCTGGGCAGCCGGATCTTGAAGGCGTGGTGGCCGGAGCCGGTGGGGTGGTGGTTCAGCGGCCAGAACGTCATCCCGTCGCGCGTGGTCGGCGTGGCGGCGACCCGGGGGTCGGGCGCGACGGGCGCCTCGAGGAGGTCGTCGACCGTGATCCCCAGCGCCCGGGCGAGCACCGGCAGGTGGTCGAGCGTCAGCCTCCTGGCACCGGACTCCAGCCGGCTCCACGAGGACGGGTCCATCCCCGCCGCGCCGGCCGCCTCGGCGAGCGTCAGGCCCCGGTCGGCGCGCAGCGATCGCAGCCGGGCGCGGACGCGCGACTGCACGTCGTCGCGGGACTCGGTCCCATCGTCCCGGCCTTCGGACGGAGTTCTTGCCGACATGGCACGAAAGGTTGCCAGATAGGTGGCGCCGGCGCACGATGTCTCCATGAACGGCACGACGACCTGGCCCTGCGTGATCATCGGCGGCGGCGCCGCAGGCCTGAGCGCGGCGCTCGTGCTGGGCCGGGCGCGCCGTCGCGTGCTCGTCCTCGACGCCGGCGAGCAGAGCAACCTGCCGGCCCACGGCATCGGGGGCCTCCTGGGCCACGACGGCCTGGCGCCGCGCGAGCTCTACGCCCGCGGCCGCGCGGAGCTGGCCGCCTACCCGACGATCACGGTGCGCGACGCGCGGGTGACCGAGGGCGGACGCGACGGCGACGGCTTCGTCCTGACGCTCGAGGACGGCGAACGGGTGGCGGCCGAGCGGGTCCTCCTGGCGGTCGGCATGCGGTATCGGCTGCCGGAGCTCCCGGGCCTGGCCGCGCTCTGGGGCGGGGCGGCGTTCCACTGCCCCTACTGCCACGGCTGGGAGGCCCGCGACGGGCGACTTGCGGTGCTCGGCGCCGAGGCGGCGACGCACCGCGCCCTGCTGCTGCGCGGGTGGAGCGACGACGTCGTGCTGCTGACGGACGGGCCCGCGGTCCTGGACGACGCGGAGCGCACGGCGCTCAGTCGCGCGGGCGTCCGGGTCGACGAGCGACCCGTCGCGGCCCTCGACGGCGTCGACGGGGCGCTCCGGGCGGTGCGGTTCGAGGACGGCGGGACGCTGGAGCGCGACGGGATCATGGTCGCCGCCCCGCTCGAGCTGCGCGACGGCGTGGCGGTCGGGCTCGGGGCGACGCTGACCGGCAGGGGGACCGTCGACGTCGACGCGTTCGGGCGCACGACGGTGCCGGGCCTCTTCGCCGCGGGCGACGTCGGGGCGATGGCCCCGCAGGTCGCCGCCGCGATCGCGCAGGGGTCGATGGCCGCCGCCATGCTCAACGACGCGATCGTGGCGGCCGAGCACGGGCGGGAGCCGATGGCACCGCCGCGGGAGGTCGCCGTGCCCGTCACGGGCTGAACCTGCACGTCCCGGTCGGACGGTCGTCCGCCCACCGCCGCACGGGCACGATCGCCCGTGCGCGGCGGCGGTGCCTATGCAACCCTGCGCCTTGCATGAGCGAGGACCTCTCCCTGGGCGACGCCGCGAAGGCGCTCGGCGTCAGCGCCGACACCCTGCGGCGGTGGGACGCCTCCGGTCGCCTGACGACCACCCGCGACGCCCGCAACCGCCGTCGCGTGGCGCGCAGCGAGGTCACCCGGCTGAGCAGCACGCCGGACCGCCACCGCACGGGCGTGGGACTGTCGGCCCGCAACCGCTTCCCCGGCACCGTCCTCTCCGTCGAGGTCGACGGCGTCATGGCGGTCGTCGAGATCGAGGCCGGCCCGCACCGCATCACGTCGGTGATCACGCGCGACGCGGTCGACGAGCTCGGACTCGTCGCCGGGATGCCGGCCACGGCGACCGTCAAGTCGACCTCGGTCATGGTCGAGGGCGGGGTGCGCACGTGAGCGCCGTTCTCCGTCGCGGCCTCGCGGCCGCCCTCCTGTCCACGGCCGCGCTGGGCGCCGCCGCGTGCGGGTCCGACGAGGAGTCGACGAAGCCGCCGCTGGTGCTCGACGGGCACCCGACCCTGGTCCTGCAGGTGTCGCGCTCGCTCGGCGTGCCGATCACGGCCTGCGCGAAGGAGTACGCGCCGGCCGACGTCCGCGTCGAGGTCGGGAGCCCGGGCGAGATCGAGGCGCGGCTCCGCCAGGGCCGCGGCGACGTCGTGGCCTCCGACGACAGCGTGCTGCCCCAGCGACTGGCCGACGGCGGGGTCCTCGAGGCACCCCAGGTCTTCGCGCGCGACACGCTCGTCCTGGCGGTCCCGGCCGACGACGCCGAGGTCCGCGACTTCTCCGACCTGACGTCGGGGGACAGCCGGGCGCTGATCGGCATCGGCGACGACACGGGCGCGCTCGGGGCGACCACGACCACGGCGCTGGAGAAGCTCGACTCGAGGCAGCGGGAGGCCGTGCTCGCCCGTGTCCGCACGCGCTCCGGCGAGGCCCGGTCGCTGGTCAGCGCGGTGCGCGGCGGTCGGCTGGACGCCGCGATCGTCCACGACACGGACGTCGAGGCGACCCGGGGCGCGCTGAGCGCCCTGCCGCTGCCCGCCGAGCTGGCGCCCGAGGTGACCTACACGGCCGCCGTCGCCAAGGCCTCGGAGCACGCCGCGGACGCCGCGGCGCTGCTCCAGGACCTCCAGTCGGGCACCTGCGCGGGGCAGCTGCGCGCCGGCGGGTTCCTCGCGCCGTAGCGGCCCGCCCGCGGCCCGCGCCGTCGGGGCGGAGCCCACCGCGTCCGGTCCGCCGCGGACCGAGGCCACGCCGCTCAGCGGCGCAGGTGGATCTCCGTCGACATCTTGCGGCTCCCGACGGAGCCGCTGATCTTGGTGCGCAGGCGCTTGCCGCCGCGCAGACCCGCGCGGATCTTCTTCAGCACGCTCGGGGTGGTGCCGAGGAAGACGTCCTTGGTCTCGCCGCTGCGCACGCCCTGGACGACCTTCGACAGGTCGACGTGGCCCCGGCCGATGTAGACCCGGCCCCGGATGCGCATCGTGCCGGTCGCGTAGGTCAGCACCCGGACCTTGACCCCGCCGGTCTTCAGCGGCCGCTGCGGGTCCGCGACGGTCAGCTTGCCGCCGGCGTTCGAGGACCCGGACCCGGACCCCGCCGAGCCGCTCTTCGTCAGCACGCCCAGCGACGCGGTGACCTGGCCGTTGCCGCCGTTGGGGTCGTCGCTGCCGTAGCCGTAGACGTTGGCCGGGATCTGGAACGTCTGCGCGCGGGTGCCGACGACGTCGACCTGCACGGTCATCGTCTGGAACGCCGCGAAGGCGCCGAGCTTGCACTCGACGAACTGGCCGGTCTGTCCGCACTGGGGACCGCCGTAGGTCAGCGTGCGGCTGATCTTCAGGCCGTCGGGGATCGTCGTCTTGAGCTCGGTGCTCTCGGTGCCGTCCGGGCCGTTGTTGCGGACCGTGAACTTCAGGCGGCTCGTCTCGCCGATCTTCACGGGCTGTGGTTCCGCGAAGCCCGAGACGCTGATGTCCGAGCGGCAGTTCACGGCGCCGCATCGGCCGTCCGCCAGGGCGACGCCGGCGACGGAGACGGCGAGGACGCCGGTGGTGGCGGCGACGGTGAGGCGTCGTCGGGAGCTGATCATGCGCTGGATCCTAGATCGGCCGGGCCCTCGAGGTGCCGGACGCCGGACCGATGAGTTCCCGGCGCCCGCGTCGTCCGTGCGGCATGAGTCCCGAGCAGCTGCGCGCCCATCACCAGCCGCGCGTCGAGCTCCTCGCGGCACGACCGTACGTCGGGATCCCGGCCCGCGCGGGGGACGAGGCCGCGTTCCGGGCGGCGATGCACGACGCCGTGCCCGCGGCGCTGAGGTGGGTGCTCGCGCGCGGCCTGCGACCGGCGGGCGGGCCGTTCGTGCGCTATCGGTGCGTCGACGAGCGGGCCGTCCCACCGGCCGGTCCGCCCCCGGCGTCGTTCGAGGCGTGCGTCCCGCTGGACGCCCCGCCCTGCGGGGTGGACGGGCGGCTGCTCGCCGACGAGCTGCCCGCCGGCCGGTGGATCGTCGCCCTGCACCGCGGTGGCTACGACGGGCTCGGCGCGCTGCACCGCATCGTCCGCGAGTGGGCGACGGCGGAGGGCCTGTGGATCGACCGCACGCCGACCGCGGAGGGCACGACGGCGTTCGGCGGCTCGATCGAGCACTTCCGCGTCGGGCCGTTCGAGGAGCCCGACCCCTGGCGCTGGGAGACCGACGTGGCGTACCTCGTCGCGGGGGACTGAGGCCGGCACGTGTCGGGCGGGGCTCCGCCGGCCGCGCCGCCGGGCCGGCATCCAGGCCACCCGCGGGGGCCCGGGGTCGCCGCGCGTACACTCGGTCGGGTGACCCCGGACACTCCCGGCGCACCGCCCCCCGCCCCCACGGCCCGTCGCACGGCCCGGGCGGGAGCCGCGGTCGCGCACCACCCCGCAACGGCCGTCGCGCCGCTGCAGGACGGGTTCGGGCGGGTGGTGCGGGACCTCCGCGTCTCCGTCACCGACGTCTGCAACCTGCGCTGCACCTACTGCCTGCCGGAGTCCGGCATCCAGTGGCTGCCCAAGGACGAGCGGTTGGACGACGACGAGACCGTCCGCCTCGTCGAGGTCCTGGCCGGCCTCGGGGTCCGGACCGTGCGGATCACGGGTGGCGAGCCGCTGGCCCGGGCGCACCTGCCCGCCCTGATCGAGCGGATCGACGCCGTCGAGGGGATCGAGGAGATCTCGATGACCACCAACGGGGTGCTGCTCTCGCGGCACGCCGACGCGCTGGTCGCCGCGGGCGTCGACCGGTTCAACGTCTCGATCGACTCGGTCAACCCGACCCGCTTCGCCGAGCTGACGCGCCGGGACGTGCTGCCCGCCGTCCTGCGCGGCCTCGAGGCGCTCGACCGCCACGACGTCGGGGTCAAGCTCAACGCCGTCGCGCTCAAGGGCATCACGGAGCACGAGTGCGTCGACCTGGTCGGCTTCGCCCGCGAGCGCGGCCTGCAGCTGCGGTTCATCGAGGTCATGCCGCTGGACGCCTCGGGCGACTGGACCGAGGACCACGTCCTCACGGGCGAGGAGGTCCGGTCGCTGATCCACGAGCGCTGGCCCGTCGACGCCCTGGAACGCGCGCCGTCGTCCACCGCCCGCGTCTTCCGCTTCCGCGACGGCGGCGGCGAGGTCGGCTTCATCTCGTCGGTCACGGAGTCGTTCTGCGGCGACTGCGACCGTCTGCGCCTGACGGCCGACGGCCAGCTGCGCACCTGCCTCTTCTCGCACGACGAGACCGACCTGCGCGGCGCGCTGCGCGACGGCTCGTCGGACGAGGACCTCGTCGCGATGATCCGCACCGCCGTCGCGGGCAAGCAGTGGGGCCACGAGATGCACAAGCCGGGCTTCCGGCCGCCGGACCGGCCGATGAGCGCCATCGGCGGCTGAGCCGGCTCCCGTGCCGCCCGACGCCCCGACCCTGACCCCGCTGGACGAGGCCGTCGCCGCAGCCCGCCGCCTCGGGGCGACGCTCGTCCTGCCCGCCGAGGACGTCGCGCTGGACGACGCCGTCGGCCGGACGGTCGCCTCCGACGTCACCGCGGTCCGTGCGCTGCCGGGCTTCGCGAGCTCCGCGATGGACGGGTTCGCCGTCCGCGCCGCGGACCTGGCGGGCGCGACGGCGGAGGTCGCCGTCGCGCTCCCGGTCGCCGCGGAGTCGCGGGCCGGCGAGCCCGCGGACCGCGCGCTGGAGCCCGGACACGTCATCCGCATCGCCACCGGTGCCGTGATCCCCGCCGGTGCGGACGCGGTCGTCCCCTACGAGGAGGTCGTCGAGCAGGACGGGCACGCGCGCTTCGCCGCCGCACCCGCCGACGGCGCGTTCGTGCGGGCCGCGGGGACGGACCTCGCCGCCGGCGGCCTGGTCGTCGCGGCCGGCACGCGGCTCGGGGTCCAGCACCTCGCCCCGCTCTCGGGCGCGGGCTTCACGCACGTCCCGGTCCGCCGGCGGCCGCGGGTCACCGTCCTGCACACCGGCGACGAGGTCGTCCGCGGCGCGGGACCGGACGTCGAGCTGCCGCCCGGGGCGGTCCACGACGTCAACGGCGTCGTCGTGCCCGCGCTCGTCCGGACCTGGGGTGCGGACGTCGCGGCGACGGTCGCCGTGCCCGACGACCGCGGGGCGACGATCGACGCGATCCGCGGGGCCGACGGCGACCTCGTCGTCGTCTGCGGCGGCCTCTCGATGGGCCCGCACGACCACGTGCGCCCGGCGCTCGAGGCGCTCGGCGCCCGGCAGGACCTCTTCCGCGTGGCGCTGCAGCCCGGCAAGCCGACCTGGCTGGGGGCGCTGCCGTCGGGCGTGCCGGTGTTCGGCCTGCCCGGCAACCCGGCGTCCGTCTTCGTCACGGCGACGCTGCTCGTGCGCGCCGCCCTGGACGCCGCGCTCGGGCGTCCGCCGGCGGAGCCGCTGCGCGGCCGACTGACCGCCCCGACCTCGGGCCTGCCCGGGCGCACCGCCGCCCGCCGCGCCTGCGTGCGGGTCTACCCCGAGGGCACGCTGGCGGTCTCGATCCTCGACGGCCAGGCGTCGCACCTGCTCGGGTCGCTCGGGCAGGCCAACGCCCTGGCGATCGTCCCGCCGGGCGAGGAGCAGCCCGCCGGCGCGGTGGTGGACGTGGTGCCGCTGGAGCCCGCGGACGGCTGGGCGCACTCGTGGGGCTCCGTCCACGACCATCCCCGCACATGAGCGACGCGACGACCGATCCGGGCGCGGGGGAGACCATCCGCGTCGACGTGCGGCTCTTCGCCGGGCTGCGCGAGCACGCCGGCGTCGGGCGCACCGCGCTCACGCTGCCCGCCGGGGCGACCGCGGGCGAGGCCGTCGTGGCGGTCTGGCCGGCCGTCGGGGTGGCCGCTCCCGGTGGCGACGCGGCGATGGTCCTGGCCGTCGACCGCGAGTACGCGGACGCCGGCACCGTGCTGCGCGACGGCACCGAGCTGTCGCTGATCCCGCCGGTCAGCGGTGGGGCGCCCCGGGCCGACGAGGCCGGCGGCGCGGAGGCCGGTCGGTCCGGCGACGCCTCCGCCGGGGCCGTGCCCGCCGAGCCGCAGAGCGCCTGGGCCACCGACCTGCCGCCCGGCGTGGTGCGCGCGGGCGTGACGGCCGAGCGGATCGACCAGACCGCCCTCTACGAGCTCGTCGCGCGCCCCGAGGCCGGGGCGATCGTCACGTTCTCCGGCACCCCGCGGGACGTCCCGCAGCTGGACTACGAGGCGCACGAGCGGATGGCCGCCGAGCGGATCGCGGTGATCCTCGGCGAGGTCGTCGCGAAGCACGGCGCCGTCGCGGCGGCAGCGGAGCACCGCGTCGGTGCCGTCCCGTGGCCCGGCGCCGCGGTCGTCGTCGCGGTCTCCGCGCCCCACCGCGGCGAGGCGTTCCTCGCCGGCCGCGAGGCGCTCGACCGCATCAAGGCCGAGGCCCCGATCTGGAAGCAGGAGGTCGACGGCGAGCAGCGCGCCTGGGTCGCCGGCACCCTGCCACCGGCGCCGGGCACCCCGCCTGCGCCGGGCGCCACCACCTCGACCGGCTCGGGTCCGGCCGCCCCGACCGCGGCGGCCGCCGGGACCACCCCGGATCCCCCGGCGCCCGTCGGCGCGAGCGGCGAGCCCGGCGAGCGGCACCCCGGGGGCGACCTGCCCCACCTGCGGCCCGACGGCTCCGCGACGATGGTCGACGTCGGCGGCAAGGCCGTCACCGAGCGCCGTGCGGTCGCGGCGGCGCTGCTGTCCACCACGCCCGACACCGCGGCGCGCATCGCCGCGGGCGACCTGCCCAAGGGCGACGTCCTCGGGGTGGCGCGGATCGCCGGGATCACGGCCGCCAAGCGCGTGCCGGACCTCGTGCCGCTCGCGCACCCGATCGCGCTGACGAAGGTCGACGTCCGGGCCGAGGTCGTGCCGGAGCTCGGGCAGGTCCGCATCGAGGCGGAGGCCCGCACCGTCGGGCAGACCGGCGTCGAGATCGAGGCGATGACCGCCGCGCTCGTCGCGGCGATCAACGTCTACGACATGGTCAAGGGCGTCGAGCGCGGGATCGCCGTCGGCCCGGTCGCGCTGGTCGCCAAGAGCGGCGGGCGCACGGGCGACTTCGCCGGCCCCGCGCCGTGGGACCCCGGGTTCCGGCCGGGCGAGGGCGACCCCGGGGCCGTCGGCGTCCCGGTCCAGGCCCTGCCCGCGGCCACGCTGCTGACGCCGGT
>NZ_JAURWA010000080.1 GCF_030655195.1 Patulibacter sp. | reverse complement strand
GGCGCCCGCCGCGGCCGGCCCACCCGGTCGCGATCCGCCGGGCGCGCCCCGCGGGTCGCCGGATCGCCGAGGCCGGAACCGCCCGGCGGGGCCAGCAACCGGCCCCGCCCCGGTCCCTCAGGCCCCGAGCAGCTCGTGCGCCCGCGCGGCCACGTTCTCGGCGGTGATGCCGAACTTCTCCATCAGCACGCCGGCCGGGGCCGAGGCGCCGAAGCGGTCGATGCCGACCGTCGTGTCGGCGTAGCGCTCCCAGCCCATCGTCACGCCGGCCTCGACCGCGACCTTCGGGACGTTCACCGGCAGGACGTCGAGGCGGTAGTCCTCGTCCTGCTGGTCGAAGAGCTCCCAGGACGGCAGCGAGACGACGCGCGCCTTGACGCCCTGCTCGCCGAGCAGCTTCGCGGCGCCCACGGCCACGTTGACCTCGGACCCGGTGCCGATGACGACGACGTCCGGCTCGCCGCCCTCGGGATCGGACACGACGTAGCCGCCCTTCGGCACGCCGACCCACGCGGCCTCGTCGCCGCCGTCGCGCGGCAGCGGCTCGAGGTTCTGCCGCGACAGCGCCAGCACCGCCGGGCCGTCGACGTCCTCGAGGATCGTCCCCCAGGCGGCGAAGGTCTCCACGGAGTCGCCGGGGCGCAGGACGGTCACGATCGGCATCGCGCGCAGCGACGCGAGGTGCTCGACCGGCTGGTGGGTCGGGCCGTCCTCGCCCAGCGCGACGGAGTCGTGCGTGTAGACCCAGGCGGTGTGCAGGTTCTGGAGGGCCGACAGGCGGACCGCGCCGCGCATGTAGTCGACGAACTGCAGGAACGTGGAGCCGTACGGGCGGACGATGCCGCCGTGCGCGGCCAGGCCGTTGACGATCGCGCCCATGCCGTGCTCGCGCACGCCGAAGTGCACGTTCTGACCGGCGCCGTCCTTCGTGAAGAACTCGGCGTCCGGGAGGACCGTGTTCGTGGAGGACGAGAGGTCCGCGGCGCCGCCGACGAGGGTCGGGACGAACGGCGCGAACGCGGCCATCGCGCGCTTGCCCGAGATCCGGGACGCCTCCTTCGCGGGCTCGAGGGCCTTCAGCGCGTCCTTCAGACCCGGCAGCGGCTTGCCGTCCCACGCGGCGTCCCACTCCGCGGCGCGGTCGGCGTCGGCCTCGCGCCAGGCGGTGTAGCGCTCGTGCCAGGCCTTGTGCGCCTCGGGGCCCGGGTTGCCCGCGCGGAACGCGTCGTACACGCCGTCGGGGACGAGGAACTGCGCCTCGGGATCCCAGCCGAGGGCCTCCTTCGTCAGCTTGACCTCGTCGTCGCCCAGCGGCGAACCGTGGGCCTTGCTCGTGCCCTGCTTGTTCGGCGACGGGTAGCCGATGACCGACTTCACGTGGATCAGGGTCGGCTGCGTCGTGTTGGCCTCGGCCTCGTCGAGCACCCTGCGGAGCTGGTCGAGGTCGTTGACGTCGGTGACGCGCAGCGTCTGCCAGTCGTACGCCTGGTACCGCTTCTCGACGTCCTCGGTGAAGGACATCGACGTCGGGCCGTCGAGCGAGATGTCGTTGTCGTCGTAGAAGACGATGAGCTTGCCCAGGCCGAGGTGGCCGGCGAAGGACGAGGCCTCGGCGGAGATGCCCTCCATCAGGTCGCCGTCGGAGGCGATGCAGTACGTCCGGTGGTCCTGCACGTCGGCGCCGTACTTCTGGCGCAGGAAGCTCTCGGCCATCGCGATGCCGACGGCGTTCGAGATGCCCTGGCCCAGCGGGCCGGTCGTGACCTCGATGCCCTCCGTCAGCGGCAGCGGCGTGGCGTCCGGGCCGGCGTCGGCGGACGGCAGGTGGAACTCGCGCTCGGGGTGCCCCGGCGTCTTGGAGCCCCACTGGCGGAACTGCTTCAGATCGTCGATCGAGAGGTCGTAGCCCGCCAGGTGCAGCGCGGCGTACTGGAGCACCGACCCGTGCCCCGCGGAGAGCACGAAGCGGTCTCGGTCCAGCCACGCGGGCTCGGACGGGTCGTGCTTCATCCGCTCCGCGTACAGGAGGTAGGCGACCGGCGCGAAGGCCAGCGGCAGACCCGGGTGACCCGAGTTCGCCTTCTGGACGGCGTCGATCGACAGCGTCCGGATCGTGTTGATGGCGAGGGTGGCGTCAGCGGTACTCACGGACCCAGTATCCCGATCCGCGCGCTCGTTCCAAGGGCCGGGGCCCCGAACGCCGTCCGCCCGGTGGGGCGTCGGCCCCCTTCTGTGACGCCCGCACCGTAGAATCGCGCCCGTGTCCGACGACCTGCTGATGTTCGTGGAGATCCCCAAGGGGTCCCGTAACAAGTACGAGTGGGACGAGGAGGTCGGCGCGATCGTCTTCGATCGCTACCTCTACTCGTCCGTCGTCTATCCGGCCGACTACGGCTTCATCACCGACACCCTCGGCGAGGACGGCGATCCGCTCGACGCCCTGACCCTCGTGTCCGACGCGACCTTCCCCGGCTGCCGGATCCCGGTCCGCGTCATCGGCCTCTTCAAGATGATCGACCAGGGCGAGGTCGACGACAAGGTCATCTGCGTGCCGGTCGCCGACCCCAACTGGAACGGTGTCGACTCCCTCGACGACATCTCCGCCCAGCTCAAGACGGAGATCTCGCACTTCTTCGAGATCTACAAGCAGCCCGAGGGCAAGATCGTCGAGGTCCAGGGCTACCGCGACCGCGCCGAGGCGCTGGAGACGGTCAAGGCCGCCAAGGAGCGCGAGATCGCCCGACTGAAGTAAGGGTCGGTGCGCGCCAGGACGACGTCCGGGGCGCGGCCGCCGCAGCCCTCGGCCGGGTGTCGGCAGGTCACTGCCCTGCTGCACCGGCGCACACCTCCCAGGTCCGCGGTCGGCCGGCGCCAGGACGACGTCCGGGGCGCGGCCGCCGCAGCCCTCGGCCGGGTGTCGGCAGGTCACTGCCCTGCTGCGCCGGCGCACACCTCCCAGGTCCGCGGTCGGTCGGCGCCAGGACGACGGCCGCAGGCGCCG
>NZ_JAURWA010000074.1 GCF_030655195.1 Patulibacter sp. | reverse complement strand
GCCCGGCGATCCCGAGCGCGCGGAGCGGCCCGGGGACGACGGCTTCGCGACGCGCGGCGGGGCGTCGGCGCGGCGTGGCGCGGACGACCACGACGAGCGGTCCGCGACCGCGACGGCGCGCCGCGACCCGTCGGACGACGTGCACCCCGGCCAGGAGCGCGACGACCACGCCGAGCGCGAACGCCACGGGCAGCACGCCCGCCGCGACGTGGGCCACGAGCTGCCCGGCCGTCTCGCCGTGGCCGGCGTCGAGCAGCATCGCGGTGCTCTCGTGGACCAGGAGCGCCCCGAGCAGGGCGACGATCAGGAGAACGGCGGTGCGGACGCGACCCGCGCGGGTCGGTCCGGGGCGGGCGATCCGTCGGCCCAGGAGGCCGGCGGTGGCGAGACCCGCGAGGGACGCGAGGGCCTCGGCGCCGCTGATCGACGCGACGCCGGAGACGCCTGAACGACCCTCGCCGATGACGTCGAGCAGCTCGGCGAGGAGGGTCGCGGCCACGAGGAGCAGCACGATCCGCCGGCGCTGCGCGTGCTCGCGCAGCGGCCGGATGAGGTCCAGGAGGCCCACGGCCGCGGAGGTTGGCAGGCGCAAGGACCTCAGACGTGAACGCGCGGAGAACTCGCGCGACCGCCGCTCAGCGCACGACGGTCAGCGGCTTCAGCGCCCGGTCGAGCGTGCGCAGGTCGCCGCGGCCGTACGCGCGGCGGTAGGTCCGCCGCTCGGCGGCCAGTCGCCGGGTCTGGCCCAGGGCCTTGCGGTGACCGATCCGCACGGCGCGCGCGGCCTGGATCGCGAACTCGGCATCGCCCAGCCTCGCGAAGCGCCGGATCGCACCGGTCATCGACGTGATCTCGCGGCGGTGCTCGGCCTTCGTCGTCGCGTCGACCCAGCCGGTGCCGGGGACCAGGCGCGACCAGGTGAGGTACGGCTGCGTCTCGGCGTAGGACCAATCCATGCCCTCGAACGCGGGATCGGCGATCTGGACGCGGCCCGTGGCGTCGGCGCGGTCGCCGCCCATCGAGCCGCCGTTGGTGCGGTCGCTCTTCCAGGCCCCCGACGCGTCGCGCCAGTAGCCCACGGTGATGACGCAGCAGTGCGCGCCACCGGTGAAGAGCGACATCGCGACCTCGGGGACGCCGTCGGCATCCTGGTCGGTGACGACGAGGCCCTTCTTACCCATCCGCAGCTTCGGGCCGAAGATCGTGCGCATCGGCATGCAGTGGAAGTCGTCGGCGAGCGGATCGCAGAGCTCGCCGGCCGCGCTCTCGGGGTAGAGCACCGCGTCGGTCTCGCCGCCGGGCCGGCGCAGCACGAGCTGGGTGGCCCGCTGGTCCTCGAACGTCTTCGGGCCGCGGTCCTCGACCGTCCAGCCCGAGGCGGTCGTGACCGAGACCTGGACGTCGCCGGTCGGCGTCGTCGGCAGCTCGGCCGCGACCGCCGGAGCGGCACCCAGGAGGGCGGCGACCGCGGCTGCGGCCATTAGCCGGCGACGGAGCAGGCCGGGCGAGCGGCGCGGCGCCACGCCAGGTGAACGGTGTGAACGAGGCATGGCTCCACTATGCCGACCGGCGGGGCGACCAGTGGCGCTCGGGCTGCACGAAGGCGATGGGCGAGGCCCGCCGGCGGTCGCATCGAGATCGGGCCGAAATCCGCCCGCGATCGCCCGAGCGGCCCACCCGCGGTTGGAACCGCGAGTCCGCCCGAACCGACGACCCGACGCGTCCAGCCGGGGTCCAGCGGCGGGCTCGGCCATCGGTCTAGCGCGACCTGCGACCTCGTCCCCAGACCGGCCCGGCCGCCGATCCCACGGTCATGCCCGTCAGGACCCCTCGGCTCGCCGTCGCCCTCGGTGTCGCGACCGTCGCCGTGCTCGCCGCCGCCCCCGGCGCCTCGGCCGCCACTACCTGCCCCGACGCCGACGCCGCCCCGGCGACGGTCGGCGTCGCGCGCTCCGCGGCGGCGCTCGGCTGTCTCGTCAACCACGAGCGTGGGGCCGCCGGCCTGCTGCCGGTCGCCGCCGAGTCGCGGGCCGCACAGGCCGCGCAGTGGCACGCCGACGACATGGCTGCGCGCGGGTTCTTCGCCCACGACGCACCGCCGGTCGCGCCGCACGGCACCGACGTCGGCGACCGCCTGACGAACGCCGGCTACACCTGGACCCTCGTCGGCGAGAACATCGCCCGCGGACAGGACACCCCGCGGTCCGTGATGACCGCCTGGCTGGCGAGCGCCGGGCACTGCGCGAACATCATGCGGCCCGGCTTCACGGACGCCGGTTTCGGGATCTCGACGGCCGGCAACGGTCCGTACTGGGCGCAGGTCTTCGCGCGGCCGATGGGCGTCGCCGCGCCGAGCGGCCCGGCCGTGAGCTGTCCCCGCGCGCCGGCCGTGCCCGCTCCCACCGGCGACGCCGCCCCCTCCGCCTCCCAGCCCGCGGCGGCCGTCCCGGGCCCGGCGACGGTCGTGCCGACGACCCCGCCCGCGACCGCCGGCACCGCCGCGACCGCGACCCCGGCCGCCCCGACCGCCGGGGAGACCCCGAAGGTCTCCGGCCTCCGCACGCGTCGCCGCCTGACCGTCCGCGTCACCGTGCCCGCCGGCGCCGGCCCGACCCGGGTGGTCGTCCGCGTCCGCCAGCGTGGCGCGGTCGTCCGCACCCGCACCGTCACCCGCGCCGCCGGGACCCACCGGCTGACCTTCAGGCTGCCTGCCGCCCACGCCGGGCGGATCACCGTCCGGGTCGGCACGCGGACCGTCACGGCGGCGTTCCGATGAGCAGGCTCCGTGGAGCGAGGGCCCCGCGCCGCCCGTGGTCCGCCCTCCTGGCCGCGGCCCTGACCGTCGTCCTCGGCCTGTCCGCCGGCGCACCTGTCGCCTCGGCCGCCTCCCCGTGCGCCGACGTCGACACCGAGCCGTCGACCATCGGGGTCGAGCGGAGCGCCGCCGCGCTGGGCTGCCTCGTCAACCGGGAACGCGACCTCGCCGGCCTGGGCACCGTCGTCGTCGACCCGAAGGTGCGGATCGCCGCGCAGCGCTACGCGGAGGACATGGCAACGCGCGGGTTCTTCGCGCACGAGTCGCCCGAGGGCACCGACCCCGGGCAGCGGCTGACGATCGCGGGCTTCGGCTGGTCGGCGTTCGGCGAGAACATCGCCGCCGGCCAGCGCACCGCCCGCGAGGTGATGACCGCGTGGCTGGACAGCAAGGGCCACTGCGAGAACCTGATGACGCCGATGTTCACGGTCGCCGGCTTCGGGATCGCCGCGGGCTTCGACGGGCCGTACTGGGTCCAGGAGTTCGCCCGCCCGATGGCCTCGGGCACCACCGTCTCGGCGCTGCAGGCCCCTGCCTGCCCGCGCCTCCCCGCCGCCGACGACGCCGTCCGCGCGACGACCGCGACCACCCCCGTCGCGGCACCGGTGCCCGCGACGCCCGCGACGATGGCCGCGCCCTGGGCGAAGCGGTCGGGTCGCCGGCTGCGGGTCCGGCTCGCCCTTCCCGCCGGCGACGGGACCCTCGCGGTCGCCGTCCGTGTCCGCCAGGCAGGCCGCACCGTCCGCACCACGACGATGCGGCGCCCGGCCGGCAGCACGCAGCGGCTGACGGTCCGGCTGCGCAGCGCCCGCGGCGGGCGGGTCGTCGTGAGCGCCGGGGCGGCGGCGCCGGTCGGCGTGAGCTTCCGCTGAGCGCGGGTCAGATCCGCCGCCGCGCGCGCGACCCTGACGGTGATGCCCGAGACCTTCACCGACGAGCCCCTGACGACCGAGCGCTTCGACGAGGCGCTCGCCTACGCGTCGCGCCACCACCGCCGGCAGCTGCGCAAGGGCAGCCGCATCCCCTACGTCGCGCACCTGCTCGCCGTCGCGGCGATCGCGCTGGAGATGGAGACCTCGGAGGACGAGGCCATCGGCGCGCTCCTGCACGACGTCATCGAGGACGGCGGCGGGATGGCCGCCCACGCCGAGATCAGCGAGCGCTTCGGGGCCGACGTCGCCCGGATCGTCCTGGCCAACTCCGACTCGACGACCGGGGAGAGCGAGAAGGCCCCCTGGCACGACCGCAAGCGCGAGTACCTCGCGTCGATCGCGCACGAGCGCCCCGACGAGCTGCGCGTGTCGCTGGCCGACAAGCTGCACAACGCCCGATCGATCGCCGCCGACCACCGCGCCGTCGGCGACGAGGTGTGGTCGCGGTTCTCCACCGGCAGCGCCGAGGACGTCCGCTGGTACTACCGCGGCCTGGCCGACGCGTTCGCCGCCCGCGCGGACGACCTGGGCCCGGGCGGCCGCCGCGCCCTGGCCGAGCTGCAGCGGACGGTCGGCGAGCTGGGCTGAGCGGCACCGCGCCACGGCCGATCCGTCCGCGGCGCGTCCAGGTCCGCCCGGGCGTCGCGGTAGCCTGCCGCCCGATGACCGTCCCGGGTCCCCCCGTCCTCGACATCCCCGACGCCGTCGAGGCGGCCCGCGAGGTGCGCGACCGCGTCGGCGTCGACCCGCACGAACCACTCCCGTGCGTGATCTCCCTCGCCGAGCAGGAGCTCGGCCTGGACGTCGTCGTCGCGTCGCTGCCGGAGAACTGCTCCGGCTTCTACCTGCCGCGTCCCGGGCGCGGGCTCGTCGCGACCAACGGCATCCACGCCGTCGTCCGCCAGCGCTTCACGGTCGCCCACGAGGTCGGCCACCACGTCCTCGGCCACGGCGCGGCGCCGCGCATCGTGACGCTGGCCGAGACGCCGTCGGCCGTCGAGTCCCCCGCCGGCGCGGTCACCGGCGAGGCGGGCGCCCGCCGCGAGGACCCCGCGTCCGGTCCCGCGGCGGAGCTCGCGCCCGCCACGAGCGCTACGGTGCCGGCGACGCCGAAGCGCCCGAGCGACCCGCGGGAGCGCGCCGCCAACGCCTTCGCCGCGGAGCTCCTCTGCCCCGCCCCCGCCGCCCGCGCGTTCGTCGACCGGCACGCGACGACGGACCGCGACGGCGCCCCGGTCGTCGACTTCGACCTCGTCGTCCGCCTCTCCTGCGCGTTCGGCCTCTCCGCGTGGGCGGTCCTCATGCGGCTGGGCACCGCGAAGGTCCTGGAGCGCGAGGGCGACGTGCGCGCGGCGCTGCAGTCCCGCGTCGACGCCCAGGAGCACATCGACCGCTACGGCCAGCTCGGCCTGCTCGAGCTCCAGGACGAGCTGCAGGAGATCGCGGGCATCGGGCGGCTGCCGCGGCTGCCGGAGGGGGTCGCCGGCGACGTGCTGCTGACGGTCACCGATCCGGACCGGCCGTTGGGCCCGCTGCTGCCGGCCGTCCGGCAGCTCCGCGTCCTGCTCGGCGTCGACCGGGACGACCGGGTGGCCTGAGTCGGCGGGGTCGCCCGCCTCCGGGACCGACGCTCACGATCGCGGCGTCCCGCCAGGGCCGCCACCGCGCCGCCCCGGAGCCAGGCCTGCTCAGCCGCCGCGAAGGAGCTCGTCGAGCTCGTCGCCGGGCTCGAGGGGCCCCTGCATGGCGGCGGCGGCACCGGCGAGGATGTCCCCGAGCTCCGCGGCCGCGTCCTCGTCGGCCCGGAACAGCGGTGCGGGCCGGGGCGGGGGACGCAGGACGTCCCCGGCGACGCCGAGCAGCTCGGCGAGGCGATCCGCGGCGCGGGTCGAGACGCCCGACGCCTCGAGCCCGCCCTCCTCGAGCTCGCGCAGCATCGCGGCGGCGCGATCCTCACGACCGCCGAGGTCGAAGGAGGCGGCGAACCGCGCGCCCAGCTCTGCGAGCCCCAACCCGGCGCGTTCACGGGCGGCCCGCAACCGGGCGGACCACGCCGGCGCCATCGCGTTCTCGGGTATCGCGGCGGCCCGGACGAACGCCGGGAGCGCCTCGATCTCGGCAGCGCGCTCCGGTGCGAGGGAGACGCTCGGGGCGACCATCACGAAGGTCTCGATCCGCTCGGCCAGGGCGTCCTGGTCCGCCGGGTCGGCGCGGTCGAGGTACGGATCGACCTCGGGGGCCCGCCCGTCCTGCCACGCCTGCACGAACTCGGCGTAGAGCTGGTCGATGTGCGGCATCAGCGGAGGTCCTTCAGGGCGTTCCGGAGCTGCCCGAGCCCGCGGCTGTAGATCTTGTCGACGTTCGGCGGCTTGAGGTCGAGGTGTTCTGCAACCTCCTTCGCGGAGTAGCCGGCGAGCCGCAGGACGACCACCTTCTCCTGCTGCTCCGGGAGGTCCGCGATCGCCGCGTTGATGGCGTCCCGGAGCTCGGACTGCTCGAAGCGGTCGGTCAACCGCTCCGCGAGCTCGTCCTCGATGCGTCGGACGAACGCGGCGGGCCCGTCCCCCGTCGGGTCCTCGGTGTCGAACGACCCCTCGCGGTGGACGTCCTCGGCGACGTGGTCGCGGACGTGGTCCTGGAACGTCCAGTTCACGGACCTGCGGAGGATGGCGCGGACCTCGCCGATCGACGAGCCCTCGAGTTCGAGCCAGTCGTGGAGGCGCAGGTACACCTCGTGCACGAGCTCGTCGCGGTCCTCGGCGGGCACCCGGCCGCCGGGCAGCGCGTCGTGGCGCTTCGTGGCGATCATGGCCGTGACGCGGGGCCACTCCGCGAGGAGCAGCGCGCGCCAGGTCTCGCTCATCGCGGCCCGGTCCTTGCGCCGGCGTGCGGCGACGAACGCGCGGAGCGCGACCTCGGACGGGTCGCGCGGGAGCTGGTCGGACGGGTCGACGGACTGGTGGGCCACGGGACGGAGCCGGGCCCGGCCCACGGGGGGCGGCGTCCGGCTCGGGCGAGCGTAGCGGCTCGGGACGACGGGAATCGATCTGCGGACGAGAGCACGGGGGCCTCCGGTCGCGCCGCACCGGACGGCGGCGTCCCGAGCCCAGTCGGGCGGGACGCGCCGGACCTGACGCGGCCCGGCGGCCCCCGGTGTTCCGTCGCTCCGGTCGCGCGCCCGGCCGGCGACCGCCGGGGCTCGGCGATCGCCCGAGCCCGGACGACCGCCGAGGGCCGTCGACCGCGCCGCCCGCGCGCGGCCGCCCGGCAGCGCCCTACGAGACCCGCTTCGCCCCGACGTAGTTCTGGCTCCAGTAGCCCGACGTGAACGAGTGCTCCATCACGCCGTGCGAGGTCGCCGAGATGACGGACGAGGAGCTCGTCGCGATGCCGACGTGGGAGGCCCCGGCGCCGGCGGTCGAGAAGAACACCAGGTCGCCCGCCTGCACGTCGGACTTCGAGACGCTCGTGCCCTGCCCGTACTGGGCGAAGCTCGTGCGCGACAGGGAGACCCCGGCCTGCTTGAACGCCCACTGGGTCAGGCCGGAGCAGTCGAACGAGGACGGGCCCGTCGCGCCGTAGGAGTACGGGGCGCCGATCTTCGACCGGGCCGCCGAGATCGCGGCGGCCATGCCCGTGCCGGCACTCGCCTTCGCGCTCGAGCCGGAGCCGCCCGCGCTGCCGCCCTTGGTCGCCGTGACGCCCAGGCTCGCCAGCGTGGCGGGCCCCGGGACGCCGTCGACCTCGAGGCCGTTGGAGCGCTGGTAGTCGCGCAGCGCCTTGCGGGTCTGCGGACCCCACTCGCCGTCGGCCCCGACGCCGAGCTTGGCCTGGATCGCCTTGACCGTCGTCGAGGACAGGTCCGGGTCCGTGCTCGCCGAGGACGCCGTGCGGGACGACGCCTTCGACGTGCCGCTGGACTTCGACGCCTTCTTCGTCGCCGAGCCGAGGCCCAGCTTCGACGCGGTGAGCGCGCCGACGACGCCGTCGATCGCCAGGCCGTTGGCGCGCTGGAACGCGCGGACGGCCTTGTGGGTGGCGGTGCCGAACTCGCCGTCGGCGGCGATGCCCAGCGCCTTCTGCAGCGCCACGACGCGGGAGCCGCTGTCGCCGCGCTTGAGGACGGAGTCGGTGACCGGGGCCGCCTGCGCCGTGCCGGCCGTGACGGCCTCGGTGGCGGGGACCGCGAGGGTCACGCCGACGAGGGCCATCGCCAGCTTTGATCGGGCGCCCTGCTTCACCCCCACCTTGCGGGCGGCGGCGGACTCGCGCCGCAGCTGCGAGCGGACCTTGGAGCGCTCCCAGAACTCGAGCTCGCCGAGGTCGCGGTCGCCCGGCCGCGGGGCGTGGAAGGCGTAGGACTCCTCGGGGATCCCGATGCGCCACAGCTCGGTGGTGGCCGTGGTCGTGGTGCTCGTCATCGTCGGTGCCATGTCGTTGCTCCTGCTCTTGCGGCCTACGGGGTGAGCTGACGGGCTCGCGCAGTGCGCTACGCCGCTGACGACGGCGATTCGCCCCGGGGCCGATGACGCCCGGTTGGTTCCCCCGTTCCCCGTGCCAGAAGCGGCGCCGGAGACTCGGCCTGGTGGTCCATCTTCTACACCAACACCGACCCCGCCGAGCCGATTCGGTCCACGGACGAAGGAGTCCGGGGACGGGCGTCGACGGGACTCTGGACGGCGACCGAGCGGACCCGCGCCAACCGGGTTCGGCGGCGCCTCATGGCGGGGTGGCGCGCGGCACCGTCGCCCGCGTGAGCGCCTCGTGAGACCTGCGTCACCGACGGGGCCGGGCGAGCTACCGTCCGGACCATGGATCGCGTCCCCCCGCTCCTTCGCCCCGCCACCGTCGCCGCAGGCGTCCTGACCGCAGGCCTCGCACTCGCGGCCGGTGCACCGGCCGCGTCCGCCGCGTGCGCGGGCGCGAACCGAACGGTCGCGTCGCAGGGCGCCACGAAGGCCGAGGCCGCCGTCCTCTGCCTCGTCAACGAGCGGCGCACCTCGGCAGGCCTGAAGTCCCTGACGGCCAGCTCGGGCGCGGCCACCGCGGCCCAGCGCCACACGAACGACATGGTCCGCCGGCGCTACTTCGACCACCGGTCCCCGGGCGGGTCGACCGTCGCCGACCGGGTGAACGCCACCGGTCTGCGGTGGTCCGCGCTCGGCGAGAACATCGCCGTCGGCCAGCGGACCCCGGCCGCCGTCATGCGCGGATGGATGAAGAGCCCCGGCCACCGGGCGAACATCATGAAGGCCGGGTTCCGGGTGCTCGGCGTCGGCGTCTCGCCGAAGGGCACCCGCGGGTACTCCGGGTCGACCTGGACCCAGGTCTTCGCCCGGCCGAGGTGAGCGGCGGTCCGGGTCGCGGGACGGTCGGTTCCGTCCCGCGCACGCGGGTAGACGCCGGACGTGTCCGAACCCGAGAAGACCGCCGACGGCCACTACGTGATCATCGACGGGCGCAGGTGGCGTGCCACCGATCCCCGGCTCTCCGAGGAGGAGCGTCAGGCGCACGTGAACGACCTGATGAGCGCCCGGCGCGACGTCGGGACGGCCAAGCGCCGGGGCGACGACGACGCCGTCGCGGCCGCCCGGGCCCGCGTCCACGCCGCCAAGGTCGCGCTCGGCGAGCGCGGACCGAAGTGGTGGGAGGACGACGACGGGGACGAGCCGGACGACGCCTCTGAGACCACACGCACGGCAACCGCCGAGGCCCGCACGGACGGAGCGTCGTCATGAGCGATCTCGTCCTGGTCACCGGTGCAACGGGCTACATCGGCTCCCAGCTGCTCGAGCGCCTCCGGGACTCCGACGTCCGCCTGCGGGTCCTCGTCCGCGACGCCTCGAAGTTCGAGGCGCCCGAGGGCCTGCAGGTCGACGTCGTCGAGGCCGACCTCGCCGACGCCGCCACGCTCGCCCCGGCGCTGCAGGACGTCGACGTCGTCTACTACCTCGTCCACTCCATGGGCGGGAAGGGCGACCTCGCCGAGCAGGACCGGACCGCCGCGACGAACTACGTCGGGGCCGCGACGGCCGCGGGCGTCCGCCGCACGATCTACATGGGCGCGGTCGGCTACGACCCCGACGGCGGCTCGTCCGAGCACCTGAAGAGCCGCCACGAGGTCGAGGAGATCCTCTGCGACGGCGGCACCCCCGAGGTCGTCGTCGTCCGCGCGTCGATGGTCGTGGGCGCGGGCTCCGGCTCGTTCAAGACGCTCGTGCAGATGGTCGACCGCCTGCCGGTCCTCGCGACCGCCCCGTGGCGCAGCGCCCGGTCGCAGCCGATCGCGATCGCCGACGTCCTCTCCTGCCTCGTCGCGGCCCGCACCGTCGATCCGGGCCGGTACGAGATCGCCGGCGCCGACGAGCTGACCGTCGAGGAGCTGATGCGCGAGATCGCCCGGCAGCTCGACAAGCCCTACCACGCGCTCTCGGTGCCGATCAGCGTCCCGAAGGTCGAGGGCGCGATCGCCTCGGTCGTCGCCGACGAGGACCGCGAGCTCATCACGTCGCTGCTCGAGGGCCTCGGCGACGACCTGGTCGTCGACGACAACGACGCGGGCCCGGTCTTCGGCGTGACCCCGACCTCGTTCCCCGAGGCCGCGGCCGACGCGATCCCCCAGATCGCCGACAAGCACTGAGGGCGCGGCGGGGGGGGCGACCCCGCCCCTCCCCGGGTCGTCCGGCGCGGGCGGGCGACGTGTCCCCTGTGACGTCGGACGCCCCGCCGTTCGGCGCTCCGGACGCTGGGTAGCGACGGGGCATGCCCGCTCCCGCCGCCATCCTGGACATCGACGGCACCCTCGTCGACACGAACTACCAGCACGCCCTGGCCTGGAACGAGGCGTTCGTCCAGCACGGCTTCGTGCTGCCGATCTGGCGGATCCACCGGCTGATCGGGATGGGCGGCGACCAGCTCGTCGCCGAGCTGATCGGGGAGGACGCCGACGCCGAGCACGGCGACGACATCCGCGCCGCCGAGGGTGCGCTGTACCTCGGCTCGATCGCGTCGGTCCACCCGTTCGACGAGGCGCGGGAGCTCATCGAGGACCTCTCCTCCGGCGACCGGCGCTGCGTCCTGGCCAGCTCCGCGAAGCAGAAGGAGGTCGACCACTACCTCGACGTCCTCGACGCCCGGGACCTCGTCGACAGCTGGACGACCTCCGACGACGTCGAGAACACCAAGCCCTCCCCCGACCTCGTCCGTGCCGCGCTGGACAAGCTCGGCACGGAGGACGCCGTCATGATCGGTGACACCCCGTGGGACATCGAGGCGGCGGAGCGCGCGGGCGTCCCGACGATCGCCGTGATGACCGGCGGGTTCTCGCGTGCCGAGCTCGAGGAGGCCGGCGCCGCGACGGTCTACGACTCGATCCCCGCGCTGCGCGCCGACCTGCAGAACACGCCGCTGGCCGGGTGAGGGGCGGCCCGCCGGGGGCCGACCGCGGGCCCGCGGGCCGGTCGTCCCGCGGCGCCGGTAGCCCCGCGGCCCCGCGACCGCCCGGCCGGGCCACCGCGACCCCTACCGCGACCGCACCCGCCGCACCCAGCCCTTGACCGTGTCGGCGGCCTCGGCGGTCGCCTGCCGGGCGGAGTCCGCCGCGGTCCGCGCCTGGGCGCCGGCCTCGGCGGCGCGCCGCCTGCGGAAGCGGGAGATGTCGAGGCTCGCGCCGCACTGGGAGCACCCCGCGGCGAAGGCCGTCACGCGCGTCCCGCACTGGGGGCACCGGGTCAGGTCGTTCTGGAACATGGGCTGCCTCGAGGGTAGGACGGCGGGGTCAAGCCGCCATCAAACCCGGATGAACGTCAGGTCCTGATCAGCGGCCCTCGGCGACGGTCCCGTGGCGCGGGCCCTTCGCCAGGAAGCCGGCGACGGCGTTCTGCAGGTCCTCCGTCGCGAACAGCGCGCCCGAGACGGCCGGGACGACGGAGTCGGCGGTGCCCACGCCGTCGTCGGCCCAGGCGCGGACGATCTGCTTCGTGGCGTCGTGCGCGCGGGTCGGACCGTCGGCCAGCTTGCGCGCCAGGGCGCGGGCCTTCTCGTCGACCTCGGCGTCGTCCCACACGCGGTTGACGACGTTCCAGCGCTCGAGCGTCTCGGCGTCGAAGAGCTCGGCGGTCATCACCAGCTCGCGGGCGCGGCCGGAGCCGGCGCGCTCGGCGATCCGCTGCGGGCCGCCCATCGAGGGGGTCAGCCCGACGACGGTCTCCACCAGGCCGAACTTCGCGCCCCGGCCGGCGACGATGATGTCGCAGCCCAGCGCCAGCTCGAACGCGGCGGTCAGGGTCAGCCCGTGCGCGGCGAAGACGACGGGACAGGGCAGCTGCTCGATCGTCTGGACGATCCGGAGCAGGTCGCGCCAGAGGCCCGCGCCCTGCTCGACCGACCGACCCTCGAACTCGTGCACGTCGACGCCCGCGGAGACGACGTCGCCGTCCGCGCGGATCAGCAGGCCGCGCGGCGGGTCGGCCTTCAGCGCGGCCGCGTGGTCGCGCAGGGCGTCGAACATCGCCTTGTCGAAGAGGTTCAGCGGGGGGCTGGCGATGGTGAGGACGGCCAGGCCGCCGTCGCGCTCCAAGGTCATCGGGGCGTCGGACATGAAGGGTGACCTCCGGTCGGGTTCGTCGCATCATGCCGCGCGGGCGGGTGCCGTGGTGGCCGGTCCGGCCGGAGGACCTACCGGCGGTCGGATCCCACGGGCTCCCGTCGCGGCCCGCACGGCGATCCCGCGGGCCCGGTCCGGCGCACCCGTCCTCCGCCCTCGCCTGCGACGATGGACCGCGATGACGCGCGCGTGGGACGACCTCGATCGGCTGGTGGACGCGGTGGAGGCCCGCTCCACGCACCTGACGTCGGAGATCCACGGCGTCGACCACTGGCGGGCCGTGGGTGCCACCGCGGCGTCCTTGGCCGACGTCGTCGACATGGCCTCCCCCGACGCCCCGGGCGCCCGTCCGGACCGCGAGCTGCTGCTGCTCTTCGCGCTGCTGCACGACTCCCAGCGCCTCGACGACGGACGCGACCTCGAGCACGGCCCCCGGGCCGCGGCGTTCCTCGAGGACCTGCGGGGCACGGGCCTGATCCACCTGGACGACGGTCGCGCCGCGGTGCTGCACGAGGCGATCCGCGACCACACGGGCGGCACGACGTCGGAGCAGCCGACCGTCGCCGTCTGCTGGGACGCCGACCGCCTGCTGATCCACCGCGTCGGCTTCGTCCCGAACGCCCGCTTCTGCTCGACGCTCGAGGCCCGCCGCCGGGCGGACGCCGGTGACCTGCCCGACCTCGTCGGCCCGCCCACGTGGGGCGCGGTCGCGGGGCTGCTCGCGGTCGCCTGAGCTCAGCCCCGGCTCACCACACCGTCTCGGCGAAGACCTGGACCGCCAGGGCCTGCAGCGCGAGGATCCCGAGCACCCACGGCAGGCGCCGACGGGTCAGGAGCGGCGCGGCGGCGACGATCGCCAGCGGCACGAAGATCAGCCAGATGCGCTCGGTCTCGGCCTTCGTGAAGCCCGCGACCGCGGCGATCAGGACGACGATCAGGATCGCCATCGCGGCCGGGGAGCGACGGATCGCCGCGCGGACCGCGGCGGCCAGGACGACGGGACCGAGCATGACGCCCCACGCGACGGGCGAGCCGAAGACCCAGAAGTGGTAGGGCCGCACCTGCGCCAGGGAGTTGCGGTAGACGCCCTCCGTGGCCAGCAGCGTGCCGACCGGGTCGTAGCCGTAGCCGACGGCCAGCCACCCGTTGATCGCGACGAACCCGGCGCCCATCGCGGCGGCCAGGACGGCGGCGCGGCGCCACCCGTCGCGGAAGAGCACCGCCAGCGCGACCGCGGCTCCGACGCCCAGGAGCGCCCACGAGAAGACGGTGCAGATCGCGAACGCCGCCACGCCGAGCACGACGAGCGGGACCCGGCGCGACAGCAGCAGCGCGGCGGCGAGGGCACCCATCGCGGCGTAGACGGCGTCGAACGAGGTGAACCCGTCCAGCAGCATGACCGGGGTGAAGACCGCGACGAGCCCGGCGGTGCGGGCGGCGCGCTCGGACACCAGGGTCCGGCCGACCCAGTAGGTCAGGGGCGCGCAGAGCGCCGCGCAGGCGATGCAGAGCGCGGCGAGCGACTGTGCGGTCTCCGCGCCGATCGCCCGCATCAGCAGCAGCGGTCCGGGACCGTGGCCGGCGATGTTCACCGGCTGCGAGGTCACGGTCTCGGCGAAGCGGTCCAGGTAGTTCGGGATGCCCCAGCGCAGGAGCGGGATCCCCGGCAGGTACTCGTTGGCGGCCTCGAACGAGCCGCGCGGTCCCAGGTCGAAGACGGCGTACCACCCGTAGGTCCCGACCCGCGCGGCGTTCAGCGACAGGCCGGCGGCCGCGGCCAGCAGCAGCAGCACGACGGCGAAGGGGAGCGGTCGCAGCCGCAGGTCCAGCAGGCGCGGGGCGAGCGCCGAGCCGAGTCCCAGGACGAGCACCGCGACGATCAGCCACGGGTCGGTCTTCGTGACCAGGCCGAGGACGAAGGGCGGGTTGGCCGTGCCGTAGGCGCCCTGCAGCTTGCCGTCGACGTGGCCCCGCCAGATCGTGATCAGCGCGATCAGCGCGAGGACCGCCAGGACGAG
The DNA here is from genome assembly GCF_030655195.1 of Patulibacter sp. Lineage (GTDB taxonomy): Bacteria > Actinomycetota > Thermoleophilia > Solirubrobacterales > Solirubrobacteraceae > Patulibacter. Next base: position 23,891 of record NZ_JAURWA010000074.1, on the reverse strand, counting down.
GGGCTCGCGGCGGGCCGGGGGGCCGAGGCCGTCGCCGGCGGCGTCCGTCGTCCCGGTCGCGTGCGGGGTGCCTGCCGCGTCCGTCGTGCCGGCCGCGTACGGGGTGCCCCGTGCGGCGGAGGTCGGCTGCGATGCTTCGGTCACTCGTGCTCGCTCCCCGGTCGTCCATCGTCGTCGCCTGCGTGGTCTCCGCCGCGGCTCTCGCGGGCTGCGGGGGCGGCTCGAAGCCGGCCGCGGAGCTGCCGCCGGCCGCCGAGCCACCGAACGCCGCGCCGCTGACGGTGAAGCCCGCGGGCATCGTCACGAAGGTCGGCAAGCGCCCGGAGGGGATCGTCGCAGACCCCGGCACGGGACTCGTCGCCGTCGCCCTGCGTCGGCCGGCCAAGCTGGTCATCGTCAAGGCGTCGACGGGCAAGGTCGTCGACCGCGTCTCGATCCCCGGCGCCCCGCGGCACCTCCAGCTCGCCGATCCGGGCTCGTCCGCGGCCCGCGTGCTCGTCCCCGACGAGGACGACGACACGCTCAGCCAGGTCTCGCTCGGCGGGCGCTACGGCGGCAAGGACGTGCCCGTCGGGCGCGTCGTCGCGCAGGCGAAGGTCGGCCGGCAGCCCCACGACGCCACGCCGCTGGGCAGCACCGGCGAGGTCGCCGTCGGCGCCGAGCTCGGCAACGTCCTGCAGATCGTGAAGGGCGACAAGGTCGTCCGGCAGAAGCGGATCGCGCTGCAGCCCGGCGGGCTGGCGACGATCGACGGGGGCAGGATCATCGTCGTCGTCGCCGTCAAGCAGCGCGTGATCGAGCTCTACGACGCGCAGACGCTCGAGCGCCTGGCCTCGGAGCCCGCCGGCGTCGGGCCCACGCACGTCGTCTGCCGCGACGAGGGCATCTGCTACGTCGCCGACACCACCGGCAAGGGCGTCCTGGTCTTCGAGTGGAAGGACGGGAAGCTCGACCTGCTGCGCCGCCAGTACCTCTCGAGCCAGCCGTACGGGATCGCCCTCGACGAGAAGCGCTACAAGGTGTGGGTCACGCTGCCGGCCGTCAACCAGCTCGTCGAGCTGCGCGCGCGGACGAAGTCCAAGACGGGGCAGATCATCCCGACCGTCGAGCAGCCGCAGACCGTCGCGGTCGACGAGTCCGACGGCAAGGTCTTCGTCACCGGCGCCACCGAGGGTGTCCTGCAGACCGTGACGCCCGCGGGGTAGGACGCGGCGCCCCGCGCGGCCGACGACGTCCGGCCCGTCCGTGGTGGTCGGCGGACGGACGGGGACGCCGGTGCCCGTCACGCCGAGGCGGCGGGCGCGTCCCGACGCTCGCGGCGCGCGTGCAGCAGGACCCGCAGGCCGTAGAGCACCGCCGAGCCGATGAGCAGGCCGGCGGTGATCGCCAGCCAGCGGCCCGCGAAGTCCGGCTGCTCCTGCAGGCCCGTCGACAGGCGGTGGCCGATCGGCGCCTTGTGCGTGATGTTCGGGAAGTAGACGAGCAGCAGCACGCCGGACATCACCAGCGGGAAGCGGACGTGGCCGTTGCCCGGGAGGGCCGGCAGGCGCCGCGTGCGCCCCTCGGCGGGACGCCGTGCGGCCCGCGCCTGCGCGTCGCCGGCCACCAGCGACCAGGCCCCGCGCGCCAGCCGGTCGAGGCCGACGTAGAGCGGCAGGGCGACGAAGTCGTTGAGGACCGCGCCGCCGACGAGCCAGATGGCGAGGTTGACGTACGCCGCCTCGTAGCGGCTGTCGAACGCCTGCGACAGCGCCCAGGCGATCAGCGCGATCGCCGCGAGGTGCAGCAGCAGGTGCAGGGGCGAGGCGCCGTAGCTGCGCCGCCAACGCGAGACCGGCCCACCCGACGAGGGGTCCTGCGGCAGACCGTCGCCGTCCGGGACGCCGGCGTGCTGCGCCGCGCCCGTCGGGGCGGCGCCGTCCGTCCGGGCGGGCCCCTCCCCCTCGGGCACGCCGACGATGCGGTCCGGATCGCTCATGCGCGCACCCACTCCAGGGCGCTGACCCATTTGGTGCAGTGCACCCCGGGTAGCGCGGGGACGATGATCCGCGCCGGGTAGCCGTGGTCCAGCGACAGGTCCACCCCGTTGACCCGGAACGCCAGCAGCGCGTTGTCGGCGTTGGCCTGGTCCGTGGAGAGGGTCGTCTGCCGGAACGGCCCGGACGCCTGGAGCGACCCGACCCGCAACAGGTCGTCGGGGTCCGCGTCGACGAGCGCGCCGAGGTCGCGCAGACGCACGCCGGTCCACGCCTGGGTGGTCGACCAGCCCTCGACGCAGGCGATCGGCAGGTCGTGGGTGTAGAGCGGCAGGAGCCCCATGACCGACGGCCGCGAGAGCTGCAGCGTGCGGTCGCCGGCGCGCAGCTCGAGCAGGTAGGTCGCGCCGACCATCGTCGGGGTGATGCGGGCGACCGCCGCGGTCTTGTTGACGGGGAAGCCGTTGGGCCCGTCGAGCGCCAGGCCGTTGCCGCGCGGCGCGAGCACCGCGATCTTGCGCAGCGGGCCGCCGATCGACTGTCCGACCGTCGTCGCCAGCAGCACGCCCGACGCCGCGGTGACCAGGCCGAGGACGCCGCGGCGCGAGATCGTCGCCGGTGCGGGGTTCGGGGTGACCAGGCCGCCGGGCTCGTAGGCCTCGGGCCGGGTGTCCTGCAGGTTCGTGCGGAGCGGTCGCAGCTCGCGGCCCGTCCGCATCGCCCGGCGGACCTTCGGCATCCGGATCGCGACGTGCAGGACGATCGAGAAGATCAGCACCCAGCCGCCGTAGTAGTGCGCGACGACGAAGTTGAACTGCCACGGGTACCAGAGCTGGATGTTCGCGATGCCGGTCGCCAGCTGGAAGAACGCCGAGCCGACCAGCAGCAGGTTGGCGAGCTTCGTCAGGACCTCCGCCGGGTTGGGCGCCGGCGGCCAGGCGAAGAGCTTCGGGATGACCGACCACAGCTTGGCGAGCACCACCGGCACCAGCACGACGCCGAGCGTGACGTGGGTGCCCTGCGTGGCCGCGTAGAGCCACGACGGGCTCGTCGGGAAGTCGAAGACCACGAACTGCAGGTCGAACTCGCGCGGCACGATCGCGTTGTTGCCCAGCTGGGGCATGTACGCCGCGTGCGAGACCAGGCCGGTCAGGAAGACGATCGGGAACCCGATCAGGAGGACGATCCCCAGTGCCGCGGTGATCCACGGGCCCCGGATCGGCGAGCGCCAGAACCCCGGCCGGGCCGGGCCCGGCGGCGGCTCGGCCGGGAGCAGGCGCGGGAGTTTCACGGTGTCGCGATCATGTGCGCCGCAGGACGCAGAAGTGCCGGTCGCCGTCGGTCCAGCACGTCTCGACGTCCAGTCCGGCCGCGGCGGCGGGCGCCACGATCGAGTCGGTCGTGACGCGTGCCCACGGGAACCACGCGCTGGTGGACCCGTCCGACTCGATGCGGATGCGGAAGGCCTCGGTGCCGTCGCCGTCGCCGGGCGTGGGCGTCGTCGCCGCACCGGGGGGGTCGAGCTCGACGAGCACCTGGCCGTCCGGGCACAGGAGCTCGGCCACGCGGCGCAGCAGGACGTGCGGGACGCCGCCGATGCCGATGTTGCCGTCGAGCAGCAGCGCGGTGGACCAGCAGCCGGGGTCCGGGGCGACCTCGAAGATCGACCCCTCGACGACCCGGGCGCCGCCGTCGCGGGCGTGGCGGACGGCCGTCGGGGACAGCTCGACGCCCACCGCCGTGACGCCGCGGCGGCTGAGCGCGTGCACGTGGCGCCCGGGGCCGCAGCCGACGTCGAGCACCGGGCCGGTGGCGCGGTCCAGGACGCGCTCGTCGACGTCGGAGGCCGGCGCGAGCCAGCGGCCGATCGGCATGGACCAGACGTTGCCGTCGGTGGCGCGGACGACGAGGTCGTCCGCGCCGTCGTCGAGCAGACGACCGAAGAGGGTGCTGGGGTTCACCGGGTCGGCTCCGGGGTGCGAGGGGACGGGGCGTCGGAGGGTGTCGTCGTGCCGAAGGTCGCGACCGTCCGCTCCAGGGTCCGGGCGAACCGGGTGTCCGGGGCGAGGGCGGCGACGGCGCGCGCGTCGTCGATCAGGTCGACGTCACGACGCTCCGGCAGCAGCGAGACGGACAGGTCGTGCGCCCGCAGACGCGCCTCCTGGTCCGCTCCCGTGTGCTCCGTGCTCATCGGGAGTCCTACGAACAGCGCGGGATCCTGGACGCGGAGGCCGATCGACCAGTAGCCGCCGTCGGGCGCGTGACCGAGGACCGCGTCGGTCCCGTCGGCCTGCAGCGCGGCCCAGGCGTCGGCCAGGTCCCCGGGGGTGACCTGCGGCGTGTCCATGCCGACGAGGACCGCTCCGCCGGTGGCGTCGGCGGCGACGTCCTGGAACGCGCCGGCCAGCCGCTCGTCCAGGCCGTCCCCCCGCTGGGGAACGACCTCGAAGCCGTCGGGCAGCCAGGCGCCCGGCTCGCCCTCCAGCACGACGACGCGGCGGCCGGCGGGCGCGGCGAGCACCGCGGCGAGCGTGTCACCCAACGCGGCCTCGGCCAGGTCGGCGGCCTGCTGCGGGGTGCACGGTGGACACAGCCGCGTCTTGCTGCGCCCGGCCCGCGGGGCCTTGGCGATGACGATCCAGGTCGGGACGGTGCTCATGCGGCCCGATCCTCCCGGAGGACGCGCGACATGTCACGGACCGTGCGCGCGGTGCCGCGGACGGTGCCGGTGACCTTCGACCGGCCGCCCTTGCGCGCCGAGTAGGGGACCTCGACCTCCTGGATCCGCCAGCCGGCGCGGCCGGCGCGGACGACCATCTCGAGCGGCCAGCCGAAGCGGCGGTCGCGCAGGTCGAGGTCCAGCAGTGCCTGGCGGCGGGCGGCGCGCATCGGGCCGATGTCCCGCAGGACGGGGCGTGCGCCGCGGCGGCGCATCTCGAGCGCCAGGGCGCGGTTGGCCGCCCGCGCGTGCCAGGGCCAGGCCCCGGGCTCGGGCCGGCGGGCGCCCAGGACGAGGTCGAAGGACCCGTCGCGCACCGGGTCGGCGACGATCGGCAGGTCCTGCGGGTCCAGCGAGCCGTCGGCGTCGACGAAGCAGACGACGTCGGCGGTCGCGGCGGTCAGTCCGGCGAAGCACGCGGACCCGAAACCGGGGCGTGGTTCGTGCACCACCGTCGCTCCGAGAGCGGCGGCGACCTCGCCCGATCCGTCACTGGAACCGTTGTCGACCACGATCGCTCGGTACCCGTCCGGCAGACGGCCCAACACCCAGGGCAGGGCCTGGGCCTCGTTGAGCACCGGTAGAACGACGTCCGTCACCCCCACAACCTACGGCCCCACCCGGCGTGCGGACGCCGAAGCGGGCGCCGTGCCGCTCCTGGCCCGTCCGTCCAGCGGTGCGGAGCGCGGTCCGACTACCCTCGCCCGATGATCCTCGTCACGGGCGGCGCCGGCTTCATCGGCACGCAGATCGTCGCCCAGCTCCTCGACGCCGGCCACGCGGTCCGCGTCCTCGACCTCCTCCACCCCGGTGCCCACGTCGTCCGGCCCGAGGTGGACGAGCGCGTCGATCTGCAGATCGGCGATGTCCGCGACGCCGTCACCGTCGACCGGGCCCTCGACGGCGTCGACCACGTCTGTCACCAGGCGGCGATGGTCGGCCTGGGCCTCGACATCGGCGACATCGCGGACTACGTCGGGCACAACGACCTGGGCACCGCGGTCGTCCTCCGGGCGCTGGCCCGCCGCCGGTTCCGCGGCCGGTTCGTGCAGGCCTCGAGCATGGTCGTCTACGGCGAGGGCCGGTACCGCTGCGCCGAGCACGGACTCGTCGATCCGCCCGCCCGCGAGGTCGCCGACCTCGACGCGGGGCGCTTCGAGCCGGGGTGCCCGGTCTGCGGGAACGCCCTGGTCCCGGAGGAGATCCCGGAGGACGCCCGCCTGGACCCGCGCAACGTGTACGCCGCGACGAAGCTGCACCAGGAGCACCTGGCGACGGCGTTCTCGCGCGAGACCGGGGTGCCCGTCACGTCGCTGCGGTACCACAACGTCTACGGCCCGGGCATGCCCAAGGACACCCCCTACGCCGGCGTGGCGTCGATCTTCCGCTCGTCCCTGGCGGCCGGCCGCGCGCCGCGGGTCTTCGAGGACGGCGGACAGCGCCGCGACTTCGTCCACGTCCGCGACGTCGCCCGCGCGAACGTCCTGGCCCTCCTCGCCGACGAGCCGGTCCCGGGCGCGTTCAACGTCTGCTCGGGCACCCCGCGCACGGTCGGCGACATGGCCCGCGCCCTCCACGCCGCGATGGGCGACGCCGGCGACGACCTCGACCCGATCGTCACGGGCGAGTACCGCCTGGGCGACGTCCGCCACGTCTTCGCCTCGGCCCGCCTGGCGGCCGACGTCCTGGGCTTCGAGGCCCGCGAGGACTTCGACGCGGGCATGCGCGAGTTCGCGACGGCGCGGCTGCGGGGCGGGTGAGCCGGGGGCCTACCCCGCCGCCGACCCGCCCACCTGCAGGCCCGCGAAGAACGTGACCAGCATCGTGCCGAAGAAGTCGTCGCCGATCCCGTCGGGCTCCACGAGGCGGTCGAGGGCGACGCCGTGGGCCATCACCGAGGTCATCCGGGCGGCGTCCTCGAGCGGGAACGGGGCGACGAGGCCCAGCTCGGCGGCGCGCTCCTCGTAGATCCGGGTGACGCGGTCGCGCAGCCCCCGGCGCCGCTCGACGAACGCGGCCCGGAAGGCCTCGTCGCGCACCGCGTGGACCATCAGCTCGAGGAACAGCCGCCCGCCCCGGGGCTCCGCGCCGGTCTGGGTGATCCACGCGTCACCGGCGTCGCGGGCCTGCGCGTCGATGTCGTCGTGGTCGCGCACCGCGCGCTCGATGTCGCCGACCGCGCGGTCGAACGTCTCGTCGAGGACCGCCAGCAGCAGCTCGTCCTTCGAGGCGAAGTTGGCGTAGAACGCGCCCTTCGTGAACCCCGCGTCGGCCGCGATCTCGGCGATCGACGCCGCCTGCAGCCCCTTGCTGGCCATGGCCGACATCGCCGACCCGATCAACGCGGCCCGGGTCCGGGCCTGCTGCTCCTTGCGGGTGGGGCGGGACGGCGCGCTCACCCGGCCACCGTACCGGCGGGTGGGCACGGGGACGCGGGAGGCGCCGGCGAGCCGCCGCACGGGCAGACCACGTCGCGGTTCTGCGGAACGTTCGCCCTCCGGTGCGGGGCGAACGGTCGGGAGAACCGGTCGGCTCGCCGCGCACCCGCCCCCGCGGCGCACCCCCGGCGCCGCCTCCCCCGGGCCGCCCCACGCGCCGCCGCTCAGCCCGCGGCGACCGCCACCGGCTGCTCGGCCACGACCTCGGGGCGGCGCGCGACGACGATCTCCGCCTGGCCGCCCGGGGTCCTCGTGATCGCCCGGGTGCGCATGCGCTCGCCCGGGGCGGTCGTGGTCTGCAGGTCCATCGAGCGGACGATCTCGCCGAGGATGACCTTCATCTCGAAGAGCGCGAAGCTCGCGCCGAGGCAGCGCCGGACGCCGCCGCCGAACGGGATCCAGGTGTAGGTGCCGGGGGTCTGGTCCAGCCAGCGCTCGGGCCGGAACGCGTCGGGGTCCGGGTAGAGGTCGGGGCGCCGGTGCACGAGGTGGATGCACGGCACGACGCGGGCGCCGGCGGGCAGGCGGTGGCCGGCGATCTGGACCGGCTCCTGCAGCTCGCGGACCGTGATCGAGATGACCGGGCAGAGGCGCATCGTCTCGCGGATCACCGCAGTCATCCACACGTCGCTCTCGCCCTCGCGGACCTCGTCCTGCAGGCGCCGCAGCGCGTCCGGGTGCCGGACGAGCTTCTCGAGGGCCCACGACAGCGAGGTCGCCGTGGTCTCGTGGCCGGCGACCAGGAGCGTCATCAGCTCGTCGCGCAGCTCGCGGTCGCCCATCAGCTCGCCGTCCTCGTCCCGGGCCTGCAGCAGCATCGAGAGGATGTCGGTGCGCTCGTCGAGGTCGGCGACCTGCCGGCGCGCGGCGATCTCCGGCAGCAGCACGTCGTCGACGGCGCGCAGGCGGCGCTGGACGGCGGGCAGGCGCGCGAAGCGCTGCTCGCCCATCAGCGCGATCAGCATCATCGTGCGCGGCTTGGTGACCTCGGCCATCAGCGTCTCGAGGGCCTCGCGCAGCCGGTCCAGCCGGGCGCCCTCCGCCACGCCGAAGACCGCGCGCATGATGATCTCCAGCGTGATCGCCTGCATCTGCGGCCAGGCCTTCAACGGCGTCCCCGTCGGCCACGCGTCGATCGTGTCGCGCGCGATCGAGCGCATCAGGTCCTCGTAGCCGGCCATCCGCTTGCCGTGGAACGGCGGCAGCAGCAGCTTGCGCTGGCGCAGGTGCGGCTTCTCGTCCAGCAGCAGGACGGAGTGCTTGCCGAGCAGCGGCAGGAGGATCGAGTTGCCCTCCCCGGCGTGGAAGACCCCCGGGTCGCCCGTGTAGACCTGCTTGACGTGCTCGGGGTTCGTGAGAAAGACCCATTTGCCGCCGCCCGGCAGGTCGAGCGTGAACGTCTCGCCGAAGCGCTCGGTGCACGAGGCGAGGAAGCCCCACGTGTCCCGGGCGAACTGCGCGGCGTGCCACGGCATCGGCCCGCGGGGACCGGCCGGGAAGGAGAAGGGCGCGGCGGGCACGTTCATCGTGCGCCGACGGTACTCGGATACCGGTCGGTATGTCAAATGCGCGGTACGCGTCCCCGGGCGCCGAGCCCCCGGTCGTCCGGCCGCCGGGTCGACTGCGTGCCGCACCCCGGGGCCGGCCCGTCGGTCCGCCACGTCCGCCCGCCGCCGACCGCCACCCCCGCCGGCCGTCCGTCAGTCCGCCACGCCCGCCGGCTCGCGGTCCCGCTCCGGTGCGCCCGTCGCCCGGACCTCGCGGAACTCCTCCGTCCGCACGTCCGCGACGAGCCGCTGGTACTCGCGCATCCGGTGCGGCCAGTTCGATACGACCCGTCCCGAGGCGTTGCGGTACCAGGACGAGCAGCCGGTCCAGACCGAGCCCTCGAAGTCCTTCTGCAGCCCGGTGTTCGAGGCCTGCTGCACCTCGGGTCGGACGTCGACGGCGTCGATGCCGCGGCGGCGGACGTGCGCCAGGGCGCGCCGGACGTACGCGGCCTGCGCCTCGATCATCACGACGATCGAGCCGACGGAGAGGTTCGTGTTCGGGCCGTAGAGGACGAAGAGGTTCGGGAAGCCCGACACCGTCATGCCGTGGTGCGCCTCGGCCCCGGCCTGCCAGCCCTCCTGCAGCTCGCGGCCGCCGGCGCCCCGGACGGCCATCGGCAGCACGAACTGCTGGCTCTTGAACCCGGTGCCGAAGACGATCGTGTCGACCTCGCGCTCCTGCCCGTCGTCGGTGACGATCCCCCGCTCCGTGATCTCCCGGATGCCGTCGGTCACCAGCTCGACGTTCGGCCGCTGGAGCGCGGGATAGAACTTCGACGAGAAGAGGATCCGCTTGCAGCCGATGGCGTAGTCGGGCGTGAGCTTCGCGCGGAGCTCGGGGTCCTTCACCGAGCGGCGCAGGAAGCCGAGCGTGAACGCCTTCAGCCCCGCGGCGATCGGCGGCGCGCTGGTCAGCCCGAAGGTCAGCGTCTCGCAGAACGCGTAGATCCCCCCGCGGCGCAGGCGCTGCAGGCCGGGAATCCTGTTGATCGCCGTCCGGGCCCACCCCGCGTAGGCCCGGTTGCGGCGCGGCAGCATGTACGACGGGCTGCGCTGGAAGACGTGCAGGCGGCCGGCCTGCTCGGCGACGGGCGGGACGAACTGCACGGCGCTGGCGCCCGTGCCGATGACGGCGATCCGCTCGCCGGTCAGGTCGTGCTCGTGGTCCCACTCGGCGGAGTGGAAGGTGTGGCCCGCGAAGGTGTCGATCCCCGGGATCCGCGGCCACGCCGGACGGGAGAGCTGGCCGCAGGCGAGGACGACGGCGCTGGCGTCGATCGTCTCGCCCGTCTCCGTGGTCACGGTCCAGCGGGCGGTGGTCTCGTCGAACGTCGCGTCGGCGACCTCGACGCCCAGGCGCAGGTGCGGGGTCAGGCCGAAGCGCTCGGCGCAGTCGCGCAGGTACGCCTTGATCTCGTCGTGCGGCGAGCACGGGTGCGACCAGTCGCCCCGCGGTGCGTAGGAGAACGAGTAGAGCGCGGACGGGATGTCGCACGCGGCGCCGGGATACGTGTTGTGGTGCCAGACGCCGCCGAGGTCGCTCGCGCGGTCCAGGATGGTGAACGGCACGCCGTCCCGGCCGAGCTCGATGCCCATGGCGATGCCGCTGAACCCGGCTCCGACGATGACGACGTGCTGATCTGCGGAGCCGGTCATGCTCCGAGAGTAGGGACGGGCCATTCCGATGCCGCTGTGGTCGCGCCACTGTTTCGACGCGATGAACTAGGGTCCGTCCATGGACGACGTCGCGGCCGACCGCAGGCCCCTCGTGGACGCCCACGAGACGCAGGACGAGCGCAGGCCCCTCGTGGACACCCATGCGACGCAGGACGAGCCCTCGACGGCCGCGAGGACGCTCCCGGACCCCGGCGGGGCGCCGGAGGACGCCGTGACCCCCGAGTCGCTCGCCTGGACGGAGCTGGCCGCGCGCCTGTCGACGGAGTCGGCGTGGCGGCGCCGGGTGATCGAGGAGATCACCGACGCGATCGTGCGCGACCTGCCCGCGTTCGGCCGGGACTCCGAGCTCGCCGCGGCGGTCCGCGACAGCGTCGACGACAACGCGCGGCTGTTCATCGCGATGGTCGAGCGCGGCGTGGACCCGTCGTCCGCCGAGCCTCCCGCGATGGCCGGGGCGTTCATCCGCCTCGTCGTCCACCGCGGCATCCCGGTCGACGCGCTGACCCAGACCTACCGCACCGCGCACGGGGCGTTCTGGCGCACGTGGGTCAGCGAGCTGCGCTCGGCGATCTCCGACCCGACCGAGCTGGCCACGGCGCTGGAGCAGGGCTCGGGCTACATGTTCACCTTCATCGACACGCTCACCGCGAAGGCGCAGAAGCTCTACGCGGAGGAGCGGGCGCGCTGGATCCGCAGCGCCGACGCCGTGCGCGCCCAGACCATCCGCGAGCTGCTCGACGGGCTGCCGGTCGACGCGGCCGCCGCCGGCCGGCGGCTGCGCCACGCGCTGGACCGCGAGCACCTGGCGGTGGTGGCGTGGAGCACGGACGGCGGCGTCGGCGCGGCGGCACTGGAGCCCGCGCTGCGTGAGCTGCTGGCCCCGCTGGGCGCCGGCCAGCCGCTGGCGACGGTCCTGGGCACCGGGCTCCTGGCCGGCTGGGTCGGCAGCCGCAACGGCTTCGAGCCCGCCGACCTGCGGGCGCTGCGCCTGGACGGCGGTGCGGTCCGCGACCTGGGGGCGATCGTCGCCGTCGGCACGCCCTCGCGCGGCGTCGACGGGTTCCGACTGGCGCACCACGAGGCGATGCACGCCCGCCGCGTCGCGCAGCTGCAGCTCGCCCCGCCGGGCACCGTCGTCCACTACGACGCGGTGGCCGTCGCCGCCCTGGCGTCCGCCGACCAGGAGCAGGCACGGCGGTTCGTCGAGGAGCAGCTGGGCCCGCTGCTCGGCGGGGACCGCGAGTCCGTGCGTCTGGCGGAGACGCTCGAGGCCTACCTCGAGGAGCACGCCAGCCCGCGCCGGGCGGCGGCGCGGCTGGGCGTCCACGAGAACACCGTCGCCGCACGGATCCGCACGACGGAGACGCGCCTGGGCCGGCCGCTGGCGGGCCGCACGACGGAGCTCCTGGTGGCGCTCCGCGTGCTGCCGCTCGTGCGGGGGTGAGCTTCCTCAGCGCGGCTTGCGCCCCCACATGAGGACCATCACGCGGTCGAGCAGCTTGGCGCCGAGCTTCGTGTTGGGGAACATCGTCGGCTCGCGGCGCAGCACCCACTTGCTGACCATGATCGTGTGGGTCTGCGTGTACTTGCGGATGCCGGCCGAGCCGTGGCGGGCGCCGACGCCCGACTCGCCCGCGCCGCCGAACGGCGCCTCCTGGGCCAGGTAGCTCATGATCGCGTCGTTGACCCAGCCCACGCCGGCGTTGATCCGCCGGGCGACGCGCTCGCCGCGCGCCAGGTCCTTCGAGAAGACGCTCGAGCCGAGGCCGTAGTTGACGTCGTTGGCCAGGCGGATGCCCTCGTCCTCGTCCGCGACCTTCATGATCGGCAGCGTCGGACCGAAGGTCTCCTCGGTCATGCAGTCCATCGTGTGGTCGACGTCGACCAGGACGGTCGGCTCGTAGAACCGGCCTGCCCCCGGGGCGCGCCGGCCGCCGACGAGCACCCGCGCGCCCTTCGCGACGGCGTCGTCGACGTGGGCGGCGATCGTCTCGATCTGCGGCGGGAACGTGATCGCGCCGACGTCGACCGAGCCGTAGCCCTCGGGCTTGCCCTGACGCAGCGCGCGGACCTTCGTCTCGACCTTCTCGACGAACTCGTCGTACACCGGCGCCTCGACGTAGATGCGCTCGACCGACATGCAGATCTGGCCGCTGTTGCGCATCCCCCACTCCACCGCGACGTTCGCGGCGCGCTCGAGGTCGGCGTCGTCCAGGACGATCATCGGGTCCTTGCCGCCGAGCTCCAGCGAGCACGGGATCAGGCGCTCGCCGCACCGCGCGCCGATCTTGCGGCCGGTCTTCGTGGAGCCGGTGAACATGATCATGTCGGCGCGGTCCACCAGCGCGGAGCCGGTCGCCCCGTCGCCGGTGGCGACCTGGAAGACGCCGGACGGGAAGCCGACGGCCTCGGCGCCCTCGGACATCAGCATCGTCGCCAGCGGGGTGACCTCGCTGGGCTTGATGATCACGGAGTTGCCGGCCATCAGGGCGGGCAGCGCGTCGCCGAAGCCGAGGGTCAGCGGGTAGTTCCACGGCGCGATCACGCCGACGACGCCGAGCGGGCGGTAGGTGACCTTGACCTTGCGGCCCAGGACGAGCGGCGAGTGCGTGCGGACCTTCTCGTCGGCCAGGTACTTGCCGGCGTTCTTGGCCCAGAACCCGAGCGAGTCGGCGATGTAGAAGAGCTCGGCCAGGAGCGCGTCCTCGCGGGTCTTGCCGTTCTCGGCCACGACGACGTCGACGATCCGCGAGCGGTTCTGGACGAGCCAGTGGCGCAGGGCGAGCATCAGCCGGCGGCGGCCGCCGAACCCGAGGGCGTGCCAGGCGGGCTGCACGGCGCGGGCACGGGCGACGAGCTCGTCGATGCGCGCGGCGCTCATGTTCTCGACGAACTGGATCGTCTTGCCGGTGGCCGGGTTCTCGACGGCGATCATGCCGTCGGGGGCCTTCTCGGTGGTCTCCTGCTGCAGCAGCTCGGGCACGGCGTCTTCCTCTTCTCGACCGGATCATCCGGGCACGCCGTCGACCTCGACGCGTGCGCGGGAACACAGAGAGCCTACGCGCATCTGACACCGTGTCGATGCGGTCGGACCACAACGCGGGACGGCCGGGTGGGGCCGGAGCCCGATGGGGCGACCACGCCGGACGCCGCCGGCCAGGACCGACGGCGGGCCGTCGTGGACGACCCGGACGGGGGCGGAGGCCTCAGCCCTCGGCCAGCCAGACCGAGATCGCGTGGTTGCCGATCGTGTACGGCGGGGGCAGCCGCGCCTCGTCGGCCTCAAGCGCGGCGGCGAGCTCCGCGCGGTCCCACCAGCGGGCGGTGACGAGCTCCTCGGCGACGACCGGCTCGCGCGGCAGGACGACTGCGCGGTGGCCGATCATCAACTCGTAGGGCTGGGGCCACGGCTGGCTGCCGAACGACTCGACCCGCAGGACGCGCAGGCCGACCTCCTCCATCGTCTCGCGGACGACGGCCTGCTCCGGGGTCTCCCCCGGCTCGACGAACCCCGCCAGGCACGACCAGACCTTCTCCTTCGCGCCGCGACGCCGGCTCAGCAGCACGCGGTCGCGTCCGTCGGTGACGAGCATCGTGGCGACGGGGTCGGTGCGGGGGAAGTGCCGCGCGCCGCAGCCGGGGCAGACGCGACGGTGGCCGGCCGTCGAGAGCGTCGTCGCGGTGCCGCAGCGCCCGCAGAAGCGATGGTCGGCCTGCCAGCGGATCAGGGCGACGGCCTGGACCGCGAGGGCGGCCTCCTCGGGGTCGAGGTGCTCGAGGACGTCGCGGAAGGGCACGAGCTCGGGGACGCCGTCGACGTCCGCGTCGCGGCCGACCTCGGCGGCGTCGACCGCGAAGACCGCCGAGCCGTCCGGGTCGACCGCCAGGAGCGTCGGCACCGCGACGCCCGCCAGGAGCTGCGGGCCGGTGACCTCCAGCCCCTCGGCGCTCGCCGCGATCCGGCCGTCGGCGTCGACGACCAGGACGTCGGTCGCGTCGTCCTGCCGGGCCGCGGCGAGCCAGGCGTCGTCGCGCCGGAAGCGGTCGCCGCGGTCGTGCGTGGCGACGCTGAGCGGGACGGGCGGCGCGGCGTCGGACATGCGGGCAGGTTAGGGCCGCGACGGTGCGGCGCCGGACGGGACGGGCCGCGACGGCGCCGCGACGTCCGGACCGGGCCCGATGGACGACGGCGCACCGGGTGCCGTGCGGCTCGGGTCCCCCGGGTCGTCCTGTGCGGCACCGGATCCGCCGGATCCGGGCTCCGGCACGTCGTGCAGCCGCCGGAAGAGCGGACCGGTGGCGACCGTCGTGAGCAGGGCGACGGCGACGAGTGCCGCGAAGATCCGGTCGTCGAGGATGCCGGCGGAGCGCCCGACCTCCAGGATCACGAGCTCGGTCAGGCCGCGGGCGTTCAGCAGCACGCCGAGCGCCGCGGCCGGTCGCGCGCCGTCCCCCGAGAGCCGCGCGGCCACCGCGACGCCGCCGAACTTCGCGAGCGTCGCCGCGGCGAGCAGGAGCAGCAGCTCCGACACGTCCCCGAGGGACAGGTTCGCCAGGTCGACCGTCAGCCCGGTCGAGAGGAAGAACACGGGCACGAGCAGCACACCGACCCGGGCGAGCACCCCCGCGCCGGCGTCCGCCGCCCGCCCCGCGGCGCCGTCGCGCGGGCAGAGCACCCCGAACGCGAACGCCCCGATCGCGGCGTGCAGCCCGATGCGGTCCGTGGCGAGGGCGGAGAGCAGCAGGCCGACGAGGAGGATCCCGGCGGCGGCGGATCGCGGCCTCGCGACGCCCCGCAGCAGCAGGACGACCGCCGGGCGCAGCACGAACCGCAGCGCCAGCGCGTAGGCCACGACGAGGAGCAGCAGCTCCGGCAGGGGTCGACCGCCCGTCCCGTAGGCACCGACGACCACGGCCAGCGCGGACCACGCGACGAGGTCGGTGACGGCCGCGACGGCCATCGCCGTGCGACCGATCTCGCTGCGCAGCAGGCCGGCGTCGCCGAGGATGCGCGCGAGCACCGGGAACGCGGTGACCGACAGCGCGACCGCGATGAACGCCGCGAACGCGGCGCGCGGGACCTCCTCGCCGCCGACGACCGCGTGGTCCGCCCACAACGGCAGCGCGACGAGCACGCCCACCGCTGCGGGCACGAGGATCGACCCGGCCGACAGCGCACCGATCCTGCCGCGCGCCCGGCGCAGGAGCCGCGGGTCGCTCTCGCGCCCGACCCCGAAGAGGAAGAGGACCAGCCCGAGCTCGCCGATCCGCCGCAGCCACTCGCGGGCGTCGTCGGGGAACACGGCGCCGGGCAGGTCGGCGCCGAGCAGCCCGAGCAGGCTGGGACCGAGCGCGATGCCGGCGAGGATCTCGCCGATCACGGGCGGCTGCCCGAGCCGCGCGGCGAGGCGCCCCGCGTACCGCGCGGCGACGAGGATCAGCAGGACGTCGGCGAGGACCACCAGCAGCGTGGTCGGGGCGCCGGAGACGGCGAGGACGGAGGGCGCGGACATCCGGGGCGTCGCGGGCGCCGCACGGGCGGGGCCTGCTCCGACGGTACGAACGCCCGGGAGGGGCCGAACGAGGGGGTGACCCCGATCAGCCCAGGTACCCGCGCCGCTCGCTCTCGTCGATCAGCGCCTCCGCCGCTGCCCACAGCGTCGGCGAGCCGTCCTCGATGATCCGCAGCCGCTCGCGGACACCGGCGGCGGTGATCTCCGGGTCGGCCTCCTGCCGCGTCATCCAGGCGAGCAGCAGCGGCTGGAAGCGGTCCATCGCCCGGGCGAAGCGGGCCTCGGCCGTGACGTGGGCCTCGAACTCCTCCCACGCCGCACGCAGGCGGGCGCCCTGCTCGGCCGGCAGCAGCGCGTAGAGCCGGTCGGCGGCGGCGACCTCGCGCTCGGCCTGCCCGACCATCGCCGCGTCGTCGTGCAGCGGGACGTCGCCGGCGTAGACCTCGACGAGGTCGTGCAGGACCAGCAGCTCGACGACCCGCGCCCGGTCGACCGGCTCGGCGGCGTGCCCGGCCAGCACGATCGCCATCAGGGCGAGGTGCCAGGAGTGCTCCGCGTCGTTCTCGGGCCGGTCGACGGCCGCGACGTGCGACTGGCGCAGCACGGCCTTCATCCGGTCGACCTCGACGACGAACGTCAGCTGCGCCAACAGGTCCCCGGCGATCGCCGCCGGGAACGGGTTCCCGGCGATCAGCAGCGGCTCGGGGTCCGGGGCGTCCACGCCCCACAGCGTCGCACCGCGGGCGCGGTCGCCGTCGCCGGGCGGCGGTCCTCGGCCCGCACCGTCGACGGGACGGCGGACGCGGTCTCCGTCGCCGGGCCGCGGTCCCCGGTCCGCGCCGTCAGGGGGACGGCGACGGCCCGGGCGCGACGACCGTCCCGCCCGGCCACCCTCAGCCCTTCGCCTTGCGCTTCCGCTTCTGCGGCAGGTCCGTGATCGTACCCTCCGCGATCTCAGCGGCCAGGCCGACGGACTCCGACAGGGTCGGGTGCGCGTGGATCGTCAGGGCGACGTCCTCGGCGTTGGCGCCCATCTCGAGCGCCAGGCCGACCTCGGCGATCAGCTCGCCGGCGTTCGTGCCGACGATCGCCGCACCGAGGATCCGGCGGGACCCCGGGTCGACCAGGAGCTTCGTCTGACCGGCGGAGGCGTCCGACGCCAGCGCACGTCCCGAGGCGACCCACGGGAACGCGGCGACCTCGTACTCGACGCCGTCCTTCTTCGCCTGCGTCTCGGTCAGGCCGACCCAGGCCAGCTCGGGCTCGGTGTAGGCGACCGACGGGATGCCGCGCGGGTCGAAGACCACGTCGTGGCCCGCGACGACCTCCGCGGCGACGTGGCCCTCGTGCGTGGCCTTGTGGGCGAGCATCGGCTGGCCGACGACGTCCCCGATGGCGAGGATGTGCGGCAGCTTCGTGCGCTGCTGCTGGTCCACCGGCACGAAGCCGCGGTCGTCGACCTCGACGCCGAGGTCCTCCAGCCCGAGGTCCTTGCCGTTGGGCACGCGACCCACGGCGACCAGCACCCGATCGAACTCGGCCGGCTCCGGAACGCCGTCGCCCTCGCCGGAGAACGTCGCCCTCAGGCCCCCGTCGACGACCTCGACCCCCTCGACCTTCGTCTTCAGGTGGATCGCGGCGTAGCGCCCGTCGATGCGCTTCTTCAGCGGCTTGACGAGGTCCTTGTCGGCCCCCGGGACGAGTTGGTCGGCGAGCTCGACGACCGTGACCTGCGAGCCGAGCGCGTCGTAGACCGTCGCCATCTCCAGGCCGATGATCCCGCCGCCGACCACGAGCAGCCGCTTCGGGACGTCCGCCAGCTCGAGCGCGCCGGTGGAGTCGATGACGGCCTCCTCCTCGTGCGGGATGCCCGGCAGCTGCACCGAGCGCGAGCCCGTCGCGACGATCGCCGAGTCGAAGGTGACGAGCGTGTCGTCGACCTGCAGCTCGTGCTCGCCGACGAATCTGCCGGTGCCGCGGACGACCTCGACCTTGCGCTGCTTGGCCATCCCGCCCACGCCGCCGGAGAGCTTCTCGACGACGCCGTCCTTCCAGGAGCGCAGCGCGTCGAGGTCGACCTCGGGCGTGCCGAACGAGACGCCGTGCTCGGCCATGTCCTCGGCCTCGGTGATGACCTTCGCGGCGTGCAGGAGCGCCTTGGAGGGGATGCACCCGACGTTCAGGCAGACCCCACCCAGGACGGGCTCGCGCTCGACCATCGCGACCGACAGGCCGAGGTCGGCGGCGCGGAACGCGGCGGCGTAGCCGCCCGGCCCGGAGCCCAGGACGACGAGGTCGACGTGCAGGTCGCCCTTGGCCTTCACCTCGTCGCTCGCCTTCGACGGCGTGGCGCCGGTGGTCCCGGCGTCGCCGGAGGCCGCCGGGTCCTTCGTGGCGCCCGAACCACCGGCGTAGGAGTCGCCGTCGGTGCCGGGCTCGCCGCTCTTCGCGTCCGCGGACCCCCCGGACGACGACGCGTTGCCGGCGGTGCCGCCGCCGCCCTTCGGGGGCGTCGAGCCGTCGTCCTTTCTGGGCCCCTCCTCCCCCGCCGGGTTGGACGCGTGCTCCGCGCCGTCCCCGTCCTTCTCGTCGACCTTCCCGCCGGACTGCGCCTCGGCGCCGTCGGCCGACCCGTCGCCGCCCTGCGGGCCGCCCTCGGCGTCGGCGGTCTCGAGCACGAGGATCACGCTGCCCTCGGAGACGGCGTCGCCCTTGGCGACCTTCAGCTCCTTGACGGTGCCGGCCTCCGGCGACGGGACCTCCATCGTCGCCTTCTCGGATTCCAGCGCGACGAGCGGGTCCTCCTTCTGGACCTCGTCGCCGACCGCGACGAGGATCTCGGTGACCGGGACGTCGTCGAAGTCGCCGATGTCCGGGACCTTGACCTCGATGGTGCTCACAGCAGGATCCTCCGGAAGTCGGCCAGGGTCTTCGCCAGGTGCGCCGTGAAGCGCGCCGCCAGCGCGCCGTCGACCACGCGGTGGTCGTAGGACAGGGACAGCGGCAGGATCAGGCGCGGCTCGAACTCCGACCCGTTCCAGACCGGCTTCATGGCCGAGCGGGTGACGCCGAGGATCGCGACCTCGGGGGCGTTGATGATCGGCGAGAACGACGTGCCGCCGATGCCGCCCAGGGACGACAGCGAGAACGTGCCGCCGGACATCTGCGCAGGCATGAGCTTGCCCTCGCGCGCCTTGCCGGAGAGCTCGGTGAGCTCGGCCGCCACGGCGTAGATGCCCTTCTGGTCGACGTCGCGGATGACCGGGACGAGCAGCCCGTTGGGCGTGTCCGTCGCGAAGCCCAGGTGGTGGTACTTCCGCAGCACCAGCTCGTCGCCGTCCAGCGACGAGTTCAGGACCGGGAAGGACTTCAGCGTCGAGGAGATCGCCTTCAGGAGCAGGGCGACCATGGTCACCTTGACGTCCTTCTGCTCGCCGTTGAGCTGCTTGCGGAACGCCTCGAGCTCGGTGATGTCCGCGTCGTCGTTGTGCGTGACGTGCGGGATCCGGACCCAGTTGCGGGCCAGGTTGGCGCCCGAGAGCTTCTGGATCCTGGAGAGCGGCACGCGCTCGATCTCGCCGAACTTCTCGAACTTCACCTTCGGCCACGGGGCCAGGCCGAGGCCGCCGTCGCCGACGGCGTCGCCGCCGCTCGGTGCCTTCGGGGCCGCGGCGTCGTCGCTCTTCGCGGGGGCCGGGGCGTCCTTGGCCTGCTGGACGTCCTCCGGGACGATCCGGCCCTTGCGGCCGGTGCCCTGCACGGTCGACAGGTCGACGCCGAGCTCGCGGGCGAGCCGACGGACGCTCGGGCTGGCGTAGACGGGCTCGCCGGAGGGCCTCGCCCCGCCGGCGGCCGCCGCGGCCGAGGACTCGACGGCCGCACCGCCGACGGAGCCGTCGGCGGTCGGGGAGCCGTCGCCGGACGACGCGCCGTCGCCGGAGGAAGAGCCGCCCCCGGACGTCGCGTCGCCGCCCGAGCCGGCACCGCCGTCGTCGGCGGTGCCCTGCGGGTCCGGGTCCTCGCCCTTGGGCTTCGTGCCGCCGTCGCCGGGAGCCTCGCCCTTCCCCTCGGAGGCGTGCGGCGCGTCGCCGTCTTCGTCCTTGTCGTCCGCGTCCGCCGGGCCCGCGTCGGGCTTCTCGGCGTCATCGCCGTCGCCGTCGGTCTCGATCCGGATGATCGGCGTGCCCTCGGACACGCCGTCGCCCTCCTTCACGAGGATCTCGGCGATCGTCCCCGCGACCGGGGAGGGGACCTCCATCGTCGCCTTCTCGGACTCGAGGGCGACGAGCGGGTCCTCCTCCGCCACGGTGTCGCCCACCGCCACGAGGATCTCCGTCACCGGAACATCGTCGAAGTCCCCGATGTCGGGGACCTCCACCGTCGTCATCGCGCCCACGGGACTCCCTCGTCCGTCTTGATCTCGTACTTCTCGATGGCCTCGGTGAGCTTCGCGGGCTCGACCTCGCCCCGCTTGGACAGCTCCGTCAGCGCCGCGAGCACGACGTGCCGGCGGTCGACCTCGAAGAACCCGCGCAGCGCCCTGCGGTAGTCGCTGCGGCCGTAGCCGTCCGTGCCGAGCACGAAGTACGGCGCGTCCAGGTACGGCCGGATGCCCTCCGCGAGCTCCCGGACGTAGTCCGACGACGCGACGATCGGCACGTCGCCCGACAGGACCTCGGAGACGTAGGCCGTCTGCGGCTCGTCCTCCGGGTGCAGCCAGTTGTGGCGCTCGACGGCCATGCCCTCGCGGCGCAGCTCGGTGTAGCTCGTGACGGAGAAGACGTCGGCGGCCACGCCCCAGTCCTGCTCGAGCAGCTCGGCGGCGGCGACGACCTCGCGGAGGATCGTGCCCGAGCCCAGCAGGCGCACCTGCGCGGCCCCGACGTCCTTCGCCGTGGCCGTGGCCGCGTCGGCCCCGTCGGAGTCGTGGTCGCCGGCCCCGGCGTCGGCCGGCTCGACGTCCCCGTCGGCGGCCTCGCCACCGTCGTCCTCGACGAGCTCGTCGTCCTTCGCGGCGGCCGCGTCCTCGGCGCCCCCGGCGTCCTCGACGGCGGGGTCCTCGGTCGACCCGGCCTCGGCCTCGCCGGCCTCGCGCACGCGGTGGATCCCCTTGAGGATCCCCGCCTCGGCGCCCTCCGGCAGCGCGGGCTGCCGGTAGTTCTCGTTCATGACGGTGAGGTAGTAGAAGACGTCCTCCTGCTCCCCGTACATGCGGCGCAGGCCGTCGTGGACGATCACGGCCAGCTCGTACCCGTAGGCCGGGTCGTAGCTGACGCAGTTGGGGATCAGTGCGGCCTGCACGAGGCTGTGGCCGTCCTCGTGCTGCAGGCCCTCGCCGTTGAGCGTCGTCCGGCCGGCGGTGCCGCCGATCAGGAACCCGCGGGCCCGGGAGTCACCGGCGGCCCAGGCGAGGTCGCCGATGCGCTGGAACCCGAACATCGAGTAGTAGACGTAGAACGGGATCATCGGCGTGTCGCTGTTGCTGTACGACGTCGCCGCGGCGATCCAGGACGAGAACGCGCCCGGCTCGTTGATGCCCTCCTGGAGGATCTGCCCCTGGCGGTCCTCGCGGTAGAACATCAGCTGCTCGGAGTCCTCCGGCTGGTACAGCTGCCCGACCTGGCTGAAGATGCCCAGCTGGCGGAACATCCCCTCCATGCCGAACGTGCGCGACTCGTCGGGGACGATCGGCACGACGTGCTTTTTGATCGCCTTGTCGCGCAGCAGGCCGGCGAGGATCCGGACGAACGCCATCGTCGTCGAGATCTCGCGGTCGCCCGAGCCCTCGAGGACGGCCTTGAACGCGCTCAGGTCGGGGACCGGGAGCGACTCCGAGGACTTGGCGCGCCGCGACGGCAGGTAGCCGCCGAGCTTCTTGCGCTGCCCGTGGAGGTAGGTCATCTCCTCGGAGTCGTCGGCGGGCCGGTGGAACTCGAAGTTCTTGACCTGCTCGTCGGTGAGGTCCAGCCCGAAGCGCTCGCGGAACGTCAGGAGGACGTCCTCGGTCATCTTCTTCTGCTGGTGGGTGATGTTCTGCCCCTCGCCGGAGGCCCCCATCCCGTAGCCCTTGATCGTCTTGGTGAGGATCACCGTGGGCTGACCCGTGTGGTTGCGGGCCGCGTGGTAGGCGGCGAAGACCTTCGCGGGGTCGTGGCCGCCGCGGTTGAGCGCCCAGACCTCCTCGTCGGTCCAGTTCTCGACCATCTTGGCCGTCTCGGGGTGCTTGCCGAAGAAGTGCTCGCGCACGTAGGCGCCGTCGCGGGACTTGAGCGTCTGGTAGTCGCCGTCGACGGTCTCCTCCATCAGGCGCAGCAGGTGGCCCTCGGTGTCCTTCTTCAGGAGCTCGTCCCAGCGGGAGCCCCAGACGACCTTGATGACGTTCCAGCCGGCACCGCGGAAGTTCGCCTCGAGCTCCTGGATGATCTTGCCGTTGCCGCGGACCGGACCGTCGAGGCGCTGCAGGTTGCAGTTGATGACGAAGTTCAGGTTGTCGAGCTTCTCGCGCCCGGCCATCCCGATCGCGCCCATCGACTCGGGCTCGTCCATCTCGCCGTCGCCGCAGAAGACCCAGACGTCGCGGTCCTTGGTGTCCGCCATGCCCCGGCCCTGCAGGTACTTCAGGAAGCGCGCCTGGTAGATGCCCATGATCGGGCCGAGGCCCATCGACACCGTCGGGAACTGCCAGAACTCCGGCATGAGCCACGGGTGCGGGTACGACGAGAGACCGGGCTGCGAGCGGTCCGTCTCCTGCCGGAAGCGCCGCAGCTGCGCCTCGTCGATCCGGCCCTCGAGGAACGCGCGGGCGTAGATGCCCGGCGAGGAGTGGCCCTGGATGTAGACCAGGTCGCCGCCGTGCTCCTCGCTCGGGGCGCGCCAGAAGTGGTTGAAGCCGACCTCGTAGAGCGTCGAGGCGGACTGGAACGAGGCGATGTGGCCGCCGAGCTCCGAGGACTCCTTGTTGGCCTGGAGCACCGTCGCCAGGGCGTTCCAGCGGACGAGCGAGCGGACGCGCCGCTCGATCGCCTGGTCCGTCGGCAGCGGCTCCTGGTCGTCCACCCCGATCGTGTTCACGTAGGGGGTGGTCGAGTGCAGCGACGCGGCGAGGCCCCGGGAGCGCGTGTGCGCGACCAGGGTCTCCAACAGCTCCTCGGCGCGGCCGGCGCCGTCGTGCTGCAGCACGGCGTCGAAGGCCTCGAGCCACTCCTTCGTCTCGGCGGGATCGGGATCGGCGGGTGTGGACATCGACGCTCTGATCGGGGGCGGGGCTGGCTGCGGGGGCGGATCAGGACCGATGGTCCGTGTCCCGCGTCACGCGTGCCTCCACACTAGTATACAAGTCGATCCGCAGTGCGGGAAAGGCTTTCGCCCGCCGCCCCGGGGGCCGCATGGGACACGTCGCTTGGGCCTGGTGCTCGTCGTACCCCGTTGTCCCACACCGGCACCCCGCGGGGGAAGACCTGGGCCGGATCGCCCCCCGAGGGGCGGGGTGGGGTGGGTGGCGTGGGCGGCGGGGTGGCCGTGGGCGGCGGGGTCGCCGTGGGCGACGGGGTCGCGGTGGGCGACGGGGCGGCCATGGGCGGCGGGGTGGCCGCGGACGGCGGGGTCGCGGTGGGCGACGGGGTGGCCGTGGGCGGGTGGCGGCGGGCGGAGTGCCGAGCCGGGTGAGGGCGGAGGCGGAGTGCGACCGATCGCCACGACGCGTGTGGTGGCCGGGCGCACGCCATGGGTCATCCGCCAAATCGTGCTGCCGGCCTGCCGGATCCGGTGGATTGCGCATGCTGCGCATGCGGCATCCGGCGAAGCCAGATTCGCCCGAACGGATTCGGCGGATCACGCAGGGCCGGAGACCCCGGTCCACGCCACCACTCCTGCCTGGGCCTGCACGACCCCGGCACGCCCCGCCCCCCGCCACGCCTCGGCCCGCGCGACCCCGGCTGGCCCGCCCCGCGCCACCCCGGCCCGCCTCGCCCCGCGCGCCACCCCGGCACGTCTCGCCCCGCGCGCCACCCCGGCACGTC
>NZ_JAURWA010000056.1 GCF_030655195.1 Patulibacter sp. | reverse complement strand
CGGCGCGGCGACGGCCTGGTCCAGGTCGACGCGCGGCTGCGGGACGCGCCGGGCAGCGACGCGGCGCTGCGCACGATCGAGGCGCTCCGCGACCGGCTGGGGTCCGCGCCGGGGGACCCACGGGTCGGCGGGCCGGACGCCTCGGACCTCGACGAGCAGGCGGCAGCCGCGGACGACCGGCGGCTGATCGTGCCGCTGGTGCTCGCCGTCGTGCTGCTCGTGTTGGTCGGGCTGTTGCGGTCGATCGTCGCGGCGGTGCTGCTGGCGCTGACCAACGTCGTCAGCTGGGCGGCGGCGCTGGGCGCGGCCACCTGGGCCTTCGAGCACCTCTTCGGCTTCCCGGGGGTCGACCTGCCGGTGCCGCTCCTGAGCTTCCTGTTCCTCGTGGCCCTCGGCGTCGACTACAACATCTTCCTGATCACCCGGGCCCGGGAGGAGGCGGCGACGTCGTCGACGCGCCGGTCCGTCGTGACGGCCCTGGCGAGCACCGGCGGGGTGATCACGAGCGCCGGCGTGCTGCTCGCCGCGGTCTTCGCGGTGCTCGGGGTCCTGCCGATCATCACGCTGACCCAGCTGGGGATCGTCGTGGGCTTCGGGATCCTGCTGGACACCCTGCTGGTGCGGACCGTGCTCGTCCCGGCGCTCGTGACGCTGGTCGGGCCGCGCTTCTGGTGGCCGGCCGATCCGCGCGCGGCTACGCGACCGAGCTCGCGGTGACGGCGGAGAGGGTTGCCCGCAGGAGCGCGACGCCCTCGCGGAGGAGCGCCTCGCCGTCCTGCGGGTCGTCCTGGCGAGCCATCGAGCCGAGGGTCCAGAGGAAGCCCATGGTGGCGCCCGCGAAGACCTGCGGGCCCATGTCGCCGGGCGAGCCGTCCGTGTCGCGCGCCACGACGCGCGACACCTCGGACTGCAGCTGGTCCCAGAGCTGACGCTCGCGGGCGCGGAGCTCGGGGTCGTGCTCGATGGCCGAGCGGCGGAGGCGGGCGATCTCGGGATCGGGCGCGGGGTGGTGCTCGATCTCCTCGGTGAGCCACGCCTCGAGGCGGTCGACGATGGAGCCCGATCCCTCGCGCATCTGCGCCGTGGCGCGATCGATGGCGTCCCCGGTCTTCTCGAAGAGGATCTCGTCCTTCGTCGGGAACCACGTCGACACGGTCCGCGGCGCGACGTCCGCCCGTTCGGCGATCCGCGGGATCGTCGCGGCCGCGTAGCCACCCTCGAGCGTGAGCTCCACCGTCGCCCGGACGATGGCGCGACGGGTGCGGCGGTTCTTGCGCTCGCGCAGTCCGAGCTCCTGTTCTGCGGCGTCGGGGGAGGGCATGTGCAGACCATAGCGATCTTGCAAGTCGATGTGGAGTTGCATGATCATGCGACTTTGCGCTACCTTGCGTCTCGCTCCGGGCCGGCGCCGCCCCCACGGCGGCCGGCGCGCTCCCCGAACACCCCACACACGACGCGGACCCTCCAATGGCTCACCTCCTCCACCGGCTCGGCGCGTTCTCCGCCCGACGTCGCCGAACCGTCCTCACGGGCTGGCTCGTCTTCTTCGTCGTCCTCGGCGGCCTGACCGTCGCCTTCAAGGGCACGTTCACGACCGAGTTCAAGATCCCCGGCACCGAGTCGCAGAACGCGGCCGAGCTCGTCTCGGAGCGGATCCCCGGCACCAACCCCAACAACGCCTCCGGCACCGTCGTCTTCGCCGCGAAGAGCGGCCAGAAGGTCACCTCGGGTGAGCGGAAGGCCGCGATCGAGGAGAGCGTCGCCGCCCTGGCGAAGGTCCCGAAGGTCGCGTCGGCCGGCGACCCGTACGAGACGAAGGCCGTCTCGGAGGACGGGCGGATCGCCTACAGCTCCGTCGCCTTCGCGGCCAACCCCCAGGACATCACGGAGGAGGAGACCGCCGCGATCGAACGGGCCACGGAGGCCGCCACGAAGGCCGGCCTGCAGGTCGAGTACGGCGGCAGCGCGGCGGCGGTCGAGGCGGAGGCGCCGATCGGCGAGATCGTCGGCATCGCCGTGGCGCTCGTCGTTCTGGCGATCACGTTCGGGTCGCTCCTGGCCGCCGGCCTGCCGATCCTCACGGGCGTCCTCGGCGTCGGCGTCGGTGCCCTGGGCATCACCCTGGCGTCGGGATTCACCGACCTGGCGGACACGTCGATCACGATCGCGGCGATGCTCGGCCTGGCGGTCGGCATCGACTACACGCTGTTCATCCTCTCCCGCCACCGGACCCAGGTCGCCGACGGGATGGAGATCGAGGCGTCGATCGCCAAGGCCGTGGGCACCGCGGGCAGCGCGGTCGTCTTCGCCGGCGCCACCGTGATCATCGCGCTCGTCGGCCTGACCGTCACGGGCGTGCCGTTCCTCGCCCAGATGGGCCTGGGTGCGGCGTTCACGATCCTCTTCGCGGTCCTGCTGAGCCTCACGATGACCCCGGCGCTCCTGGCGTTCGCGGGGCACCGGGCGGTGAAGGGCAAGACCTTCACGGAGGACGCGCACGACGAGACCTCGGACGCCAGGCCGACGATGGGCGCCCGCTGGATCGCCTTCGTCGTCCGCCGTCGGGTCGCCGCGATCGCGGTCGTCGGCCTGGCGCTCGTGGCCCTGGCGATCCCGGCGCTGAACATGCGCCTGGGCCTGCCGGGCGACGGCGACAAGGGCCCCGCGACGACCGAGCGCAAGGCCTACGACCTGCTCTCCGACGGCTTCGGCCCCGGCTTCAACGGGCCGCTCACGGTCGTCGCCGACCTGCAGGGCGTGCAGGATCCGCAGGCGGTCGCGGCCGCGACGGCGAAGGACCTGGGCGGCCTGGACGACGTCGCCACCGCGGCGCCGCCGGTGCTGAGCCCGAAGAAGGACCTCGCGATCATCCAGCTGACCCCGTCGAGCGGGCCGAGCGCGACGGCGACGGAGGACCTCGTGCAGGACATCCGCGGCGAGGCCGGCGCGATCGAGCGGGACAGCGGGGCGAAGGTCGCGGTCACCGGGCAGACCGCGACGAACATCGACATCTCGCAGCGGATGAGCGACTCGCTGATCCCGTACCTGGCGGTCGTCGTCGGCCTGGCGCTCGTGCTGCTGCTGATCGCCTTCCGGTCGATCCTCGTGCCGCTCACGGCGATCGCGGGCTTCCTGCTGACGATCGTGGCGTCGTTCGGCGTGGTGACGCTGATCTTCCAGGAGGGCGTCGGCGCGAGCCTGATCGGCGTGTCGCAGACCGGTCCCCTGGTGTCGCTGCTGCCGATCCTGATCATCGGCGTGATCTTCGGGCTGGCGATGGACTATCAGGTGTTCCTGGTGTCCCGGATGCGCGAGGAGCACGCCCACGGCGCCAGCGCCCAGGACGCGGTCCGCGACGGGTTCCGGCACAGCGCCCGCGTCGTCACGGCCGCCGGGCTGATCATGATCTCCGTCTTCGCGGGGTTCATCCTGCCGACGGACCCGATCGTCAAGTCGATCGGCGTGGCGTTCGCGACCGGCATCCTCATCGACGCGTTCCTCGTGCGGATGACGCTGATCCCGGCGCTGATGTCGGTGATGGGCGAGCGGGCCTGGTGGATGCCGCGGTGGCTGGAGCGCATCGTCCCGAACGTCGACATCGAGGGCACGTCGCTCGAGAAGGGCCCGAAAGCGGTCGGACCGGCGTCGCCGGTGGCGGGCGACTGAGGCTCGGGGCGGGTCGCGGTCGCCCGGCTGGGCGCGGCCTGACGTGGCACCCCGGACCGACCGGGGCCTACGCCCCGGCCGGCCGCCGCACCTCGCCGGACGCCGCGCTCTCGCGCGCGGCCTGCAGGACGAGGGCCGTGCCGACGGCGTCCCGGGCCTCCACCGGGACGGGACCGGTGCCCCGGACGGCGGCGGCGAACGCGGGGTAGAACGTGTCCCACCGCCCGCGCTGCAGCGGGACGGGACGGGCGCCGTCGGCCGTCGTCAGGGTCCCCGCCGACGACTCGGTGCCCCAGTCGTCGCCGAGCGTGGCGGGCGTGTCGCCCGCCACGAGCCGGTCCTCCTGGGTGTCGCCGGCCTCGACGACGAGGGTCCCCTCGGTCCCCGTCACCCGGAACCGTGGACCGGGCGCGAACTGCTCCCACCCGCCCCACAGGTGCGACCGCGCACCGCCCTCGTGGGTCAGGGCGACGAAGACGTCGTCGTCGAGGCCCGAGTCGCGCTCGCGCAGCTCGGCGTAGACGGAGAGGACCGGCCCCAGCAGCACGAGTGCCTGGTCGACGAGGTGGGCCCCGAAGTCCAGCAGCGTGCCGCCGCCCGCGACCCCGGGGCCGTCCCCCGGCGCGTGACGTTCGAAGCGCGACTCCAGACGCCGGATCGTCCCGAGCGCCCCGTCGTCCGCCAGCGCACGGACGGTGCGGAAGTCCGAGTCCCAGCGGCGGTTCTGGTACGGGCTCAGCGGCAGTCCGAGCGACGCGGCGAGCTCGGTGCTCGTCCGGGCGGCGGTCGGCTCCACGGCGAACGGCTTGTCGCAGACGACCGCCAGGCCCAGGCGCAGCGCCTCGTCCGTGAGCGCCGAGTGCGAGTCCGCCGGGGTCGAGATCGCGACGGCCTCGACCCCGGCCTCGACGAGATCGACGAGCGAGCCGACGGTCGCGGTGCCCGGCAGCTCCCGGGCGACCTGCGCCCGCCGGTCCGGCGAGGAGGTCACGACCCCGACGAGCTCGCACTCCGGCGACGACGCGATCAGGGGCGCGTGGAAGACACGTCCACCGAAGCCGTAGCCGAGGAGACCGAAGCGGACCGGCGCGGACGGGGCGGGGGGATGGGGCATCCGGCGCAGCCTACGGCCCGGCTCTCTCGATTAAGCGGACCCCGGTCCGTTTCGTGCTACGTTGTCCGTGCAACCACAACGAAAGGCGTCCCCATGGACATCGTCTTCCTCGTCGGCCGCGTCCTGCTGGCCCTCGTCTTCCTCCTCTCGGCCGTCGGCCACCTCACCCAGAGCAAGGGCATGGCGCAATACGCGCAGTCCAAGGGCGTCCCGGCCGCCGAGGCCGGCGTCATCGCCTCGGGCGTCGTCTTCGCGCTCGGCGGCCTCGGCCTCGTCCTCGGGGTCTGGACCGACGTCGCAGCGCTCCTGATCGCGCTGACCCTGATCCCGGTCTCGTTCGTGATGCACGCGTTCTGGAAGGAGTCCGATCCGGCGGCCAAGCAGGCCGAGCAGATCAACTTCAACAAGAACCTCGCGCTCATCGGCGGGCTGCTGGTCGTCTTCTACCTCGTCAACCAGACCCAGGACATCCCCGCCGGCATCACCGGCCCGCTGTTCGGACGCTGGTAGCCGCTCGCCCGGGCGACGGGCGACGGCAGGCGGACCGGTGCGCGACGCGCACCGGTCCGGGTGCAGCTCGCGACCCGTTCAGGACACGCGGCCGGAGGGCTTCGACTCGCCCTCCGGTGCCGCGGCGCGCGCGAAGCCGGAGCGGGCCGCCTCGGCGCGCTCCTGCAGCTCGGAGACGGTGAGGTCCCCGCGGTAGAGGCCGTACCCGACGTGGAAGGCGAGCGCGCCGATCAGGCAGGCGACGGCGATCCAGAAGCCCTGACCGAAGGCGACGGCGATGGACGCGAAGCCCAGGGCGGCGGGCAGGATGGGGCGGGGAGTGGTCATCGGAGGTCCCGGGTGGAAGGGGCGGTGAAGCGGGTCACGACGACCCGCACGGTCTGCTTCGGGGTGCCCGTGTCCTGCAGGGCGGCGCGGACGCGCTGCTGGGCGCCGCGCAGGGTCTCGGCGATCTCGTCCGCGCCACGGGCGTGGATCGTGACCGTCAGCTCGTCCTCGCCGAGCCGCGCGCGGACCGCGTGGACGGCGGCACCGCGGCCGGCGGCGATCTCGGCCGCGCGCTCGATCGCACGCGGGTTCACCGTCACGGTGCCGAGCTCGTCGTCCGTCAGCACCTCGTCGGTGCGCGCCAGGTGCGGCGTGATCCGCTGCGCCCAGCCGAGACGCAGGAGCACGAGGAAGACGACCACGCCGGCGACGGCGATGACGACGGCGGTGGTGTCGTCCCAGCCGGTCGGGCCGACGGCGGCGAGCTCGTCGTAGACGGTCCGCCAGCCGGTGTAGGTCTGGACGTCCGCCGGGGCGACGCCGGCCGCGAGCAGGACGACGACCGCGCCGCCCCAGATCAGGGCCAGGCCAACGACGACCATGAGCTTCTGCCCGAGGGTGGTGAGGATCCCGTGGGGGACCCCGAGGCGCTGGCGGGGCATCTACTCGGTCCTCGCGCGGCGGCTGGATCCGACGGAGCTCTGGACCTTCGTCCTCAGCCCGAAGGCGTCGGAGATCGGGGCCATCCGCTCGGTGTAGGTCGCGTCGATCGCCTTCGCGTCGCCACGCGGGGTGCGGGTCGCCCGGACGCGGACGGTGCCCCCGACCTTGCGGCGGCGCGGCTTCAGCCGGACCGAGACGCCGGTGACGCCCCGGACCCGTCCCGTGCGGGACTGCAGGGCGCCGCGCAGCGCACGGCGCCGGATGCCGAGGTCCGGGTCGCCGTCCTTCAGGTGCAGCTCGCGGTCGCGGGTGGGGGCCAGCGCGGCGATCAGCACGATCAGCCCGACCAGGATCGCGCCGACGCCGGCGAGGACGACGACGGTCTCGCCGCGGGGTGCGGTCTCTTGCAGGAAGGTCCCGACCTCGGCCCACGCGTCGGTGAGCCGCGTGCTGTCGGCGAGGCTGCGGGCGCTGGACTCGCCGGCGATCGCGGCGACCGCGAACGCCAGGGCGACGAGGCCGAGCAGCGGCAGCACGATCAGCGCGAGCAGGCGGTTCAGGCCGCGGGAGAGGTGGACGATCATGCGCCGCTTCCGTCGTCGATGTCGGTGATGGCGATCCGGATCTCGCCGAGGTGCTCCTCGAGCCCGGCCCGCGCCGCGGCGGCGCGGACCTCGGCGCGGACGTCGTCGGCGAGCACGTGCAGGTCGGTCAGACGCGCCCGGACGTGGATCGCGACGCCGTAGGTGCCGGGGTCGCCGTCGGCGATGACGACGACGCCGGGGAGGCGCTCGCCACCGACGTGGGTGCAGTACCGGTCGCCCGGCCCGCGATCCAGGCCGGCCACGCCGGCGCACGTGCTCGTGGCGTCGACGGCGACGCGGGCCAGCCGGATGCGGGGCGTCTCCCGTCGCCGGTCGGCGACGGGAGACCCGTCCTGGGAGGGGGTCTGCGTCACCGCTACTGGACCCGCGCGGAGTCGTCGCCGTCGTTGTCGTCGTCGCCGGCGAAGTAGAGGTCGGTGACGTTGATGTTGACCTCCGTCACGCTCAGGCCGGTGATGCCCTCGATGCGCTTGACGACGTTCTGACGGACGGCCTCGGTGACCTGCGGGATGCTCTCGCCGTACTCGATGACGACCTTCAGGTCGACGGCGGCCTCGCGGGTGCCGACCTCGACCGAGACGCCCTGGCTGAGCTGGTCGCCCAGGCCGACCTTGGCCGTGACGGTGCCGACCGCGCGCGCCGCGCCGCCGCCGAGGTCGTGGATGCCGGGGACCTCGCGGGTGGCCAGGCCGGCGACCTTCGAGACGACGCCCTCGGCGATCGTGGTGTTGCCCGTGTCGGTGACCAGCGGGCCGTCGTTCGTCACGTCGGCGCCCTTGGTGGTGGTGACGGACGAACCGGTCTGCGTGGTGGCCATGTCGTGCTCCTGGGTCGATTCCGCCCCGGGTCTCTCCGGGGCACTGTCCGTTGGACCGGAGCGGGCCGAGAAAGTTCCGCAGGAAACCACATGGGTTCCCGGAGGCCGCGACGGCCGGGGTGGCGGGAAGGGCCGCGGGAGCTCTGCGGGCGGGCCGTCGTGCGGCGGACGGGCGGTCGTCGGGCGGCGGGGCCTGCGGCCTCAGACGACGTCGTCGACGGTCACGTCGACCGCGGTCACCCGCACGCCCGAGGACCGGGCGACGGCGTGCGTCACGGCCTCCCGCAGCTGCGTCGCCAGGTCGGGCAGCGACCGGTCCAGCTCGGCGGTCACGTGCAGGTCGAGCGTGATCCCCGCGTCGCGGTGCACGACGACGGCCGAGGCCTGGTGCACGCCCTGCACGGCGAGGGCCGCGAGCCGCGCGAGCCGGCAGACGACCGCCTCCGCCACGGAGTCGCGCCCGCCGGGGGCGGCCGCGACCACGATGCTGCGGCCCCCGCCGCGCAGGCCCGCTACCAGCCGTCCGGAGAGGTCGCGGGGGACCCGGACCGGCTCCGCGGCCAGCTCGCGCAGCGCGCCCGAGTCGGCCCGCAGC
The DNA here is from genome assembly GCF_030655195.1 of Patulibacter sp. Lineage (GTDB taxonomy): Bacteria > Actinomycetota > Thermoleophilia > Solirubrobacterales > Solirubrobacteraceae > Patulibacter. The sequence goes on along the minus strand of NZ_JAURWA010000056.1, from coordinate 15,334 downwards.
CGCGCCAGGGCGTCCTGGCAGTACGGGCAGGAGGCCTGGTGCTCGGGGTCGGCCGGGGGCAGCTCCTCGGTGACCTGCTCCACGAGGGCGAGCAGGTCGCGGCCGCACTCCAGCGTGGGAGCCGGGGGCCGGGTCACCGGGGACCCCACGGCGGGCGAGGTCGGGTCGGACGGGTCGGTGGGGTGGTGGGCGGCGATGGGGCGGGGGCGGCGGAGCGTCGGCCATCGAGCATACGAAGTGCCGGTCGGGAGGTCGGCCGCCCGGGGTGGACCGGGCACTACCCTTGCGGGATGCCGTCGGTCGCGCGTCGAGGAAAGAACGGCAGAGCCCGGCGCGGCACGGTCGAGCAGCACGTCTTCGAGGCGGTCGAGCGGCTCCTGGCGGGCGGCGAGACGTACACGGCCCTGGGGATCCAGCGGATCGCCGACGAGGCCGGCATCGCCCGCTCCAGCTTCTACCTGAACTTCGCCGACAAGTCCGACCTGCTGATCCGCCTGGCCGACGCGGCGACGGGCGACCTGTTCGGCGTCGCGGAGGAGCGGCTCTCGAGCCCGGAGGCGCTGACCCCCGAGGCGCTGCGCGAGACGTTCCTGTCGGTCGTGGCGGAGTACCGGCGCAACGCTTCCGCCCTGGGGGCGCTGAACGAGGTCGCGGCCTACGACGCGGGGGTGGCCTCGTTCTGGCGGGTGCGGGTCGAGGCCTTCGGCGACGCCCTGCGCGACCGCCTGCGGCTCGACCTCGCCGCCGGCCGCGTCGCACCGGACCTCGACGTCGACTTCACGGCGCACTGGATCGTCTGGGGCTCCGAGCGCTCGGTCGCCCAGCACGTCGCCGCCGGCGCGACGGACGACGACCGGCTCGCCACCGCGGTCGCCCGCTCCGTGTGGTGGACCATGTACGGCGGCGCCTGAGCCCGGCGCCACCGTCCCTGCTCAGGCGCTCGCGGCCTCGTCGTCCTCGGCCTGATCGTCCTCGGCCTGACCGTCGGCGGTCTCGTCGTCCTCGGCCTGATCGTCCCCGGCCGCGTGGTCGCCGGCGTCGTCCGCGCCCTCGGCCCCCCGACGGGCGCGGTTCTTCGAGATCTCCATCGCGATGCCGGCGGTCCACGGGACGAGGATCCAGACCCCGCCGATCAGCAGCAGACGGCGCTTGATGCCCTTCATGCCCGGGGTTCTATCCGGTCGGGAGCGCGCCGTCCACGCGGGGGCCCGTCGCCGGTGGCCTACAGTCGGACGATGGCCTCCGCTCCGCTGCAGGCACTCGGGCCCGTCGTCGTCGGCGGCGCGGGCCTGTGCGTCCTGGGGGTGCTGGCCGTCGGGACCGTCCGCCGGCGCATCGTCGCGGTGGGCGCCACCGTCGTGCTGCTGGCCGCCTCGTCGGCGGGGCTGTACCTGGCGTTCGCCGCGGCGGTGCGGGCGTGGGACGAGCACCCGGGGAGCGCGTGGGTGGGGACGATCCTGCTCGGCGCGGCGCTCGGGCTGGCCACGCTCGTCTACCGCGCCGCCCACGCGAGGCGATCGCCCCCCGGTCCCGAGGACGAGGGCGACGGGGACGGCGGCGGAGGGCAGCGACGGAGTCCGACGCCGCCGCGCCTGCCCCCGTCCGGCGGACCCGCCGAGCCGGCGGCGCCGTGGGACGAGTTCGACGCGATCCGCTCGACGTGGGACCGCGTGCCGGCCGGGCGCAGCTGAGCGGTCAGCCGGCGTCCCCGGCCAGCTCCTGCTTGATCAGCTCGAACTGCTCGGCCATCGCGATCGACACGGCCTTCGACGCGGAGGCGGGACGGACCATGACGACGAACTCGTCGATCAGCCCGTCCTCGTCGAGGTGCAGGAAGTCGCAGCCGTGGACCTCGCGCTCCCCGATCCGGGTGCGGAACACGAGGGCGACGTCGCGGCCGTCCTCGCTGCGCATCTCGCGCTCGTAGCCGAAGTCCTCGAAGACGCGGAACGCGCCGCGGAGGATCGCGGCGACGAGCTCGCGGCCCTCGTAGGGCTGGAACGCCACCGGGCTGCGGAACGTCACCCCGGGCGCCAGCAGCGCGGGGAACGCCTCCGGGTCGTGGGCCTCTACGGCTGCGCGGAAGGAGGTCATCGGGTCACCGGGAACCAGCCTAGTGATGCCCAGTCCCTCCACCAGGCTGATCGCCGCCGTCTTCCGCGCGACCGGTCGCAACCGCACGTTCATCAGCGCCGACGCCGCCCGGGCGCACGTCCGGGAGCGCGCGGTGCGCCCCGTCGCGTTCGCGCCACCCGCTCGCCTGCGGCGGGACGTGGCGGTCCACGTGACGCGCGACGCGGGGCGGCCGGTCTACGTGCTGAGGCCGCGTGGCAGCGCCCCGGCGGGCGGCCTGGTCTACGCGCACGGCGGGGGATGGGTCAACGAGATCGCCTCGCAGCACTGGCACCTGGCGGCGCAGATCGCGGCCGAGGCGGGCGTCGCGGTGACGGTCCCGATCTATCCCCTCGTGCCGTTCGGGACCGCCGCCGAGGTCGTGCCGTGGGTCGCCGACCTCGTCGCGCGGGACGAGGCGACGTACGGGCGGTCGCTCGTCGGCGGGGACTCCGCCGGCGGCCAGATCGCGCTGTCCGCCGCGATGCTCCTGCGGGACCGCGACGGCATCCGGCCGGCCCTCACCCTGCTGATCTCCCCGGCGCTGGACCTGACGTTCTCCAACCCCGAGATCGAGGTCGTGCAGCCCACCGACCCGTGGCTCGGCGTGCCCGGCGGCCGGGTGCTCGCCGAGCACTGGCGGGGCGGGCTGCCGCTGGAGGACCCGCTCGTCAGTCCGCTCCTGGGCGACCTCGCCGGCCTGGGGCCGCTCAGCGTCCACACCGGGACGCGCGACGTGATGAACCCCGACGCGCGGCTGCTCGTGGCGGCCGCCCGCGCGCTGGGCGTCGACGTCGCGTCCCACGAGGAGCAGGGGCTCCTCCACGTCTACCCGCTGCTGCCGACCCCCGAGGGCCGCGCGTCCCGCCGGGTGCTGGTGGACGAAGTACGCGCCGCCGTCGGGGCCTGAGCGCCGACGAGGGCCGCGGGCCGATCCGGCTCGACCATCCGGCCGCGGCGGCGGTCGACGTATAGGGGCGCCGGCAGACGAATCACGGCGTGGACACCTGGGCATCTGGTGTCCACACTGGGTCCCCCGTTCGGGGGTCCCCCTTCCGGAGTCTCATGCCGCCGTCCGCCGCCCCGTCCGCCCCGCCCCACCCTGCCCTCGGCCCCCGTCTCGACGCGACGCCCATCGCACCCCGTTCCACGGCGGGCGGTCTGCCTCGTTCACCGGCCGCGTCGTCCGTCCCGGCTCCGGGGGCCCTTCGGCGAGGAGCCGCGGTGTCCGTGGCGTTGCTGCGTCCCGACACGCGGATCGCGCTCGCTCAGCTCACCTGCGCCTGGGCGGTCGCGGCCCTGCTCTTCGTCAGCTGGTGGGTGGCCCAGCCCACCGCCGGCCTGTCCGCCGGCTGGATCGTCTCGAGCGTCGTGCTCGCCATGTACGTGCTGGTCCTGCCGGTCTGGCTGTTCTTCTTCGTCAACCGCGCCCGGAGGCCGCACCCCGGTCTTCGGCTGCCGGCGGACACGCGGCTGGCGATGGTCGTCACCAAAGCGCCCTCGGAGCCCTGGCCGATGGTGCGGGACACCCTGCGGGCGATGCTCGCCCAGGACATCGGCATGCCCTACCACGTGTGGCTCGCCGACGAGGATCCCGATCCACGGGTCGTCGCCTGGTGCGACGAGCGCGGCGTCGGCGTCTGCACCAGACGCGACGCCGGCCCCGACTACCACCGCGACACCTGGCCGCGCCGCAAGCGCTGCAAGGAAGGCAACCTCGCGTTCTTCTACGACACCGTCGGCTACGACCGCTACGACGTCGTCGCGCAGCTCGACGCCGACCACGTGCCGGACCGCGACTACCTGCGACGGATCACCGCGCCGTTCGCCAAGCGCGACGTGGGGTACGTCGCGGCCCCCAGCATCTGCGACCTGAACGCGGAGCAGTCGTGGGCGGCGCGCGGGCGGCTGCACGAGGAGGCGATGCTCCACGGCGTCATGCACGCCGGCGCCGGTGGGGGCTACGCGCCGTCCTGCATCGGCTCGCACTACGCCGTGCGCACGAGCGCGGTCCGCAGCATCGGCGGGCTCGGCCCCGATCTGGCCGAGGACTTCTCGACGACGCTGCTGCTGAGCGCCGCGGGCTGGGACGGGGCGTTCGCGATCGACGCGATCGCCCACGGTCGCGGGCCCGACACCGTCGCGGACTGCCTGACCCAGGAGCTCCAGTGGTCGCGGAGCATGACGACGCTGCTCCTGACCATCGGCCCAGGCGCGTGGCGGCGCCTCGACCCACGGCGCCGTGCACGGCTCGGCTTCTGCCTGCTCTGGTACCCGCTGGTCTCCGCGGTCTTCGTCGTCGCCCATCTCATGCCGTTGTGGGCGCTGGTCGGCGGCGGGCCACTCGTGCGGGTCGACCTGTGGACGTACCTGCTGCACATGGCCCTGATCGAGATGAGCCTGCTCGGGGCGGTGCTGGTGGTGCGCTCGGCGGGCGCACTGCGCCCGCACGACGCACCGGCGATCTCCTGGGAGATGATCCTCTACCGCCTCGTCCGCTGGCCGTGGAACGTCCTCGGCGTGCTCACCGCGCTCTACGTGGTGCTGACGCGCCGCACGGTGGAGTGGAAGGTGACGCCCAAGGGCATCGACGCGCAGGGCCGGGCGCTCGATCTGCGCGTCCTCGTCTTCCCGCTGGTCGTCGTCGCGGTCTTCACGGTCCCGGTCCTGCTCGTCCCGGACCCCTCGGCCGCGGGCGGGTACTTCCTCTTCTCCATCGTCGGAGCGTGCACCTACGCCGCGGTCGCGGCGGCCCTGGTCGTCCTGCACGCGCGGGAGAACCCCCGAGCGGTCGGGATGACCATCGGGGACCGTCGGCTGCTGTCCTCCGGGCCGGTGGCCACGGCGACCGTCGCGCTCGTCGCCGTCCTCGTGGTGCTGCAGGGGCCCACGAGCGTGCGCAGCGCGGTCCCCGAGCCGGTCGTGGCCCCGGTGGGGGCCGGGGGTCCGGCACCGCAGCACCGGCTCGGCGTGTCGGTCGGCCTGCTGTCGCAGAACGAGGCGCAGCCCCTGCGGCCGGGGATGCTCGACGAGATCACGTCGTTCGCCCGTGCGGCCGGGGCCGAACCGGGCGTGATCACGTGGTTCAGCGACTGGGTCCAGCCGCCGCCGCGGATGGACCGGCTGCGCGCCGTCGACGCCCTGGGTGCCGTGCCCGAGATCACCTGGGAGCCGCGGGACCACCGCGCCCCGCGCGATCAGAAGCGCTTCCGGATGGAGCGGATCGCACGGGGCGACTTCGACGCGTACGCGAACGCCTGGGCCCGCCGCCTGGCCGCGTACGGCCGGCCGGTGGTCCTGCGCTTCGCCCACGAGATGAACCACCACGCCTATCCGTGGGGAACGGCCGAGGGCACGCGGCCAGGCACGTACGTCACGGCGTGGCGCCACCTGCGCTCGGTGTTCGCGAAGGCCGGGGCGACGAACGTGCGATGGGACTGGAGTCCGACGGCGTCGAACCTCGACTGGCGGTACTACCCCGGCGACGACGTCGTCGACATCATCGGGCTGACCGGCTTCAACGGCGGGTCGGACCTCGACTGGAACGGATGGCGCAGCCCGGGCGAGATGTTCGGCCGCGCGTTGCGGCAGATCGCAGAGCGCGCGCCCGGCAAGCCCGTCGAGATCAGCGAGGTCTCGAGCTCGCCCAACGGTGGCAACCGGCCGGCCTGGATCGAGCGGCTGTTCGTCCTGGCGCGCCGGTGGCCGCAGGTGCGGACGATCTCCTGGTTCAACATCGACAAGCAGGCGCAGTGGCGCCTGGTCCCCGACAGTCCGGAGAGCGTCGCGTTCCGTGAGGGTCTCGCCTCGTGGCCGGTCCGGGTGCCCCGGTGCGGGACGGGTCGGCCGTTCGGCGGGGTGCTGCACCGCGACCCGGTCGACTGCCGCCCCGCCCCCCAGGGCGAGGCGGCGTTCGTGGCGGTCCGGGCCGGGGCGCGGTAGTCGGTGGCGGGGCGCGGTGCCGGTCCCGACTACCGGCCGGTGGCGGCGACGAGGTCGCGGAACGCCCCGAACGCGGGCTTGCGCGAGTAGTCATCGCGCAGCAGGCCGTAGCCGTTCTCGACCTGGCCGCTGCCGGTGTTGGCGTCACGCATCGCGAACCAGCGCAGGTCGGTCACGCCGTAGGCGGCGCGGACGCTGCTGACCGCTTCGACGATCGAGCGCAGCACGACGGTCTGGGTCGCCTCGGTGCGGCCCGGGGCCGTCGGGTAGCCCGTCTCGGCGACGGTGATCGTCGTCGCGGCCCCGAGACCGGCGGTGGGCAGGTGCTTCTCGCGCAGGCAGCGCAGGGTGCTCGTCATCGTGTCGGCGACGGCCGCGGCGGTCGGCGTGACCGAGCGCGACGGCGCGGACCACGTCCCCGGGTAGACGTCGACCCCGACCCAGTCCACGGCGGCGGAGAACGCGGTGCCGCCGGCGGCCCGCAGATCGCTCCAGAAGCGGGTGGTGGTGCAGGGCGAGCCGTCCGCGGCCCAGTTGAAGCCGATGCCGACGTCGGTCCGACCGTTGGCCCGGACCACGTCGCGGGCGGCGGGGATGGCGCGGGCGATCTGCTCGACGGCACCGGCGTAGGCGCCGTCGGCGGCCGCTGCGGAGGCCGTGTTGTTCGCCTCGTTGCCGATCTGGATCGCGACGGTGCCGCGGAGCGCGGCCAGGCGGGCGGCGACGGAGCGCACCCACGGGACGAAGCCGACCCCGAGCAGCGCGGTGGTCGGGCGGTAGCGCAGCACGACCTCGACGCCGACCCCGTGGTCGGACCACCAGGCCGCGTCGCTCATCAGGTGATCGGCCTCGCCGAGGTTCGTGCCGGTGTACTCGCCGTAGAGGTGGACGACGAACTCGCGGCCGCCCTGCAGCTCCTTGACCGCGGCCATCGCGCGTGCCGGGTCGTCGGGCTTCGAGCCGTCCACGCGGTCGATCGCCCCGACGGCGCCCCACGGGTAGGCGCCGAAGCGCAGCGGCTGCCCGGCCTCACCCATGGGCGAGGAGATCGGCGTCCGCGACGCGGCGGCGGCGGACGCGGCAGCTGCCTCGCGGCGGCGCTTCGCTCGGGCCCGGGCACGGGCCCGGGCCCGAGCGCGGGCCTTCGCCCGAGCTCTCGCCTTCGCCCGGGCCTTCGCCCTCGCCCGGGCCTTCGTCCTCGCCGTCGTCCGGGCGGTCGTTGCGCGCCGCGCCGACGCCGAGCGCGGGGCCGCGGCGCCCGGTCCGGTCGTGGTCGCGGCGCTCGTCGTCCAGGAGGTCGGCTGCCCGGACGACGCGTCGGTCCCGCCGCGGGTCCCCCAGCTCGCGCCCAGCAGCACGACGAGGACCGCGAGCACCACCGTCGGGAGCGGGAACGTCGATCGCCGGACCATGACCATCTCCTCGGACGGGACGTGGTTCGGGCGGCGCGGAGGGACGGATCCCGGACGGGCGTCCGAGCGGGAACGGCCCGGTGCGGGGCCGCCCCGCCCGCGGGGCGACCCGGCCCGGGTCGTCCGGCCGGCTGGCCGGAGACGCCCGGACCTCCGGCGTCAGTCGCCCGCCGGTGCGCCCTGCGACGCGTCGCCCATCGCCGCGACCAGGGTGCTCGACAGCAGGGTCGCGAGCTCCTCCGGCGTGGCCTCCGGGACGTCGATGGCGAGGATCCCGTCGCGGGCGAGGGTCGCGAGGCCGTGCACCGTGCTCCAGCAGAGCAGCGCCAGGGCCCGGGGCTCGGCGCCGCCGCCCCAACCGCCGGCGACGGCGTCCTCCACGGCGTCGTGCAGGACCCGGAACGGACGGGCCCGGCTGGCGGCCAGGCCGGGGTCGTCGAGGTTCGAGAGCTCGGGGCGCGTCAGGATCGCGAACAGGGCACCGCGCTCGAGGGCGAAGCGCACGTACGCGACGCCGACGCCGGTCAGCCGGGCCGGTGCGTCGTCGCCCGGGACGCCGTCGTGACCGGCCTGCAGCGCCTCGGCGAGCGCGTCGTACCCGGTCTGCGCGACCGCGGTGAACAGTCCGGCGCGGTCGCGGAAGATGTGGCCCGGCGTCTGGTGCGAGACGCCCGCCCGCCGGGCGATCGCCCGCAGGCTGAGCGCGGCGAGCCCGACCTCGGCGATCTCGTCCTCCGCGGCCCGCAGGAGCTGCGCGCGGAGGTCACGGGGAGCAGGGGGCGCCGCCATCCGGCCATGATCGCGGCTCGGCGGGACGGGGGCGTCGGCCACCCGTCGAGGCGGAGGCGCGACGCCCCCGTCAGGCCGCCTGCTCGAGGGCGAGGAGCCGCTCCTTGGCCGCGACGCCGCCCCGGTACTGGCCGAGCCCGCCGTCCGTGCGCAGCACCCGGTGGCACGGGACGAGGATCGGGACCGGGTTCCGCGCCAGCGCGGTGCCCGCGGCGCGGACGGCCCCGGGGCTGCCGGCGGCGGTCGCCACGCCGCGGTAGGTCGACGTCCCGCCGTAGGGGATGGCCGCGGTCGCGCGCAGGACCTCGCGACGGAAGGCGCGCGTGAGCGCCCAGTCGACCGGCACGTCGAACCCCCGGCGGTCACCCGCGAAGTACTCGTCCAGCTCGCGGCGGGCCGTCGTGAGCCCGGGGGTGCTCGTCCGCACGATCCGCGGCGAGACCTGGTCGGCGAGCTCCTGCAGGCCCAGGTCGTGGTCCTCCGCCGGGAGGAGCAGGCGGACGATCCCGCGACGGGTGGCCCCGATCCGCACCACGCCCAGCGGGGTCTCGTGGTCCTCGTACGCCACGTCGACGAGGCCGTCGACGGCGGCACGGGCCACGAGGCGGGCGCGGGCGGCGTCGAAGGCGGCGGCCGGCGGAGCGGGACGGAGGCGCAGCTCGGTCTCGACCCCGGACGGGCCGTCGGTCCCCGCGGCGGCGGGGTCGGGGGCATCGGTGCTCATGCGGGTGGGACGCGACCGGGACCCGATCCGTGAGATCGACCTCCGGTCGGCGTCTCCGGCTGCCGCCTGCCCGGGCGTCTTCGCCGCGGAGCCCCCGTCCCCGACACCGGCCCCGGGCACCGTCTCCGGCGTGGGGCCCCGGCGCGGTCCGGCCTCCCGGCCGCGACCGGCGCCCGGGGTCAGGTGCCGTCGTCGCGGGTGTCGGCGGCCGTGTCCTCGTCGAGGGTGACGTCGTCGACGGTCACGTCGATCCGCGTCACCTCGACCCCGACGAGCTCCCGGATCCGGGAGCTCACGCGGTCGCGCAACCGGAGCGCGAGATCGGGGAGCGACGGACCGAGGTCCGCCGTGACCCGCACGTCGAGGTCGACGCCGCCGTCCTGGCGGGACTCCGAGACCACCGAGACGTGCTGGACGGCCTCGACGCCCAGGGCCGCGCGGCGGGCGATCTGCGAGACGATGACCTCCGACACGGTGTCCCGTCCGCCGACGCCCGCCCCGATCAGGACGCTGTGGCGCTCGCGGCGCAGCTGCTCGAGGACACGGGCGGAGAGCCCGCGCGGGGTGCGCACCGCCTGGCCCGCGAGGTCGCGGAGCGCCTCGAAGGCCGCCTTCAGCCGGGCGATCGCCTCCTGGCAGAAGCTGCAGCGGGCCTGGTGCTCGGGGTCCGCGGGAGGCAGGCCCTCGGAGATCTGCTCGACGAGGGCGAGCAGGTCGCGGCCGCACTCGAGCGTGGGTGGGACGGGCTGCGCGACGGTGCTCATCGGAAGCCCGCCAGGTCGAGCGCGATCTGGGCCCTCGCGCGATGGATCCTGCCCTTGACCGCGGCGAGCGTGATCTGCAGGACCTCGGCGATCTCGTCGTAGGAGAGCCCTTCGAACTCGCGCAGCACGAGCGCGGCGCGCTGTTCCGCCGGCAGGCGGCCGATCGAGGCGGTCAGCGCCCCCATCTCCTCGTTCTGCTGGGCGAGGGCGACGGGGTCGCCGCGGTGGTCGCCCTCGCGGCTCTCGTCGAGCGCGTCGACGGGGCGGCGGGCGGCGATGACGTTCAGGCACCGGTTGGTGGTGATCCGGTACAGCCAGGTGCCGAACGAGCTGCCGCCGCGGAACCGGGGGAGCGCCCGCCAGGCCTGGAGGAACGCGTCCTGGGTCGCGTCCTCGGCCTCGGACGAGGAGCCCAGCATGCGCAGCGCGACGCGGAAGGCCGGCTGCTCGTGCCGGCGCAGGAGCTCGCCGAACGCGTCGAGGTCCCCGCGCTGCGCGGCGCGCACGAGGAACGACTCGTCGGCCGGCGGGGGCGAGCGGCGCACGGGGCGCGGCCGGGGCGGGGCGGCCCGTCCGCCCGAGGCGTCCGCCCGGGGGGCGTCGACGTCGGACGCGCCCGGCTCCTCGCGTGCGGCGCTCTCGTCGCCGGTGTCGGCCGCGTCGGGCCCGTCGGCCGCGTGGGGACCGTCGCCGACGCCGATCGCGTCGGACCCCGTCGGGTCCGTCGCGCCGTCCCGAGGGCGACCGTCCGCGGCGGACTCCGCGACGTCCGGGCCGTCCAGCCGGCCGCCGAGCGCCTCGTCCGGAACGCCGCCGACGACGGCCGTCCCCGGGGGTCGCGTCCCCACCGCCGGGCCGGCGGGCAGCAGGTCGACCAGCGCCTCGGGGCCCGGAGACGAAACTCGTGCGGAACTTTTTCGGGCCAGTGCGGTCAAACCGTGGAGTACGTACCCAAGACCATCGAAGGAGACGACATGACGGATTTCGCGGGCAAGGCCAAGGAGACCGCCGGCAAGGCGACCGGGGACGACGACCTCAAGCGCGAGGGCCAGGCCGACCAGGCCGTCGACAAGGTCAAGGAGACCGCCGAGAAGGTCACCGACAAGGTCAAGGACGTCCTCAGCCGCGACAAGTAGTCGCCGCGGGGAGCGAGCGGCGCGCGATCCCCCGGCGCGCCGCCCCCCGCCCAGGTCGCCCCACCCGGCGGCGACCTCCATCCCGTCGACCGCGGCGTGCTCCCCCGAGAGGAGCGCGCCGGCGGTCCGGTCCATGCACCCGACCCACCGGAGAGTCCTCCCGTGTTCAAGATCCTCGGCCGCATCACGTGGCAGGTCCTCAAGATCATCGCCCCGCCGCTGGCCCGCAAGCTGCAGCACAAGCTGACCGGCAACCACCCCGAGAAGCCGTCGAAGCTCGACCGCGTCAAGCGCCTGGGACGTCGCTGATGCGGCGCTACCTCGCCGAGCTGCTCGGCACGTTCGTCCTCGTCTTCGGGGGTGTCGGCACCGCCGTCCTCGCCTCGGAGAACGTCGGCTGCCTGGGCGTGGCCCTCGCCTTCGGCCTGTCGCTGCTGGTCATGGCCTACGCGATCGGGCCGATCTCGGGCTGCCACATCAACCCGGCCGTCACGTTCGGCATGCTGCTCTCCGGCCGGATCGCCCCGCGCGACGCCGCCGGCTACGTCGTCGGCCAGGTCGTCGGCGCGATCCTCGCCGCCGTCGCGATCGTCGTGATCGCCAAGGCCAAGCAGGGCGGCTACGACGTCGGGGCCGAGGGGCTCGGCGCCAACGGCTACGGCGCCCACTCGCCGGAGAAGTACGCGCTGGGCGGCGTGATCGTCGTCGAGGTGATCGGCACCGCGCTCCTCGTCTTCACCGTCCTCGCCGCGACCTCGAAGATCGCGCACACAGCGTTTGCAGGCCTTCCGATCGGGTTCGTGCTGACCCTGATCCACCTCGTCGCCATCCCCGTGTCGAACACCTCGGTGAACCCCGCCCGCAGCATCGGTCCCGCCCTCCTGGTCGGCGACTGGGCGCTCTCGCAGCTCTGGGTCTTCATCGTCGCGCCGCTCGCCGGTGCCGCCCTCGCGGCCCTGCTGCACCGCGCCATGTTCGACCACCTGGACGAGCGTCCCGTGTCGGCCCCCGACTCGGCCGTCGCCGCCTGACCCCCGGAGCACCATGAGCATCCTCCGCCGTACCCCCACCCGTCTCGTCGCCCGCCGTGCGGTGCCGTGGCTCCTCGTCGCCGACGTGGCCCGCGAGGGTCACCGGCACTGGACCGCGCAGCTGTCCGGCCGCGAGCGCCGGCGGTTGATCGAGCTGATCAAGCGCAGCGGTGGTCGGCCGAGCACGCTGACCGAGCGCGAGCGGCGGGAGCTGCAGCGCCTGGTGGCCCAGCTCGACCTGCGCACCTTCGCCCGCCACGCCGCGACGACCGCCGTGATCGGCCGGGCCAAGCACGGCCGCGGTCGCGGCCGCTGACGCCGACCCCTTCCGCAGTCCGACCCCACCCGAGAGACCCATGAGCACCCACACCGAGCCCGACCCCACCGACACGTCCGGCCCCCTCGCCGACGGTCCCCGCGACGACGTCCAGACGAAGCCCGGCGGCTCGCGGACGAACGCCGCGATGTGGTTCGCGATCCTCGGCGGCGTGATCCTGGCGATCCTGCTCGTCTTCGTCCTGCAGAACCTCGATCAGGTCCGGATCGAGTTCCTGGGCCTGAGCGGCGAGGTGCCCGTCGGGGTCGCCCTGCTGCTGGCCGCGATCGCCGGCGGCCTGATCGTCGCGATCGCCGCCGGTGCCCGCATCCTGCAGCTGCGCCGGCGCGCCACGGGCTGGAAGCGCTAGGTCCCGCGCCGCCGCGACCGGGCGCAGGCGCCCACCACCTCGGTCCTCGGCGCCGGGTCCTCCGACCCGGCGTCCGTCGTTCAGCGGGCCCGCAGCGTGATCGGCAGGCCGTCGGCCGGGAACGGGCCGGTGCCGTAGTCCATCGCCGGCTCGTAGCCGGCGGGCACGTCCCAGGTGTAGCCGAGCAGCAGCTGGTGCAGGATCGCCTTGACCTCGAGGCCGCCGAAGTGCATCCCGATGCACTTGTGGACGTTGCCGCCGAACGGCGTGAAGGCGAACTTGTGCGAGGTGTCCTCGCGCCGCTCCTCCGAGAACCGCTCGGGGTCGAAGCGGTCCGGGTCGCTCCACCACGGCTCCATGCGCATGCTCGGGTAGAGCCCGACCATCATGTTCGTGCCGGCCGGGACGAGCTGCCCGTTGATCTCGGTGTCCTTCGTCGCCTGACGGGCGATGTTGCCCACCGGCGAGTTCATCCGCAGCGTCTCCTTGAACGCGAGGTCCATGGAGGGGAGCGCGTCGAGGTCGTCGTGGTCGATGACGTCCTTGCCCAGCGCCTCGGACTCGGCGCGCAGGCGGTCCTGCCACTCGGGGTGCTTCGCCAGGTAGTACGCGAGCATCGAGAAGGTGATCGTGCTCGTGTCGTGCGCGGCCATCAGCACGAAGATCATGTGGTTGACGACGTCCTCGTCCGAGAACGTCTCGCCGTCGTCGCCCTCGGCGTGGCAGAGCACGCTGAAGAGGTCCTCGCCTTCACCGGCGCGCTTGGCGGGGATCTGGCCGCGGAAGTACTCCTGCAGCTCCCGGCGGCTCTGGAGGCCCTTGTGCCAGCGGCCGCCCGGGACGTCGCGGCGGACGACGGTCTGCCCGCCGTGCACGGTGTGGACGAACGCCTCGTTCAGCCGGTCGGCGTCCCGGCCCGGCTCCGCGCCGACGAAGACCTCGGTGGCGATGTCGAGGGTCAGCGTCTTCGTCGCCTCGAACAGCTCGAAGCCCTCCTGGGGACGCCACGACCGCATGCCGTGGGTGATCGCCCGGTTCATCGCGTCGAGGTACGAGACGAGGCGGTCGCGCTTGAACGCCGCCTGCATGATCCGCCGGTGGGCGCGGTGCTCGGCGAAGTCCATGAGCATGACGCCGCGGTCGAAGAACGGGCCGATGAAGTACCCCCAGCCCTCCTCGTTGGAGAACGCCTTGTCGCGGTTCTGCAGGACGGTCTCGATGTTGTCCGGGCCGAGCACGACGAGGAGCCTGGTGCCCAGCGCGTTGGTCCAGAAGACGGGACCGTGGCGCTCGTGGTTCTCCCGGCAGAACTCGAGGTTGCGCTGCATGAACGCGAGCGTGTTGCCGAACACCGGCAGTCCGGGCTCGCCCATGACGGGCGCCAGCTCGCTGCCGGGCGGCGGGTCGGCGAGCGCGACCGGCCCGCGGGACGGCAGACGGTCGACGACGGCGGTGGCGAGCTCTCGGGCACGGAGGTCGAGCGAGGCGGACATCTCAGGGCTCCTGTCGGTCGGACGGCGTCCTCCCGCGACGACGGGTCGCGATGATGGACGGTGTGTCCACTATAGGGCCGACCGTGTCGCGATGGGGAGATCCACTCGCCCTTGCCGTGTGAACCCGGATTCACAAGACTGGCGTCCATGAACCAGCAGCGATGCTCCGCCCACCGGTCCCAGGCCCTCCGCCTGCCTCCCGCGGTCGCCACGGGGCCCGTCCGATGAGCGCCCTGGAGACGATGTCCTACGTCGTCGACGGCCGGATCGCGCGGATCACGCTCGACCGGCCCGGACGCGGCAACGGGATCGTCCCGCGACTGATCGCGGAGCTCGTGGCCTGCGTCGAGCGCGCCGACCTGGATCCCGCGGTCCACGTGATCGTCCTCTCCGGTGCCGGCAAGGGCTTCTGCGGCGGGTACGACCTGGTGCACAGCGCCGAGGGCCGCGGGGTCGAGGACGCCGACGCGGACCCCGACGGGCCGTTCGCCCCGCCGCCCGTCGGCGCGCCGACCCATCCCTGGGCGATCGGTGCCAACCACGACCCCGCCGGCACCTGGGACCCGATGGTCGACTACGCGATGATGAGCCGCAACGCCCGCGGCTTCATGTCGCTGTTCCGGGCCGACAAGCCCGTGATCTGCAAGGTGCACGGGTTCTGCGTCGCCGGGGGCACGGACATGGCGCTCTGCTCGGACCTGCTGGTGATCGCGCAGGACGCGAAGATCGGCTACCCGCCGGCCCGGGTCTGGGGCTCGCCGACCACGTCGCTGTGGGCCTCGCGCGTCGGGGCCCAGCGCGCCAAGCGCCTGCTGTTCACCGGCGACTCGCTCTCGGGGGCGGAGGCGGTCGAGTGGGGCCTGGCGATCGAGGCGCCGACCGCGGAGGAGCTCGACGAGCGGACCGAGATCCTGGCGCAGCGCATCGCGCGGGTCCCCGTGAACCAGCTGATGATGATGAAGCTGCTGAT
The DNA here is from genome assembly GCF_030655195.1 of Patulibacter sp. GTDB lineage: Bacteria > Actinomycetota > Thermoleophilia > Solirubrobacterales > Solirubrobacteraceae > Patulibacter. The sequence goes on along the minus strand of NZ_JAURWA010000056.1, from coordinate 275 downwards.
CAACCAGGAGCTCTACGCGCAGGGCCTGCACACCACGCAGGTGCTCGGGACGGTCTTCGACGGCATCACGCGCCACACGCCCGAGGGCTACGGGTTCCAGGGCCGCGCCGCGGAGGTGGGGTTCAGGACGGCGGTGGCCGAGCGGGACGATCCGTTCGGCGACCGGGGCCCGAGCACGTTCAAGGGGTGATCGGCCGGGCGGCAGGGGGCGGTGCGGCGTCCCGCGGCCCCGCCTCCCGCCGGACCCTCACCTCGCGGCCCGCGGCCCGCGGCCC
>NZ_JAURWA010000048.1 GCF_030655195.1 Patulibacter sp. | reverse complement strand
CGGCGCGGGGGCCGCGGACGGCACGGCACCGGGCCGCGCCGCCGGGTCGGTCGGGCCCGCGACGACGGAGGCCGGGCGATGAGCATCCGGACGCTGGTGGTCGACGACGACGCGCACGTCGCGGGCGTCCACCGCGAGTTCGTGGAGCGCACGCCGGGCTTCCGGCCCGTCGGCGTGGTGCACCGCGGTGCCGAGGCGCTCGGCGCGATCGCCGCCGGCGGCGTCGACCTCGTCCTGCTGGACCTCTACCTGCCCGACGTCCACGGCCTGGAGGTCTGTCGTCGGCTGCAGGCGGGCCAGGGCGAGCGGCCCGACGTGATCGCCGTGACGGCCGCCCGCGACGTCGCCACGGTGCACCGCGCGGTCGGCCACGGCGTCGTGCAGTACCTCGTCAAGCCGTTCTCCTACGCCACGTTCCGCGACAAGCTCGAGCGCTACGCGGCGTTCCGCAGCACCGTGTCGGCGGGGGCCCGCGAGGCGGACCAGGGCGCGGTCGACGCGCTGCTGGGCGGTCTGCGCGGCTCGTCGGCGCCGGCGCTCCCCAAGGGCCTGTCGCGTCCGACGTACGACCTCGTCGCCCGGACGCTGCAGGCCGCCGACGGCGAACCCTCGGCCGTCGAGGTCGCCGACGCGTGCGGCATCTCGCGGGTGACCGCCCGCCGCTACCTCGAGCACCTCGTCGGCGAGGGCCGGGCCGAGCTGTCGATGCGCTACGGCAGCTCCGGCCGCCCGGAGCACCGCTACGGCTGGGCGCGCTGACCCGGCGGGGACCCGGACGTCGTCACGACGATCGTCGGCGTCGCGCCACCGGGCGCCCGGACGGCGACCGCCCCGAGGTGCGCCGGTCCCGCGTCGACGTCCAGGACGTGCAGCCCGTCGGCCGTGACGCCGCGGTCGCCGGGCCACGCGGTGCTGTGCGCGTCCAGCGGCTCCGCGAGACCCAGGCCGCGGGCCTTCATCGCGGCCTCCTTGCGGACCCAGCAGCGCAGGAGCGCGGCCCGGCGGTCCCCGGACGCGGCGACGAGTCGCCGCTCGTCCGGGTGCAGCTGCGACGTCAGGCCCTGCAGGTCGGCGTCCGGGCGGTCGCACGGCTCGACGTCGACCCCGACCTCGTCCGCCGCCAGCGCCACGGCCGCGAGCCTCGCCGCGTGGCTCAGCGAGACGTGCAGGCCGGGGGCCTGCGGGAGCAGCGGCCGCCCGTGCGGGCCGCCGCAGGACGGGCACGGTGCGGCGCCCAGGACGACCTCGCCGAGCGCCGCGCCGAGGTGCGCGGCGACGATCCGCCGCAGCCCGACGTGGGCGACGAGGTACAGGTCGCGGTCGACGGGTCGCCGGAGCGCCGCGGCCTTCTCGTGCTCCTCCGCCGACAGCACGTCGGCGGCGCGCCCGGCCGCGGCGACGGACGCGGCGGTGACCGGGATCAGGTGGAGGCGGACCTCGCCGCGCCGGGGCGGCGGGACCATCCCGGCCGATCGCGGTCCGGTCGTCGGCCCCGCGGTCCGGTCGTCCGCGCCCGTCGACCCCGTGGTCCCGCGGTCGCCCGGGCCGCTCATCGCTCCCGCGCCGAGGCCCAGGCGCCCCAGAGCTGCGCGTAGGGACCGCCCGCGGCGACGAGCTCGTCGTGCGGACCCTGCTCGACGACCCGGCCGGCCTCGAGGACGACGACCCGGTCGGCGGTGGCGGCCTGCGTGAGCCGGTGCGCGACGACGAGCGCCGTCCGGCCGGCGAGGGCCCCGTCGGCCGAGCGCTCGAGCTCCCGGGCCCCGGCGCTGCCGGACTCCGCGGTGGCCTCGTCGAGGACCGCGACGAGCGGGTCGCGCAGGACCAGCCGCGCCAGGGCCAGCTGCTGGGCCTGGGTCGTGGTCGGCTCGCGACCGCCCTCGCCGACGACGGTCGCCAGCCCCTCGGGCAGCGCCGTGACCCAGCCCTCGGCGCCGACGGTGCACAGCGCCGCGAGGAGCTCGTCGTCCGACGCGTCGGGGCGCGCGAGGCGCAGGTCGTCGCCCAGCGTGCCGGCGAAGACGTGGACCTCCTGGGTGACGAGCAGGACGGTGTCGGCCGCCCGGCTGGGCCCGAGCTCGTCGAGCGTCGCGCCCCCGATCCGGATCGCGCCGCGCGTCGGGCGGTCGATCCCGCAGACCAGCCGGGCGAGCGTCGTCTTGCCCGCGCCCGTGGTGCCGATGAGCGCGACCCGCTCGCCGGGCGCGATCCGCAGGTCGACGTCGTGCAGCACCGGGTGCCCGGGGACGTGCTCGTGGCCGACGCCGTGCAGGACGACCTCGCCGTCGCGCGGGGTCGCGGGATCGGCCGGGTCCTCGGGCGGCTCGATGCTCGCCACGCCGACGAGGCGGGCCAGCGCGGTCGTCCCCTCCTGGATCTCGTCCACGAGCATCAGGAGCGTCCCGATCGGGTCGAACGCGCGGTGGAAGTAGAGCGCGCCGGCGGTCGCGGTGCCGACGCTGATCGTGCCCGCGTCGACGAGCAGGAACCCGGCGATCACGACCGCCGACAGACCGACGAGCTCGGCGCCGTTGAGCTTGGGGAACATCCGCGCGAGCAGCCGGAACCCGTGCAGCGCCTCGTCGCGCGCGGCGCCGGAGGTCTCGCGGACGCGGTCCAGGCGGGCGCCGCCGATCCGCAGGGCGCGGGAGGTCGGTGCGCCGGCGAAGGCGTCGAGCAGCTGCTGCGTGCGCTCGCCCTCGAGGATCCGCTGCCGCCGGTAGACGGGCACCGCGTCGCGCAGGTAGGCGCGCAGCGCGAACACCTGGATCGGCGCGGCGGCCAGTGCCGCGAGGGCCAGGCGCCAGTCCAGGACGACGAGGCCGATCACGGTCAGCCCGACGGTCAGGCCGGCCCCGGCGATCGTCGGCACGGTCGCGGAGATCGCCCGCGAGACGATCTCGACGTCCCCGCCGATGCGGCTGAGCAGGTCGCCCGAGCCGGCCCGCTCGACGCGCCGCAGCGGGATCCGCAGCGCCCGGCCGACGACGCGCTCGCGCAGGTCGGCCAGGACGGACTCGCCCAGCCGCACGACGAGCTGGCCGCCGACCCCGGTCAGGAGCGCCTGGACGACCGCGGCGACGAGCAGCAGGCCCGCCGCGACGGCCAGGTCGCCCGTGCCGCGGTCGTCCGTGACGATGTCGACGACCAGGCCGAGCAGCGGCGGGACCGCGAGGCCCGCGGCGGCGCCCCCGACGAGGACGAGCAGCGACGCGATCGCGAGCACCGGGCGGTCGGCGACGAGCCGGCCGACGACCCGGCGCGCCTCGCGCGGGTCGGCCGTCGGCAGCAGGTCGGCCGTGGCGACGGGTCGGCCGCCGTCGGGACGGCCCGCGGTGACGGGGGCGTCCGGGGCGCTCACGAGAGCACCGCCGCGCGGTAGGCGTCCTCGCGTTCCACGAGCTCCGCGTGCGTCCCCTCGGCCAGCACGCCGTCGCCGCCCAGGAGGACGACGCGGTCGCAGGCGGCCAGGAGCGACGGGCTCGTGGCGACGACGACGGTGGTCCGACCGTCGCGCAGGCGCCGGACGCCGGAGGCGATCCGCGCCTCGGTCACCGCGTCGACCGCGGTCGTGGGCTCGTGCAGGACGAGGACCGGCGGGGCCGCCGCGAGGGCGCGGGCGAGCGCGACGCGCTGGCGCTGACCGCCCGAGAGGGACCGCCCGCGCTCCCCGACCTGCCCGTCGAGGCCGCCGGGGATCGCGCGCACGGCCTCGTCGGCGCCGCTGGCGTCGAGGACCGCGTCGAGGTCGAGCCCGGCCGCGGCGGCCGCCAGGACGTTGTCGCGCACGGTGCCGGAGAACAGCGCCGCGTCGTGGTCGGCGACGAGGACGAGGCCGCGGGCGGCGTCGAGGGCCAGGTCGGAGGTGGGAGCACCGTCGACCCGGAGCGCGCCGGGCGGGGCCTCGCCGCGGTGGGCGAGCAGGTGCACGAGCGCGGTGGAGACGGCGGGGTCGGCGGTCGCGACGCCCAGGTGCTCCCCGGGCGCGACGTCGAGGGCAGGGGTGCCGGCCGCGGTGGGGGCGACGGCGAGGGCGACGGCGGAGCGGGGCGGCGGGGCGTCGTCGTGGTCCGCCGAGCGCGGGTCGTCGCGGTCCGGGGCGGCGTCCAGGAGCGCCGAGACGCGGTCGGCGGCGGCGCGCGACTCGGCCAGCAGGGTGCTCGCGAACGCCAGGCGCTGCAGCGGGCCGACGAGGAACTGGGTCAGGCCGACCGCGGCGACGAGCTCGCCGATGCTGATCGTGCCGTCGAGGGCGAGCCGGCCGCCGACCCACGCGACGACCGCCAGGAACGCGCCGCTGATCAGGACGTTCGCGCCGAGCAGCAGGTTCTGCGCGACCCCGGCCCGGACGGCGGCGTCCAGCGCTCGACGGCTGGCGACGCGGTAGCGCTCGGCGCCGGCGCGCTCGGCGCCGATGCCCTTGAGCACCCGGAGGCCGGAGGCCAGGTCGGTCGCCACGCCGGCGGCCTCGGCGGCGCGCGCCTGGTCGACGCCGCTGCGTCGCTCGAGCGGGCGCGCGAGGAGCTGCAGCGCGTAGAGCAGCGGCGGCGTGCCGAGCAGGACGAGCAGCCCCAGCGGCAGCGACGTGGCCAGCAGCACCGCGGCGGTGACCACGATCGCGGCGATCGCGGCGCCGCCGACGCTGACGGCCTCGAGGACGTCGACCGTGCGCCGCGCGTCGGACCCGGCGACCGTGACCTGCGCCCCGGCGGACCCGCCGACGTCGGACCGGACGGCCCCGGGGCGGGGCGGGGCGGCGATGCCCGCGGCGGCGAGGATGCGCCGGGCCAGCGCGGTGCGCAGGTCGTGCTCGCCGTGCTCGAGACCGCCGACGAGCGTCAGGAGCTGCACCCGGTAGGCGGTCGTGAGGACGGCGAAGAGGAGCGCGAGGACGACGATCCAGAGGACGAGCTCGCCCGCGTCGCGCCGCTCGATCGCGCGGTCGACGAGCACGCCGATCAGCACCGGGACGAAGGCCTCGCAGGTCTGGTGGACGACCCCGCCGAGGGTCGAGACGACGGCCGGGCGACGGCGCTCGCGCAGCACCTGGCGCAGCAGCGGTCGGCCCCCGGCGACGGGCGCGGCGGGACCGTCCGCCCCGGGGGAGAGGGCGGCGGTGGACACGAGGGTTAGGCTACCCTTGCGCCGCTCCGGAGGCAGTCCGGCCCGCCGCGATCTTCGTGTTAGGGTCGCCGAATGACTGGGACGTGCCCCCCCGAGCGCCCCGAGTCCCGTCAGGACGACGACCGGCATCGTCTCCTGGTGGAGCTCGCCACCGACGACCGCGTGGTGGTCGACGAGACGTGGCCCGCCGCCGTCCTGCGCAGCGCCGCCGACCGGCCCGACGCGGTCGCCGTCGTCTGCGAGGACCAGGCGTGGACGTACGCCGAGCTCGACGCGCGGTCCGCCCGGATCGCCCGCGAGCTGGTGCGTCGCGGGGTCGCCTCCGAGGACGTCGTCGGCGTCGCCGTGCCGCGCTCGTGCGACATGGTCGCCGCGCTGCTCGGCGTGATGCGGGCGGGTGCCGCCTACCTGCCGCTGGATCTCGACCACCCGGCCGAGCGCGTCGCCTACATGCTGCAGGACGCCGGGGTCCGCGCCGTCCTGACGACCGCCGCGCTGCAGGGCGACCTGCCTGCGGTCGACGGCCTCGGCGCCGTCCTGCTCGACGAGCTGCCGGAGGACGACGGCACCGACCCCGCCGCCCTCGCGGGCCCGGCGTCGATCCACGCGGCCGCCTACGTCATCTACACCTCGGGCTCGACCGGCCGGCCGAAGGGGGTCGTCCTCTCGCACGAGGGGATCGGCAGCCTGATCGCCACCGCCGTCGACCGCCTCGGCGTCGACGGGGACAGCCGGGTCGTGCAGTTCGCGTCCGTCGGCTTCGACGTCGCGGTCTGGGACCTCTGCATGGCGCTGGGCGTCGGCGGCCGCGTGATCGTCGTCCCGTCGGACCGCCGCGTCGCCGGCCCCGCGCTCACGAGCTACATCGCGCAGCACGGCGGGACCCACATGATCCTCCCGCCGTCGCTCGTCGGCGCGCTGCCGGACGACTGCACGCTGCCCGACGGGGCCGTCCTCGTCGTCGGCACGGAGGCCGTCCCCGCCGCCGTCATCGCCCGGTGGGGCGCGCGGCTGCGGGTGGTCGTCGCCTACGGGCTGACGGAGGCGACCGTCAACTCGACCCTGTGGGCCGCACGGGCGGACCACGAGGGACCGGTGCCGATCGGCGTGCCGGACCCCAACACCCGCTGCTACGTCCTCGACGAGGCGCTCGAGCCGGTGCCGGTCGGCACCGAGGGCGAGCTCTACGTCGGCGGGCGCGGCCTGGCCCGCGGCTACCTGGGGCGGTCCGCGCTGACCGCCGGGCGGTTCGTCGCCGACCCGCACGCCGCGGCGGCCGGGATCCCCGGCGCCCGCATGTACCGCACGGGCGACCGCGCGCGGTGGCGGCCCGACGGGGCGATCGACTTCCTCGGCCGCGGCGACGGCCAGGTCAAGGTGCGCGGCCACCGCGTGGAGACCGGCGAGGTCGAGGCCGCGCTCGTGCGCCACCCCGGCGTGCGGCAGGCCGCCGTCGTCGTGCGCGAGGACGCGGCGTCGGGCGGCCCGGCCGTCGCCCGGCTCGTCGGCTACGTCGTCCCCCGCGACGCGGCCGACGCCCCGGACCCGGCGGTGCTCCGCGACCACGTCGCCGCGGCGCTGCCCGCCGCGATGGTGCCGTCGGCCGTCGTCCTGGTCGAGGGGGCGCTGCCCCTGACCCCGAACGGCAAGCTCGACCGCGCGGCCCTGCCCGCCCCGGACTTCTCCGCGCTGGCCGGGGACGACGCGCCGCGGAACGAGCGCGAGCGGGTCGTCGCCGAGCTCGTCGCCGCCACGCTCGGGCTGCCGCGCGTCGGCATCCACGACGACTTCTTCGCGCTCGGCGGGGACAGCATCGTGGCGATCGGCCTCGTCGGCCGCGCCCGCGAGGCGGGGCTCGTCCTGCGCCCGCGCGACGTCTTCGACCGCCGCACCCCGGCGGGCCTGGCCGAGGTGGCGCGCGAGGCGCACGGCACCGTCCACGACGACGACGGCGTCGGCCACGTGCCCGCCACGCCGATCGTGCACTGGCTGCGCGAGCTCGGCGGCGACATCGGCGCTTTCCACCAGGGCGTCCTGCTGCGCGCCCCCGCGGACCTCCACGACGAGGGCCTGCGCACCGTCGTCCAGGCGCTGCTCGACCACCACGACCTGCTGCGCGCCCGGCTGCACCGCCGCGACGGCTGGAGCCTCGACGTCCTGCCGCGCGGCGCGGTGGCGGCGGTCGACGTGCTGCACCGGGTCGACGTGGGGGAGGAGCCGGGCGCCCTGCGCCACGCGACCGCCGCGGCCCGCGAGGCCGGTGTCGCGCGGCTGTCGCCCGACGCCGGGAGGACCATCGACGTCACCTGGCTGCGCCCGGCCGACGACGGCGAGGGACGGCTGCTGGTGCTGATCCACCACCTCGTCGTCGACGGGGTGACCTGGCGCGTCCTGCGCGAGGACCTCGAGCGGGCGTGGACCGCGGTCGTCGAGGGACGCGGCGTGACGCTCGCCCCGGTCGCGACGTCCTTCCGCACCTGGGCGCGACGCCTGCAGGCCGCCGGCACGACGGGCGCCCGGCGCGACGAGCTCGACCTGTGGCGCGAGGCCGCCGCGACCCCCGACCCGCTCCTCGGCGACCGCGCGCTGGACCCGGCGCGCGACCTCGTCGGGGGCTCCGGCGCCCTCGAGGTGCGGCTGGGTCCGGACGACGTCGAGCCGCTGCTCGGCCGCCTGCCCGCGAGCTACCGCGGCACCGTCAACGACGTCCTGCTCACCGCCCTGGCCGTCGCCGTCGACCGCTGGCGGGCCACGCGCGGCGTGGCCGGCGCGGGCGACCCCGTGCTGGTCGACCTCGAGGGCCACGGGCGCGAGGACGTCTTCGAGGACGTCGACGTCGCCCGCACGCTGGGCTGGTTCACCACCGTCTTCCCGGTCCGCCTGGCGCCGGGGACGGTCGACTGGGCGTCGTTCGTCGATGGCGGCGACGCGGCCGGCGACGCGCTGCGCCGCGTCAAGGAGGGCCTGCGGGCCTTCCCCGACCGCGGTCTCGGCCACGGCGTGCTGCGCCGCCTGGACCCCGTCACCCGCGACGGGCTCGCCGCGCCGGGCGACCCGCAGGTCCTCTTCAACTACCTCGGCCGCTTCGGCGTCGAGGGCGACGGCCCGTGGACGCCGGCGCCCGAGGAGGCCCCGCTCGTCGACCTGCGCGACCCGGCGATGCCGATGGCGCACGTCCTCGACGTCGACGCACTCGTCTCCGACGCCCCCGACGGGCCGCACCTGCGGGCGACCTTCTGCTGGGCCGCCGGCGTGCTGGACCACGAGCGCACCGCCGAGCTCGCGGACCTGTGGCTCGAGGCCCTGCGCGGGCTGGCCCGCCACGCGGCCCTCGTCGGCGAGGTGCCGCTGGCGCCGTCGGACGTCCCGCACGTCGATGTGGACCAGGCCGGGCTCGACGAGCTCTCCGCGCTCGTTCCCGACCTGCAGGACGTCCTCCCGGCGACCGCGCTGCAGGAAGGCCTCTACTTCCACGCCGTGACCGGCGACGACGGCGTCTACGTCGTCCAGCAGGCGATCGACCTGGAGGGACCGGTCGACGCCGCCGGCCTGCGCGGTGCGCTCGAGGCGCTCGTCGCCCGCCACCCGGCGCTGCGCACGGCGCTGCATCAGCGCGAGGACGGCCGCGTGGTGCAGCTCGTCGCGCGCACGGTCGAGGTGCCCTGGCGGGAGGAGGACGCGGCCGCGGCCGGTGACGACCGCGCCGCGGCCGAACGCGAGGCGCGCGCCGACGCGGTCGCCGCCGAGGAGCGCGACGCCGGATTCGACCTGGAGCGCCCGCCGCTCGTGCGCGGTGCGCTCGTCCGCCTCGGACCGGACCGCTCGCGTCTGCTGCTGACGCTGCACCACGTGATCTCGGACGGCTGGTCCGAGGCCGTGCTGCTCGACGACCTCGTCGCCGGGTACGCGACGCCGTCCGCCGCGTCCGTCGTCGGCGGCACGAGCGTCCACCGCGACTACGCCGCCTGGGTCGCCGCCCGCGACCGCGACGCCGCCCGCGACGCGTGGCGCACCGCCCTGGCCGACCTCGACGGACCGACCCGCACCGTCGCCGCGGACACCACGCCGACGACCGTGCGCTTCGACGTGGCCGCCGCGGAGCTCGACGAGGAGCGCACCGCCCGCCTCGTCGCCGCGACGCGCGCGCTCGGCGTCACGCCGAACACCGCCGTCCAGGCCGCGTGGGGCCTCGTGCTCGGCCGGCGGACCGGCCGCGACGACGTCGTCTTCGGCACCACGATCTCCGGCCGACCACCCGAGGTCCCGGGCCTGGACCGCGCCGTCGGCCTCTTCATCAACACGCTGCCGGTGCGCGTCCGTCGCGCGCCCGACGACACGCTCGCGGGGCTCGTCGGCCGCCTGCAGGACGAGCAGGCCGAGCTGCTGGACCACCAGCACCTCGGCCTGGCCGAGATCGGCCGCCTGGCCGGGCACGCCGAGCTCTTCGACGCGCTCTACGTCTTCGAGAACCACGCCCGGGCGGCCCCGGAGCGCGACGTCACCGACGACGTGCGCATCACCGGCTTCGCGACCCGCGACGCGGACCACTATCCGCTCACGCTCGTCGCGACACCGGGCGAGCGCCTGTCGTTCCTGCTCAAGCACGACCTCGACCACGTCGACGTCGCCGCCGGTGCGCGCCTCCTCGGCGAGGTCGTCGCGGTGCTCGACGCGCTGGCCACGACGCCCGAGGTGCGGGTGGAGGACCTGGACGGGACGGGGGCGGCGGGGTCGGAGTCCGTCCGCGCACTCGGGACGGGTGCGCCCGCGACCGCTCCTGCCGCGGCCACCCTGCACGAGGCCTTCGCCGCCCAGGTCGGGCGGACGCCGGACGCCGACGCCGTCGTCGCCGACGACGCGCGCCTGAGCTACGCCGGGCTCGACGCCCGCGTCGCCGCGCTGGCCGGCCGGCTGCGCGACGCCGGGGTCGGCCGGGGCGCCACGGTGGCGGTGACGATCCCACGCTCGGCCGAGCAGCTCGTCGCCCTCCTGGCGATCCACCGCGCGGGCGGCGCCTACCTGCCCGTCGACCCGGAGTACCCCGAGGAGCGGCGCCGCCTGCTGCTGCAGGACGGCGGCGCGCGCGTGCGCGTCGAGCCGGGGGAGGACGGTCGCGCGGTCGTGGTGGGTGCCGTCGCGACGGGCGACCAGGCGTCGTCCGACGTCGACGCCGGCCCCGACGATGCGGCCGCGATCCTCTACACGTCCGGCTCGACCGGCCGTCCGAAGGGCGTCGTCCTCACCCACCGGGCGCTGGTCGCGTACCTGGCCTGGTCGCAGGAGCAGCACCCGCTGGAGGCCGGGGACCGGATGGTGGCCAAGGCGTCGATGAGCTTCGACATGGCGCTCGCCGAGCTGCTGGCGCCGCTCCTGGTCGGCGCCGCGGTCCTCGTCGCACCCCCCGGCGCGCAGCGCGATCCCGCGCAGATCGCGGCGCTGGTCCGCGACGAGGGGGCCACGACGATCTGGTTCGTCCCCTCCATGCTCGGGGCCTACCTGGCCGTGGCCGAGGAGATCGGCGACCCGACCGCCTGGTCGGGCCTGCGCCGCGTGCTGGCCGGTGGCGAGGCGCTCACGACGGACCTCGCCGAGCGCTGGCGGACCGTCACGGGCGTGCCGCTGCACAACGTCTACGGCCCGACGGAGACCGCGGTGCAGGTCTGCCACTGGACCCCGGCGCCGGCGCCGGCGCCGGCGGACGACGCCGACGGCCGCGACGTCGTGCCGATCGGCCGGCCGCTCCACGGTCTGCGCCTGCACGTCCTCGACGACCGCCTGCGTCCCGTGCCGATCGGGGTCGACGGCGAGCTCCACGTCGCCGGCGACCAGCTCGCCCGCGGCTACCACGACCGCCCGGCGCTGACCGCGGCGCGCTTCGTCGCGGAGCCCGGGGGCCCGGCCGGCTCGCGGATGTACCGCACGGGCGACCTCGTCCGCTGGGCCGCCGACGGGGCCCTCGAGTTCCGCGGCCGCACCGACCACCAGGTCAAGCTCCGCGGCAACCGGGTCGAGCCGGGCGAGATCGAGGCGCGGATCGCGCGCCTGGACGGCGTCGCGCAGGCCGTCGTGGTCGTCCGTGACGACGCCCCGCGGCTCGTCGCGTTCGTCGTGCCGGCCCGCGACGGCACGACGCCCGCGAACGGACATCCCACGCCCGTCGGCGACGTCGCGCCGGAGCGCCCCGCGACCGCCGACGAGGCGCGGACGCTCCTCGACCCCGAGGCCCTGCGCCGTGCCGTCGAGGCCGTCCTGCCCGCGGCGCTCGTCCCCGACGCGTTCGTCGTCCTGGACGAGCTGCCGCTCAGCCCCAACGGCAAGGTCGACCGGGCGGCGCTGCCCACCCCGTCGCGCGGGAGCGGACGACCGACAGGACCGGCTGCGACGGCCGACGCGGATCCGGCGGCCGGGGCGGCGACGTCCACGGTGGCCGCCCCGACCGGTCAGGGCGACGCGGCGCGCGTCCCCGGGGCGAGGACCCACGCCGTCGCTGTCCTGCGGGAGGTCTTCGCCGACGTCCTGGGCCTCGACGAGGTCGGGTCCGAGGACGACTTCTTCCGGCTCGGCGGCGACTCGATCCTCTCCATCACCGTCACGATCCGGGCCCGCCGCCGCGGCGTCCACGTGCAGGCCCGCGACGTCTTCCGCCACCGCACCCCGGCGGCGCTCGCCGCGGAGGCGCGCGTCGAGGATGCCGACGGTGCGACGTCGGACGAGGGCGCCGCGGGCGACGGAGTGGCCCGCGACGACGCCGGTCGGCACGCGACGCCCGGCGGACGCGCCGCGACCGCGACGCCCACCGGCGCGCCCGCGGACCCCGACGACGGCGTCGGCCCCGTCCCGCTGCTCCCGATCGTGCACCGCCTGCGCGAGGCCGGCGGCACGATCGACCGGTTCGCCCTGTCGATGCTCGTCACCGTGCCCGCCGGGGCGACCCGCGACGAGCTCGCGGCGACCCTGCAGGCGGTCCTGGACCACCACGCCGGCCTGCGGCTGCGGCTGGACCGCCCGCACCCGTCCGCCTGGGCGCTCGAGGCCTCCGCGCACGGCGGCGTCGTCGCCGCCGACGTGCTCCGGCGCGAGGACGCCGCGGCCCTGACCGCCGACGCGCTCCGCGAGCTCGTGACGTCGACCTCCGACGCGGCCGCCGGTCGCCTCGACCCGCAGGCCGGCCGGATGCTCGACGCGGTCTGGCTCGACGCCGGCCCCGACGCCGACGGCCGACTCGTGCTCACCGTCCACCACCTCGCGGTCGACGGGGTCTCTTGGCGCATCCTCTTCGAGGACCTCGCCGTCGCCTGGGACGCGGTCCGCGCCGGCACGACGCCGCGGCTCGAGCCCGTGACCACCTCGCTGCGTCGCGCGGGCCGGGCCGCCGCGGAGGCCGCCGGCACCCCGGACCGCCTGCGCGAGCTCGCCCACTGGGAGGCGGAGCTCCGGCCCGGCGCCGAGCTGGTCCCGCGGGCGGACGCGGCCCCGCCCGGCGCCGGCCCGTCCGACGTCCCCGGCGCGGACACCCCGTCCGCCGGCACCACCGCGTCGATCGTCACCACCGCCGTCGAGGTCGGCCCCGCCGACACCGCCGCGCTCCTCACCGACGTCCCGGCCGCCACCGGCTCCGACGTCACCGAGGTGCTGCTCGCCGCGCTCGGCGTCGCCGTCGCCCGCTGGCGTGCCGACCGCGGCGACGCGTCCGCGCCGCTGCTCGTCGACCTCGAGCGCCACGGCCGCGACCCCCTGGCGCCCGACGTCGACCTCTCCCGCACCGTCGGCTGGCTGACGAGCGTGCAGCCCGTCCGCCTGCCCGACGTCGACCCCGCCGACGTGCTCGCCGCCCTGCGCGGCATCGTCGACCGGGTCCGTGCCGCCCCCGACCACGGCGCCGGCCACGGGCTGCTGCGCCACCTGGACCCGCAGGGCGCGGCCGTCCTGCGGGGCACGGCGGAGGCCCAGGTCCAGGTCAACTACTTCGGTCGCTTCCCGGCGGCCACGGGCGCCCCGTGGACCCCCGCGGCGGAGCAGGACGCGCTCGTCCCCGGCGGCGACCCGGGCCAGCGCCGACCGCACCTGCTCGAGCTCGACGTCGTCGGCGAGGAGCGCCCCGGCGGGACCGTCCTGCGCGCGACGTTCTCGCGCACCACGGACGACCTGGGCGACGGAGACCTCGCCGTCATCCGCGACGGTTGGGCGACCGCGCTGCGCGAGCTGCGCGCCGCGGCGGACGGGATCGTCCCCGAGCTGCGCGCCGCCGACCTGCGCACGGTGGGGCTGACGCAGGACGAGCTCGACCTCGTCGTGGACCGCAGCCCCGTCCCGGTCGACGACGTCTGGTCGCTCGCGCCGCTGCAGGAGGGGCTCTACTTCCACTCGGTCTTCGACGCCGGCGACCTCGACCCGTACACCCTGCAGACGGTCTACGAGATCGACGGCGGCGTCGACCTCGACCGCCTCCGCGCGGCCTGCGCGACGCTGCTGCGCCGCAACGCCGTGCTCCGCGCCGCGTTCCAGTCCGACGGGCTGCCGCGACCGGTGCAGGTCGTCGGCCGCGCCGTGTCGATGCCGATCCGCGAGCTCGACCTTGCCGACCGCACCCCCGAGAAGCGTCGCGCCGAGCTCGAGCGGACCCTCGCCGCCGACCGCGCGGAGCGCTTCGACCTGGCCGCCCCGCCGCTCTTCCGCATGCTCGTCGTGCGCCTGGGCGACGGCCGCGACCGGCTCGTCGTCACGAACCACCTCGTCCTCTGGGACGGCTGGTCGCAGGGCCTCTTCCGCGACGAGCTGCTCACCCTCTATGCCTCCTCCGGCGACGACGCGGGGCTCGAGCCGACGGGCTCCTACGCCGACCACCTCGCGTGGCTCGCCGACCGGGACGTCCCCGCCGCCGAGGAGGCCTGGCGGACCGCGCTGGCCGGCTTCGAGGAGCCGACGCTGATCGGGCCCGCGGGCCGCACCGACCCGGTGCTCCCCGAGAGCCGCCGGACCGCGCTGACCGCCGCCCTGACGTCGCGGCTGACGGACGCCGCCCGCGACGCGGGCGTCACCCTGAACGCCGTCCTGACCGCCGCCTGGGGCCTCGTCCTGGGCAGCACGCTGGGCCGCGACGACGTCGCCTTCGGGGTCACGGTGGCCGACCGCCCGGCCGAGGTCGACCGCGTCGAGCGGATCCTCGGCCTCTTCATCAACACCGTCCCCGACCGCGTCCGCCTCGATCCGGCGGAGACCGTCCGCGAGCTGGTGCGCCGTCGGCAGGACGAGCGGACCGCGCTGATGGGCCACGAGCACCTCGGCCTCGGCGCGATCCAGCGCGCCGCGGGGACGGGCTCGGGCGCGCTCTTCGACACGCTCTTCGTGCTGCAGAACTTCGGCGGCGCTGACGACGCGTCGCTGCAGGCGCTGCGCGAGCGCCACGGCGCCCAGGTCGTCGCCGGCGTCGACGCGACGCACTACCCGCTGACGCTCGTCGCGACTCCGGGACCGCGCCTGCGCCTGCTGCTCGACCACCGTCCCGACGTCCTCGACCGCGACGCCGCCGAGACGATCCTCGCCCGCTACGTCGCGGTGCTCGAGCGGTTCGTCGACGACCTCGACGCGCCGACGGCCCGGATCGACGTCCTGCTCGACGCCGAGCGCGCCGAGGACGAGGCCGCGTGGGCGCTGGCCGACCGGGAGGTTCCCGACGACACCGTCGCCGAGCTGCTCGCCGCACAGGCCGAGCGCACGCCCGACCTGCTCGCCCTCGTCTCCGGCGACGAGCGCCTGACCTACGCGCAGCTGAACGACCGCGTCCACCGCTTCGCGCGCCTGCTGCTCGAGCACGGTGCCGGCCCGGAGGCGACGGTCGCGCTCGCGCTGCGCCGCTCCTCCGACGCCGTCGCGGCGCTCTTCGCGGTCCTGGCGACGGGCGCGGCGTACCTGCCGATCGACCTCGACCACCCCGCCGAGCGCATCGCCCTGATGCTGGAGGACGCCGCCCCGGTGTGCGTGCTCACGACGAGCGGCGCGGCGGCGGCGCTGCCGGACGACGCGGCGGTGCCCCGCGTCCTCCTCGACGACCCCGCGGTGGTCGACCGCCTGGCCGGGCTCTCCGGCGCCCCGCTCGACGACGACGAGCGCCCCGGGTTCGCGCCCGGCACGCCCGGCCGGCTCGAGCACCCCGCCTACGTCATCTACACCTCCGGCTCGACGGGTCGGCCGAAGGCGGTGGTCACCCCGCACCGTGGCCTGACGAACATGCAGGTCAACCACCGCCAGGCGATCTTCGAGCCCGTGATCGCCGCCGCCGGCCGTCGGCTGCGGATCGCCCACACGGTCTCGTTCGCGTTCGACATGTCGTGGGAGGAGCTGCTCTGGCTCGTCGAGGGCCACGAGGTGCACGTCTGCGACGAGGACCTCCGTCGCGACGCCGAGGCGCTCGTCGCCTACTGCGACGCGCACCGCATCGACGTCGTGAACGTCACCCCGACCTACGCGCACCACCTGTTCGACCAGGGGCTGCTGGACGGGCGCGAGCACCTCGCCCACCGCCCGGCCCTCGTCCTCCTCGGCGGCGAGGCCGTCTCCGACGCCGTCTGGACCCGGCTGCGCGAGACGGACGGGACGCTCGGCTACAACCTCTACGGGCCGACGGAGTACACGATCAACACGCTCGGCGCGGGCACGGACGAGAGCGCGACCCCGGCCGTCGGGCGGCCGATCCTCAACACCCGCGCGCACGTCCTCGACGGGGCGCTCCGGCCCGTGCCGCCCGGCGCCCCCGGCGAGCTCTACATCGCCGGGATCGGCCTGGCCCGCGGCTACCACGACCGCGCGGCCCTGACAGCCGCCCGGTTCGTCGCCGATCCGTTCGGCGCCCCCGGCGAGCGGATGTACCGCACGGGCGACCTCGTCCGGCGCCGCGCGGACGGGATCATCGACTTCCTCGGCCGTACGGACGACCAGGTGAAGATCCGCGGCCACCGCGTCGAGCCGGGCGAGATCGAGTCCGCCCTCGACGACCTGCCCGGGGTGGCGCAGGCGGCCGTCGTGGTCGACGCGGGGGAGACCGGTGAGGCCGACGGCGCCGCGTCCCAGACCGACGGCGCGACCGCACCCCCGGCCGCCCGGCTGCTCGGCTACGTCGTCCCGGAGGGCGACGCGCCGGACGATCTCGGCGGGCGCCTGCGCGACGCCCTGAAGGACCGCCTGCCCGAGTACATGGTCCCGGCGGCCGTCGTGGTCGTCGACGCCCTGCCGCTGACGATCAACGGCAAGCTCGACGTGCGGGCGCTGCCGCGGCCCGAGCTCGACACGGGTGGAGCGGGCGGCGAGCCGACCACACCGGACGAGGTGGTGGTGGCCGAGCTCTACGGCGAGGTCCTGGGCCTCGAGCGGGTCGGCGTGGAGGACTCGTTCTTCGACCTCGGCGGCCACTCGCTGCTCGCCGTCCTGCTCGTCGGCAGGGCGCGCAAGCGCCTCGACGTCGCGATCAGCGCCCGCGACGTCTTCGAGCAGCCGACCGTGGCGGGCCTGGCGGCACGGCTGACGGCCCGGCGCGAGGAGGGGACGGGCTGACGGGCGACCCCGGGGGTCGGCCCCGCCCCGCCGGACGCCTTCAGCCCACCGGGTAGGGCGTCAGATAGCCGCCCATGCGCGTGAAGTACTCCGCACCCGTCAGGACCGTGCCGTCCGGGGCCCGCAGCTTCTGGATCACGAGGCCGCGGTTGCGGCCCTTGTGCGGCTGTGGGCCGGCGACGATCGCGACGCCGTCGCCCTCGCGGTAGAAGATCCGCCCGCCGGTGCCGCCGTAGACCTGCTTCGAGACCGAGGCCTCGAGGATGCCGATCCGCTCCGTGCCGCGGTGCGTGAACGCGTTGGGGTACGGATCGGTCTGGGCGCGCACGAGCCGCTCGAGCTCGTCGGCCGGCCACGACCAGTCGATGCGGTTCTCCTCGTCCGTGCGCTTGTGGAAGAACGACGCCTGCGAGAGGTCCTGCGGCACCGGGGTGTAGTCGCCGGACTCCATCTTCTCGAGCGACTCGAGCGTCAGCGGGCCGAACAGCGCGAGGGTCTTGTGGAAGAGGTCCGCCGTCGTGTCGGTGGGTCCGACCTCGACGCTCGCCTGGCCGACGACGTCGCCCTGGTCGAGGCCCGCGCTCATCAGGTGGGCGGTGATCCCGACGCGTTCCTCGCCGTTGACGAGCGCCCAGTTCAGCGGGGCGAACCCGGCGTACTTCGGCAGCAGCGCGTCGTGCGTGTTCAGCGTGCCCAGGCGCGGGATCGAGAAGATCTCCGGCGCGATCCAGCGGCGCCAGTTGATCGCCACCGCGACGTCGGCGTCGGCGTCGCGGATCGTCTGCGCGAGCTCGTCGTCGTTGGGGATCTCGCGCTCGACCACCGGGATGCCGTGCTCCCGGGCGAGCTCGCCGACGTGGTCGTTCCAGATCCCCTCGTACGGGTCGTCGCCGTCGGGGTGCGTGACCAGGAGGACGACCTCGTGGTCCGACGCCAGGAGCTTCGTCAGCAGGTCGTGGCCCCAGGTCTGGTAGCCGAAGAGGACGATGCGCATCAGCGGATCTCCGGACGGTCGGGGTGGCTGGGCGGGGCGAGGGGGGACATCGGAGTTAGGGTAACCTGATCCACGCGGACGGCGCATCCCCCGGTGCCCCCGCCCCTCTCCGTGACCTCCTCCTCGCCGTCCCCGTGGATCCGCCGCTACCGGCCCGAGTCGGAGGGCCGGACGCCGCTGGTCTGCTTCCCGCCGGCGGGGGCGCCCGCCTCGTTCTTCGCGGCGCTCTCCCTGGACGCGCCGGCCGCCGTCGACCCGTGGGCGATCGCGCTCCCCGGTCGCGAGGCGCGCCTCGGAGAGCCCGCGCCGACGACGATGGCCGAGCTCGCCGACGCGGCCGCCGACGAGCTCGCGGCACGTCTCGACGGTCCGGCCGTCCTGCTGGGGCACAGCATGGGCGGCTCGGTCGCGCACGAGGTCGCCCGGCGGCTCGAGGCCCGTGGCCCCGGGTCGGTCCTGCACCTCGTCGTCGGCGGTCGCGGCGGCCCGGCGACCCAGCGCGAGCTGCGGCCGGACGGCGTGCCGGACGACGCCGCCCTTGTCGACGGGCTCGCGGCCTCGGGCGACACCCCGCGCGAGCTGCTCGAGGACCCCGACGTCCTCGACCTCCTGCTGCCGCCCCTGCGCGCCGACTACGCCCTGCTCGCGGCGTACGTCCCCGAGGACGCCCCGCGCCTCCGGGCCGGCATCACCGCGATCGTCGGCCGGGACGATCCGACGACGACCGAGGCGGGCATCGCGACCTGGGCGGCGGCCACCGACGGCCCGTTCGCGGCGCGCACCGCACCGGGTGGGCACCTCTTCCTGGCGGCGCGCACGACGGAGGTCGTCGACGTGGTCCGCGGGCTCGTGGACGGCGCGCCCGACCGGACCTAGGCGGTCCCGGCAGACGCCGTCCACGGGAGGCCGACGTTCGCGGCAGCGTGTGTTAGGTTGCCCGAAGAACACGCGACCTCCCGTCGTAGCTCGATCCCCCATCTCGGAGCTGCCGCATGACGAACCCCTTCGACGACCCCGACGGCACCTTCTCCGTGCTCGTCAACGACGAGGGCCAGCACTCCCTGTGGCCGGCCTTCGCCGACGTGCCCGACGGCTGGACCCCGGTCCTCGAGGGCGCCACGCGGGACGACGCGGAACGGTGGGTCGAGGAGCACTGGACCGACCTGCGCCCGCTGTCGCTCGTGCGCCATCACGGGGCCGCCGCCGTCGCGGACGCCCCCGCCGGGCCCGGGAGCGACGCATGAGCGCCGAGCGCCGAGAGCCCGCGGTCGACGTCGCCGGGATCGGCTTCGGCCCGTCCAACCTGTCGCTCGCGATCGCGCTGCACGAGTCCGAGGGCACGACCGCCCGCTTCTTCGAGCGCCAGCCCGAGTTCGGCTGGCACCGCGGGATGCTCCTCGACGACGCCACGATGCAGGTGTCGTTCCTCAAGGACCTCGTGACGATGCGCGACCCGGCGAGCGACTTCAGCTTCGTCTCGTACCTGACGGACCGGGGCCGGCTGGCGGACTTCATCAACCGCAAGACGCTGTTCCCGCTGCGGATCGAGTTCCACGACTACCTCTCGTGGGCCGCCGCCCGCGTGGACGACCTCGTCACCTACGGATCCGAGGTGGTCGACGTCCGGCCGGTCGAGGAGGACGGCGAGGTGCAGGCCTTCGACGTCGTCGCCCGCCGGCCCGGCGGCGACACCACGGTCACGCGTGCCACGACGGTCGTCGTCGGCTGCGGCCTGACCCCGGTCGTCCCCGCGGGCGTGGTCTGCTCGGCACGGATCTGGCACACGTCGGAGCTGCTGGGCCGCGTCGAGGAGGTCGCGTCGTCGGCGCAGACCCCGCGGCGCTTCGCGGTCGTCGGGGCCGGGCAGAGCGCGGCGGAGGCCGTCGACCACCTCTACCGCCGGTTCCCGGACGCCGAGATCTGCTCCGTCTTCTCGCGCTTCGGCTACTCCCCGGCCGACGACTCGCCGTTCGCCAACCGCGTCTTCGACCCGGACGCCGTCGACGAGTTCCACCGCGCGCCCGAGAGCGCCAAGCGGGAGATCCTCGACTACCACCGCAACACGAACTACTCCGTGGTGGACGGCGACCTCATCGAGTCGCTCTACAGCGCGCACTACCAGGAGCTCGTGGGGGGCCACGAGCGGCTGCGGATCATGAACGTCTCCCGGGTGACGGAGCAGGTCGAGGGCGACGACGGCGTCCGGCTGCACGTCGAGAGCTCCACGACGCTCGAGACCGAGGTCCTCGACTGCGACGCCGTCGTCTACGCGACGGGGTACCGGCCGGCCGACCCGATCGCGCTGCTCGGCAGCGCGGGCGGACTCGTCGACCTCCGGGACGACCTGCCGATCGTCGAGCGCGACCACGGCCTGCGTCTCCGCGTGCCGTCCGCCGGCGCCCGGCTGTTCCTGCAGGGTGCGGACGAGCACGCCTTCGGGCTGACCTCGACCCTGCTGTCGACCGTCGCGGTGCGCGCGGGCGAGATCGCGGGCGCGATCACCGGGGCGAAGGGTGCCGTGGGGGCGGGCGTCGGGCGCTGACCGACCCACGGCGTCGCCGCTCGTCCTCGACCCGTCCGGCGCCCGGGCCGCCGCCACGGCCGGGTGGGCCGAGCGCTCAGCCGGCGGGTGGCTGCAGCTTCGCGTTCCAGCGCTGCTCGATCCGGCCGAAGCGCCAGACGGAGACCGCGACGAGCCACGTCAGGACGAAGAGCCCGACGATCGCGTAGCCGACCGCGTTGAGGTCCAGCGCGGCGAAGACGTCCCACACGCCGCCGGTCAGCCGCAGCTCGTCGGCGAGCACCTGGACGACCTCGATCAGGCCGATCCCGAGGGCGACGACGACCGACAGACCGGTGATGGTGATGTTGTAGAAGACCTTCCGCACCGGCTTGGCGAAGGCCCAGCCGTACGCGGCGGTCATGAAGATCCCGTCGATCGTGTCGAGCAGCGTCATGCCCGCCGCGAAGAGGATCGGCAGGCAGAGGATCGCGTAGAGCGGCAGGCCGCCCGCCGCCGCGCTGCCGGCGGTCGCCAGGAGCGCGACCTCGGTCGCGGTGTCGAAGCCCAGCCCGAACAGCAGGCCCAGCGGATACATGTGCCACGGCTTCGTGACCGCCCGGGTGGCGCGCCCGAGGAACCGGTTCATGAACCCCCGCGAGTTCAGCTGGTCCTCGAGCTGCTGCTCGTCGAACTCGCCGTGGCGCATCCGGCGGAACACCCGCACGATCCCGAGCAGGACGACGAGGTTGATGACGCCGATCAGCAGCAGGAACGACCCGGACACCAGCGGGCCGATCACGCCGGTCGCCTGCTGCAGCGTCGAGTCCTCGTCCTGCACGGCACCGCTGAGGCCCCGGATCCCGACCGCGAACGCGAGGGCGAGCAGGAACACGACGGACGAGTGCCCGAGCGAGAAGAAGAAGCCGACGCTGACGGGACGCTGCCCGTCGGCCATGAGCTTCCGCGTCGTGTTGTCGATCGCGCCGATGTGGTCGGC
The DNA here is from genome assembly GCF_030655195.1 of Patulibacter sp. Lineage (GTDB taxonomy): Bacteria > Actinomycetota > Thermoleophilia > Solirubrobacterales > Solirubrobacteraceae > Patulibacter. The sequence continues at coordinate 5,899 of NZ_JAURWA010000048.1, read as the reverse complement.
GTCGAACGCGTGGCGCATGCCCAGGGTGTAGGCGGTGATGCCGATCCCCACGCCGAAGACGCCGGTGGTGCCGAGGCTCAGGTCGGCGGGGAGGACCGCGCCGAAGAGCAGCCCGAAGCCGACGACGTGCAGCAGCACGACCGCGCCGAGGAGCAGCGCCACGCGCCGCCACTCGCGCCGGCTCAGCGACGCGGTGAGGCGCCGGCGACCCGCCGGTGGTCCGCCGGTGGACGTGGCGGATCCCGGCCGACCGGCCGGCGGCGGCCCGCCGCCCGCGCTGCTCGAGGCGCGCACGATCAGCCGGCCGGCGGGGCCCAGTGGAGCTCGGTAACCGCGCCGTCGGTGATCTCGACGTCGCGCTCGAGGACCTCCCCGCGGACCCAGAGCGTGATCGTCCCGACGGGGAGCCGGTCGAAGACGGCCGCGTAGAACGTCTCGTCACCCGTCGGGCGCTCGAGGACGTGCTGGTGCTTGCGGGTGTCGTCGTCGTCGGCGGGGCTCCACTCGATCGGGGTGTCGATCTCGTCGGAGGGACCGTGGACGACGAGCGCGCCGAAGCCGCCGCCGATGTCGAGGACGACCGGCTCGGGGTGCGGCCGGACGACGGGCTCGGGGCTCACGGGGTCACCCCGGGGATCGTGATGTTGGGCAGCGGGCCGGACGCGGAGGTCACGGTCGGGTTGTCGAAGCCGGAGAACGGGTCGCCCAGGTACGGGAAGCCCGACCAGAAGCGCGAGCTCGATCCGACGGGCCCGGTCGGCGGGATCGGCACGCCCTGCGTGACGACCTTGACCGCGAGGTCGGGCGTGAAGCCCTTGTCGAACCGGTCGTTGATGACCGCCGCGAGCATGCGGACGAAGATCGTCACGACGTCGTCCTCCACCCGGCGGCCGTTCGGGTAGCCGGCGGCGTCGCCGTCCAGGGCCCCGAGGTGCTGCGGGGTGGAGGTCGGGGGCACCGCGACGTTCAGGCGGAGCATGTCCGACTGGATCGGGCCCGTGTAGTTCTGGAACCCCGGGAAGATCCCCTTCTTGAAGCCCGTCAGGAGGAGGGCGACCATGTCCTCGCGGCTCTTGCCGCTCTTCGCGAGCGCCTTCAGGCTCTCGAAGACGCCGGGGTAGAGGTCGGGGATCATCCGCGAGAGCTCGGGCTGCTTCACGCCGTCGGCGTACTCGGAGTCGCCGGAGGGCTGGCTGCCGTTCCAGCCGTCCTTCTCGACCATCGGGACCATCAGCTCGTTGAAGAGCGGGCTGCCCAGGCGCGAGACCTGGACCCACGGCCCCGACTCGGTGTGCTGCCCGGTCGTGTCGCCGCGCAGGCGCATCTTGCGGCGCGAGGCCGCGCCCCAGACGCCGATCGTCGAGACCGCCGCGTCGACGTCCTTCGGTCGCGAGCCGTCGCGGGTCAGCGACGTGATCGGGATCTGCAGCGCGATCGTGTGGACGTTGATGCCGTTCTTCAGGGTGTCGAGGCCGACGGAGGGCACCATCGGCGCGACGTGCAGCGTCTGGAACGGGCGCAGGTCCGCGAGGTCGAAGATCGCGCCGAGGTCGGCGTAGAAGCCGTCGTTGCGCTGGCCGGCGAAGACGACCTCCTGGTCCGGCAGCCGGTGGATCGCCGCCTGCGAGAGCTTCGTGTAGTTCGGTGTCGAGTGCGGGCCGATGTTGCACGGCGGGGAGCGCAGGCCGGAGGCGAGCAGCTTCGGCGCGCCCTTGCCGATCTGCTTCGTCACCGAGTAGGACTGCCGGCGGTTGAAGTTCGGGTCGTCCAGCGACGTGATCGGCCCGAGGTTGTAGAGGAACGTCCGCTTGTTCAGGACGGTCGTCTCGAAGCGGAACGTGTAGGTGATGTCCGGCAGGCCGGTGCCGCTGTTGCTGATGTAGATCGAGTAGAGGACGTCCTCGCCGAACTCGTAGAAGTTCGGGCCGGCGGCCGCCGCCTCGAGCGGGATGTAGTTCGTCAGGATCGTGACCGTGTCGGGCCGGTCGGGGCTGACGAACGCGTACGTGTCGGTGTTGTCGACCGACGGGTCCTGGCTGACCTCGGGTGCCTCGCGATGGGACGACATGCGCTCAGCCCTTCCGGCCGGTGGAGGACGGCCTGCGGGCGGTGGTGCGGCGCCTGGTGGCGCGCTTCTTCGGCTTCCGCTTCTTGGTCGCGACGGTCAGGCGCCGGACGAGCTCGCGGTCCTTCACCGTCCGTTCGGTGGTCCCGGTCATGATCACGACCGTGCCGGCCTTGGCGTCGTGGACGTAGGCCATGACCGGCTCGGTCGGCGGGGTCCCCGTCGGGTTGGCCGTGGGGACGCCGTTGGCGGGGCGGGCGCTGGTGGCGCCGGCGGGGGCCGCGAGGACCGCGGCGGTGGGGACGGCGGCGACCGCCGCGTACCCGCCGGAGGCCCGCAGGAACGACCTGCGGCTGGTGGCGCCGACGTCCTCGAGGACGTCGACGGGTGCGGCCGCGAGGCGGCCGCGTCGGAACAAACGCATGGAGGATCCTTGGTTCGGGCCGCGGGGCGGCCCCGTGTCGTTCCGCCTGGAGCGGAACCCTGGGGGCCGGCGAAACGCCGTCGGTCCTCTGCATCAAGCAACGATGCGGTCGTGTGATTGGACGCACTGGAGGTGCGGGCCGATCTCGGCGAGGCGCGTCTCGGGGCCGTCATCGATGCTGCACGGGCGCCGTCGGACGGGCGAGGCCCCCGGGGTACGCCGGTCCCGGAGGGGCCGCCCGGGGCTCGCCGGCGCACCGGGGGCGGGAACCTCCCTGGACCGCCAGGGGCTCGCAGGTACCCCCCCGGCGCGCATCCCGAGGGGCCGGCTCCGGTCCGGGACGCATCAGGAACTACCCTTGCGGGCGAATGGCCGAGCTCCTGAACCCGCGCCCGCCCGCCCCCGACGACGCCCCGCGCCGCCCGCGTCTGGGCGTCCTCGGCGCCGGCCAGCTGGCGCGCATGGACCAGCAGGCCGCGATCGCGCTCGACGTCGACCTGCGCCTGCTGGCGGACGGCCCGTCCGACGCCGCGGTCCTCGCCGGCGCCGAGGCGCTCGTCGGGGACCACGGCGACCTCGACGTGCTGCGCGAGTTCGCCTCGGGCGTCGACGTCGTGACCTTCGAGTTCGAGGGCGTCGACAACGCGCTGCTCCGGACGCTCGAGGAGGAGGGCCACCGGCTCGTCCCGGCGCCCGCCGCCAAGCTCTTCGCCCAGGACAAGCTGCATCAGCGTCGCGGGCTGGGGGAGGCCGGGTTCCCCGTGCCGCCGTTCGAGCACGCGCGGACCGCCGTGGACGTCGCCGAGTTCGCCGCGACCCACGGCTGGCCCGTCGTCCTGAAGGCCCCGCGCGGCGGCTACGACGGCCGGGGCGTCGGCGTCGTGGCCGACGCGCAGGCGGCCGCGGCGTTCCTGGCCCCGCTGCCGGACGGTGCGCTCGTCGAGCCGGCGCTGCGCATCGAGCGGGAGCTCGCCGTCCAGGTCGCCCGCACGTCCGACGGCGCGACCGCGGCGTACCCGGTCGTCGAGACGGTGCAGCACGAGGCGATGCTCCGCGAGCTCGTCGCCCCGGCCGAGATCGACGACGCGCTGGCGGCCGAGGCGTCCGACCTGGCCGTCCGGATCGTCGAGCACATCGGCGGGACGGGACTGATCGCGGTCGAGCTGTTCCTGACCCCGGACGGTCTCCAGGTCAACGAGCTCGCGATGCGCCCGCACAACTCGGGCCACTACTCCATCGAGGGCGCGGTGACGTCGCAGTTCGAGCAGCACGTGCGCGCCGCGCTGGACTGGCCGCTGGGCTCGACCGAGCTGATCGCCCCCGCCGCGGTGACGGTGAACGTCGTAGGCCCGGAGGACGGCAGCGACCCGCGCGAGCGGCTCCCGGCGGCGCTGGCGGTGCAGGGCGCGCACGTCCACCTCTACGGCAAGGGCGCCCGGCCGGGCCGCAAGCTCGGGCACGTCACCGCCCTGGGCCCCGACGTCGCCACCGCCCGCGCCACGGCCTGGCGCGCGGCCGAGATCCTCGAGGGGACGGCGTCGTGAGCCGCACCCACCCGCGAGGTCGGGCGCGGTCCGCCGTCGCGCGGCGCTCGGCCCGTCGCCACGCGGGCATCCCCATCACCACCACCCGGAGCACCGCATGAGCCAGCCCGTCGTCGGGATCGTCATGGGCAGCGACTCGGACCTGCCGACCATGCTCGCCGCCGCCGAGGCGCTGGGCGAGTTCGACATCGCCCACGAGGTGCGCGTCGTCTCCGCCCACCGCGCGCCGCGCGACATGATCGCCTACGGCACCGAGGCCCACGGGCGCGGGATCCAGGTGATCATCGCCGGCGCCGGCGGTGCGGCCCACCTGCCCGGGATGCTCGCCTCGACCACACCGCTGCCGGTCATCGGCGTCCCGGTCCCGCTGAAGCACCTCGACGGCATGGACTCGCTCCTGTCGATCGTGCAGATGCCCGCGGGCGTCCCCGTCGCGACCGTCGGCATCGGCAACGCCCGCAACGCCGGCCTGCTCGCCGCCCGGATCCTCGCCACGGGCGATCCGGAGCGCACCGCGGCGATCCTCCGCGCCCAGGAGGCCCTGCTCGCCTCGTCGCACGAGAAGGACGCGCGCGTGGCGCGGGAGACGGGCCGCGAGGACTGAGGGGCGCGGTCGGAGCGGCGTGGCGGCCCGGGCGAGCCGAGCGCGTCGGCCGGCGGCGCGACGGCCGGCGGCCGGCGGCGCGACGGGTTCGGAGCCGATCGTGCAGGCTGACGCTGCGATGTGTCGCCTGACGACACGAACCCGCGTCGGCGTGGCGGGCGCGGGGACCGATGCTGAGATGTGTCGCCTGACGACACGAACCTGCGTCGGCGTGGCGGGCGCGGGGACTGATGCTGAGATGTGCCGCCTGACGACACGAACCCGCGTCGGCCGGCGGGGGCGCGGGCACCGATGCTGAGATGTGTCGCCTGACGACACGAACCTGCGTCGGCGTGGCGGGCGCGGGGACTGATGCTGCGATGTGCCGCCTGACGACACGAACCCGCGTCGGTCGGTGGGGGCGTGGGGACCGATGCGACGATGTGCCGCCCGACGACACGAACCTGCGTCGGCGTGGCGGGCGCGGGGACTGACGCTGCGATGTGCCGCCTGACGACACGAACCCGCGTCGGCGTGGCGGGCGCGGAGACCGACGCGGCGATGTGCCGCCTGACGACACGAACCTGCGTCGGTCGGCGGAGGACAGAGGCCGACGCAGGCAGGTGCCGCCCCGCGCCGTCGGTCAGGTCTCGAGGACGATGAGGATCAGCATCCCGGTGCCGATCGCGAGTCCCAGGCCGGTGATGATGCCCGTGACGCGACGGTCGACCGGGGGGAACGTCCCGTGCATCAGCCCCTCCTCGACGGCGATCCGGCGGCGGTGCCCGTAGGCGATCGCCAGCACGCCGGCCACCGCGCACGCGGCGCCGAGCAGGGTGTAGGGCCAGCGGTCCTGGGCTCCCGAGAGCTCGGGCACGACCCGGGCTGCGGCGAGCGCCGCGGCAAGAGCGGTGAGCCCGGTCCGCCACCACGCCAGGTAGGTGCGCTCGTTGGCGAGGTGCGTCCGCCGGGAGTAGTCGCGCGGATCGAGCGGCCGCTCCGCCCAGGCGGCCTCTGCTGCTGCGGGGCCGTCCGCGGCGGCTGGGGGCCGGTCGGCCGGACCGACGGGCCTGGCCGGAGGGTCGTCGGGGGCCCGGACCGGCGGGTCGTCGGCGGGCGGGACCGGAGGTTCGTCGGTGGGCTCGGGCGACGGCACCCCCCGACGGTACCGCCCGCCGGGGCCCGTGTCGTGAACGACTCCACGACACCGCGAGGCCTCAGAGAGACCCACCCCCTGGGGTGGCGCGGTCGTCGGGGGGGGGGGGGGGGGGGGGCGGGGGTGG